>JAJPZY010000078.1 GCA_021204085.1 Clostridiales bacterium | reverse complement strand
ACTTATCATAGAAGATCTGATATATTTACAGAAATAAATTCACACACTCGCTTTTGAAAAAACGTCCGTGACTGATCCGTGTAAATCTGTGCAAGAAATTTATCTATTCTTTCTCCGGAAAATTCTTCCTGAACCTCAAATTCCTGTCTCATGTATCTATGACCTCAAAAACATATCAGCAGAATCTGATACAGCGTATTTTATTGTCAAAATAAAAAAGTTTAATCTCTCATTTGTTTTCTGAAAATGATTCATCTTTTTTCCGCAATCTGAGATTCTGTAAAATTTCGGAGAGATCATCATCTTTTAAGCGAAAGAGAACAACGATTATCAGCAAAATTGTCGAGCAGGTTACATAAATGTCCGCTACATTAAAAATCGGGAAATCAATCAGAACAAAATAGAAAAAATCTACCACATAGTTCTGACTGACACGATCAATAAAATTACCGATGGCGCCCGAAGCGATCAGAACAAGAAATATTCGCAGCGCACGATATTTTTTCAGGAAAGGCAGCTTTGCATACACATAAAGGATAACTGCCATAATCAATACGGTAATAACGATAAACACATGCTGACGTCCCTGTAAAATACCGAACGCTGCTCCGTGGTTCTCCAGATAATATAACTGAAATACATTCTCAATCACTGTGACAGGCTTCTGCCCGCGAAGGGTTAAAACCGCCCATTGCTTGGTAAGCCGATCCAGCAAAAAAAGTAACATAAAGCAAACAATTCCGCAAATAATACTAAATAAAGGTCTCACTCTGCCTTCTTTTTTCATAGTCAGTTCTCCCTGAAATATCCAATATAAAGCTTTGCTCTGCGTCACTTCACGCAGGTGGTTGTATCGAAAATAATGATATAAAAAAGCCAGTCAGGAAAGATAATGTGACTGGCTTTAAAATATACAGAATCAATTATCCGCGGTCAGATATCTGCCTGCAGAGAAGAAGCGTCAAAAGCGCTCATGATATCCTGAAAATCTCCTGAAATATCAACAGTCCGCGGAGTAACAATAAAGATATAATTCGAAATTTTCTGAAGATTTCCATCAATAGCAAAGCAGGAACCGGATGTAAAATCGATAATCCGCTGTGCAATCTCAAGATCGAGTCCTTCAAGATTCAGGACCACTGTCCGTCCTGCCAAAAGCGTCTCGGTAATCTCTCTGGCATCCTCTACAGACGAAGGTTTAATAACACATACTTCCATAACAGCCTGACCTCCCTGTGGTTTTCTGGAAGGGCGCATCGGAGTCACCTTACTGTTCGTCGATGATTGCGTCGATCTGGTGGTGGCTGACTGCGCCGGTTTGGATGGTTCCTTTTTAACAGTTGTAAAAGAAGTTTCCTCTACATACTCCTCTTCCTCCTGCTGTTTCCTGCGTTCACGGCGTGCCGGCTTTTTCGGAGGAACGTATTCTTCTACCTCTTCCTCCTCATCATCATAGAAATCGTCATCCTCGAAGTAATCATCTTCATCTGAATTCAGCCGCATTGCATTTAAAAACTTATCCATTACACCCATGGTATGTATCTCCAATCTATATCATTGTATAAAACATCAGGATTTTAATCCGTAGTTGCGCTCTCCGAAAATGCCTGTCCCCACGCGAACCATGGTAGCACCCTCTTCAATCGCAACTTCATAGTCTCCGGTCATTCCCATAGACAAAATACGCATATGTACATTATCTATTTTTTTATCAGCAATGTCAACAGATAATTCTTTGATTTTACGAAAATACATCCGGTTCTCTTCCGGATCCTCAACATAGGGGGCGATAGTCATAAGCCCCTGAATATGGATATTCGGCAATTTTGCCGCCTCAGTCACGAGTTGGATTGTTTCCTCCCCGGAAATACCAAATTTTGTCTCTTCTCCGGCAATATTCACTTCAATGAGAATATCTGTTTCCACCCCATGTTTCACAGACTGAGCACTGATTTCCTGTGCAAGACGGAGCGAATCGACGGAATGAATCAAATACGACTTCCCCATGAGATATTTCACTTTGTTTCTCTGCAGATGTCCGATCATATGCCAGTGAATATCTGACGGCAGCTCATCGTATTTGTCCATCATCTCCTGTACCTTATTCTCGCCAAACTCCCGGATGCCGGATTCATAAGCTTTATTCAGCATTGAAACCGGTTTTGTCTTGCTGACAGCGATCAGTGTCACTTCACTGCGGTCACGGCCCGCGCGTTTACAGGCAGCCTGTATATGTTTTTCAACTTCAAGCAGATTTTCTTTAACCATGAAAAAAACTCCTTCCTGCTATTAAATACAAAGTATAAACGATCTGTTCATGCAAGCATGACGATCCGTTATCTAACCTCCGGTTTTCAGTTTGCAAATTCTCCTTCTGAGATAGACGTACCATCCAGCGCAATTCGGTCATAAAGTGATAAACCATAGCTCGTACCGGTTTCAACAATCGTGTATTCCTCATTCGAAGATATAACGGAAATCTGTTTAAACACCGCATACCCTTTATTTATATTGTAAACACCGCTGCGCTCTCCGGTTTCAGAGATTGTATACTGCTCTGCGGAATCCGGCTTCTGAATAACATCTCCCAATTCCAGATCATCCGAAAGGACATAACAGTATCCGGATTCTGTATCGGTATAATAGACATCTGTCGAAACAAATTCCGCGCTGCCATCCTCTTCTAAAATTCGAATCACACCCTTTGAAGAGGAATTATCACCCTGGCTGATGTAATCAGAGGGAATCAGAAGAAACTCTTTCTGTACGATTGCAGTATTGGGAATCTTGAGTCCTGTTTTCTCATCTCCTCCAAGCTCTACTTCCATATAACGGGATGAAATATAACGAATCATCGAGCTGTTGAAAGCCAGTTGAAGGAAAGACTCAGAACCGTAGGTTCGAATCGATGCGGTGGCATACGTCTGCGCATCATCGGTTTTAAAAGTGACCTGAATCACAAAACTGTCGCTGTCTTCACCCATCTGCTCCTTATACAGGGCCGTCTCATCCTCATCCAGCGGGATCATAATATACCAGTCTTCGTCCGTCACCGTCTTATACAGCGCCTGTCCAACTGACACGGAAGTATTGGATTTCAGATTATTTTTCTGATAGGAAGAAGGCTGATAGATCTCAGCAGAAAAAGTATCCGGAGTCACATCCTCATATCCGTCTGTATAGAAAGCAAGGATGCCGTCTATGTCTGCGCGCACAAGAGAAAATGTCCCGGTATCCGTCTGATCTGTCAACTCCTCCAATGCCGCAAGATAAAGGCTCTCCTGAACCGAAGAGTTCAGATTTTCTCTGAATGAATATATATTATAAAACTGTGTGTCTGAATAATTGGCGGTATAATTTGTCACAAGGCTGCGAATCTCCGACAGCTCATCCTTCGTCAAAGATGAGGCATCCAAACCTGCTTCCGTAATTTCCTCGGAAATTGAGCCCTCGCTGTCAATTGAGCAGATCAGATCATCATATCCGGCCTTATCTCCTTCTTTGCTGTAGTAATTAATCTTCCCGGATTCCTCCGAATAAGAAACGGTCTCCGAGCGCAGGATCAATCCGGTATAGATATTCGTTTCCATAATCTGCCCCTTCTGCACTTCGTAGACAGAGACATGCTTTGATGTGAGAAACTGGAAAAAATATACCAGAAAATAAATCAGTACAAACGCAAATATAATAACTGCAATATTAATATGAATCGGTTTTTTATAATAAAGTAAATTTTTTTTTCTTTTTCTGCCCATGGTTATCCTTCGGAACAAAACAGATTTTGTATAAAACGGAAGATTTTGTTCATAATATAACTTACAAGAAGTTCTCCGTGCTTGCGGGAGAGAACTTCGTAAGTTAACGAGCAGCTGATTTTTGCTGCGAATAATACGTAATAAAAGGAGGTAGTATCACATCATGAACACCAAGGTTTTAGATACAATTCTTCTGATCCTTGTGATCATCGGAGCAATAAACTGGGGACTGATCGGATTTTTCCGCTTTAACCTGATCGCATATTTATTTGGAAACATGACCTGGATTTCACGTGTAATCTATGCGATCGTGGGACTGAGCGGTCTTTATATGATCAGCGCCTGCGGACGAATCCGCTCCCTGGGGAATGATTGATTACTGATAAAGGAAAAAGGTGTCTTAAGTTACCTTAAGACACCTGAATGATCTCGCTGTTAAAGAGAAATCAGTACTTTTGCCTTTGCCGACTCAGGCAGATCAGCTTCGTTGCGGGAAACACTCAAAACAAACTTGACGCCATACTTCTCGCTGATCATATTCAGTTTTTCAATCGTGTGCTCAATCTGATCATTATTGACAACTGCTATGGTAAGGAAGCTGTCCAGATACATCTCCTGCAAATCATAATCCTGTGATACGATACCGCAAATAAATCCTATAAATTCATCACAATTAGTAATCGGGTAATCAGATACATTGATCAGACGAACTTTGTTAGTCAGCTCATGCATGTGTTTCTGGCTCTTATCAAGATAAACAATATTCCCGGTTGCATGTGCAACATCACTGTTTACCTTGTCCAACAGATACTTCGTCTTCCCCTTACCTTTTTCACCGGCAATAATTTCAACCATTGTCTTATCCTCCTACTTCGAATCGGAAACAGGAAAAACATACTGCCTGTCCCCGCGCTTTTGATAATTTGATTATATTATATCCAACCTCAAAAAACAACCCTGTTTTAGAAATCCGTATCAATTGTCGGTATAATTGGAGAGCATTTGCGTCATCATCTTATACAGATCAGATCTGGTATTTCCTTTAAAAACAACTGATATCACAGGTAAACCGGATTCATTTTCACTGTATAAAACCAGACAGGATCCTGCCTCACTGGTGGTTCCGGTTTTGCCTCCAATGACAGTAATACCCTCCGGCTGTGAATATAATCCGGAAAGATACCCATTACTGTTATTCCAGGTCTTAGTCACCGTATTGCCATTTGCATCCAGATAGGCTGCCTCATAAGAGGTTGTTGAAATAATAGAAACAAAATCTTCATTTTTGATTGCTTCGTTAAAGATAAGATACATATCATAGGCAGTCGTATAATGCTCATCATCCGGAAGGCCGTTGGCATTTACAAAGTTTGAATGAGTTGCTCCTAATGCCTGCGCTGTCTCGTTCATAAGATCCGCAAAAGCTTCCGTACTGCCGGAAATCGCTTCTGCGATTACATTTGCTGCATCGTTCCCACTGGGAAGCATCAAGCCATACAAAGCCTGCCGCAACGTAATCTGATCCCCAATTTCAAGCCCGCAGACAGACGAAGAAGGATCCAGTTCTTCAATCGCTTCACTCGAGACCGTCAGCGTCTCATCCAGATCACCGTAAGTCAGTGCAAGATAGGCAGTCAGGATTTTCGTTGTACTCGCCGGATAAATTTTTTCATAAATATTCTGCGCATATGTAATTTCCCCGCTGTCCACCATAAAAACAGCCGCACTTTCCGCACATTCGGCAATCACACTATCTGACTCCGTATTCTCCGTACCGCCCACACAGAGATCTGACGCAAATAGTGACAGTTCAGAATCCGAGGAAGATGTTCCAATAGATACATACTCTTCCGTCGTCTCATAAATCTGATACGCATTGTCTACATCCTGCCGCTCTGTACCGCATCCTGATAAAAAAGCGGAAGCCAAAATTAGTATTAAACATGTTACAAAGTACTTTTTATGATGGCGCAAATTCATTCTATGTAGTTCTCCTTTTTTATAATTTCAAAATAATATTATGCACAACGCGTTATTCTGTATCATCCGTCCGAATATCTGAATTTAAAGATTTTCTATCGTTCCATACCGTTTCGGCTGCAGCCCCACATTCAGCACAAGTCCGATTCCTATGAACATACTGACCAACGATGTCAGCCCGTAACTCACAAACGGAAGCGGAAGTCCCGTATTCGGCATTAACCCTGTTGTAACGCCGATATTTACAAAAGACTGAAAACCAATCAGCGCAGCCATCCCGCAGCAGAGCAGGCGGCCGCCCAGATCCTTCGCTTTTCTGGCAATCATAATACACTCAAAGACAATCAGCATGATCAGGATGACCACAATGATACAGCCGACAAATCCGAGTTCCTCACCGATAATGGTAAAGATAAAATCCGTCTGCGGCTCCGACAGGTAATTCCCGTTTTTCAAAGACGTAATAGACGAGTTATTCAGTCCTTTTCCCCAAAGCTGGCCGGAACCGATGGCAATGATCGAATTCTGCTGCTGTCTGGAGGAATCAGGGTATTTATCCGGATCGAGCCAGGACAGAATTCGGCTATACTGATACGGCTGCAAAAACGGAAACTGTTCACGCAGCATCAGAATTATGCTGATTACAGCTGCAGGTATACAAATTGCCAGTATCGGCAAGATGATTTTGTAACTCAAACCGGCAACATACAGCATCGTGATAAACACCAGCGTAACAATAATTGTAGTTGACAAATCAGGCTCCTTCACAATCAGCAGAAGCGGAATACCTGCCAGAATGACTGAAGCCAAAAGCATCTGCCATGTATTCAGTTTCTCCTGCACCCGCATAAAGAATGCTGCAAAAAACACAATAAGCATAATTTTACACAATTCTGAGGGCTGAAACTGAAATCCGCCGATTTTAATCCATCGGGTTGCGCTATTTACCTCGTAACCAACCCCGGGGACAAAAATAAGTCCCAGCAGCACGACTATCATCAAATACCAGATTCTGCGAAATTTTAAGATTACGCTGTAATCAATCAATGACACAATCACCATAATCACAAGGCCTGCAATAAGTCCCATGATCTGATTGTCCTGAACCGATGGTTTTGCGCTTCCAATCGCGAGAATCCCGATAATCGTAAGAATAACGACATAAGCAACCAGTCGGAACCTGTAATTTTTTATATTGTATTGTTTTAACATATATTGTCTCCCGGACAAATAACTACGCTGTCAAACGAATTCTTTCTTTTTAATCGGTGAAACTGTTCGAAGACGAGCTGACATCGGCTGCTTTTCCGGTAAGCAGTTCCTCTTCCGTCGCTTCCCCAAAGTAATACTTCACCACAGTGTCCACAAAGTCGCAGGCATTGGTTGATCCATACCCGTAGGCAATCCGCACTGCTATGGCAATTTCAGGGTCATCCGTCGGAGCAAAACCGACAAAAAGCGCATGGTTCGGACGTTCCTCATTTTCCTGTGCCGTACCGGTTTTTCCGGCCAGAGTGACCTCAAGATCATCAAACTGCGAATGATCCGCAACCACCGCTTCCATCCCCTCTTTCAGCAGGCTCCAGGTGGAAGAAGAAATTTCCGTAATCTCATTTTCAACTTCAGGTTCATATGTGTAAAGGGTCTCTCCTTCAGAGTCCGTCACTTTGGAAAGAAGCGTAAGGTTGTAAACCGTTCCTTCATTTGCAATAGCAGCAACATAACGGCAAAGCTGGACAGTCGTATACTTATTATTACTCTGTCCGATGGAGGCACTGATCGGATATTCATCCGCAATATTAGATGTACCTTCCGATATCTCAATATTGGTTCCGCTGCCCAGTCCGAACATTTTCGCATACTTTTGTATCATGGATAGTCCGGTACTCTCGCTGTATACATCATTGACAAGACTGAGCCGGTAACCGACCTCGCAGAAAAATGTATTGCAGGAGTCCCGAAGTGCGGTGACTACCGTTTCGTTCCCATGTGCCGAAGGGTAGATCCAGCATTTCAGATTATAATCCAGCCGGTCAAAAACACCGGAATCATAGATTTCTGAGCTCGCTGTGATCACACCCTCTGTTAGTCCCGCTGTAGCGGTCACCATTTTGAACGTGGAACCGGGCGCGGTTGCCTGCTGTGTCGCGTTGTTATAAAGCGGCAGAGATGCATCCTCCAGCAGCTGATTATAATACACAGAATCCATCGAATTTGCCAGCCGGTTGGTATCATAACCTGGATATGTGACGCATGCCAGCAATTCTCCGGTATCAGGATCCATAATCACACATGAGCCGGTGCAGGGATCCAGTCCCAGCTGTGCCGGTGTGATTTCAAGGCTGCTGATTTTTTCCTTAAGAAAAGAATATGCAGTGGTTGACCCGCTCTCTAAAGAAGAAAATGTCTCTTCATCCTCATCAAGTACCCCCTGCTCATAAAGAATCAGACAAAGGGTCGTACCGGAGATCTGATCTCCGTAAATCAGATATTTATAAATAATCTGGTCAAAGGATGTGCTTGACTGCATCTGTTCCATCGAGTATGCGATCAGCGTATTGTAAATTTCATCTGTATCCGCATATTTTTCATCAAGATCCAGAGCACTGACCTGAATCCAGGAAGATTCAATCGCGTAGCTTAAGTAATCTTTCGCCGAGACTTCGCCGCTTTTCCAGTTCGAGTACATCTCATCGGAAGAGTTTACATCTGAGGTGTCAAAAACTCCGGTATCCTGCATCCAGGTAATGACGTAAGTCAGATATTCCTGAATTTCTTCTGACTGATCCTCATATACCGTATCACTTTCAAACGCAGCCGCCACTTCATCATACACAGATTGCCTGTAATTTTCAAACGTCTGATACGCGCGGTACTGATAGGTATCTGATCCCGCATCCGCCAGCGCGGATATATCGATCACGCTGTTCTCAATCAGCGCATTATATACATCATAAATCGGAATATATAGATCATCACTATCATCATACTTTGCGTTGATTATCTTGGAATACAGAATTCCGGCAAGTTCCTGCTCCAGCAGGTCATAAACCGCAATCTGCAATTCCGCATCTATGGACAAATAAACGTCATTGCCGGCAGAGGCTTCCGTGGAAGATTTCTCCTCCAGTATCTTACCGACGTTATTCACATAAACAGTACGGGTGCCTTTTGTGCCTTGAAGCTCAAGCTCCATGACCTGCTCAATTCCGGACTTTCCGACGGTATCATTCAGGGTATATGAATCGTCAGACTCCGACAGCTCCGCGTACTCATCCGTGGAAATCTTTCCGGTATAACCGATAATATGCGAAAAATACTCCGGGTAATCATACACCCTTTTCGTGTCTTCGCTGACTTCCACCCCCTGCAGTTCATCCAGATGCTCTTCAATCATAGCTACCGTTTCATCGGAGACATCCTGTGCGATATCCGTGGCGATATATTTCTGATAGGAGTTTAGTGAGAGGGCATATCGGATCACTATGATCTGATATGCGCGATATCTGTCATACGTTTCTGTATCAACGCCGAACTTATCAAGCAGATACTCATAAATCTGTTCAGTGATCGCTTTCGCCTCATCATATCCGAGTTTTGAGTTTACAACAAGCTCATCTACAGAAGAATGGCCGTAGATATCCCGGCGAAACCCCTGAAGGCTTGACCCCTCTACAAGAAATGAAAGTTCTCCGTTTTCGTCCATATAAAGATCCAGGTCATTCACGATTGAATCCCCATTGGATTCAATCATATCAATCAGCTCGCTGATTTCGGCATTCAGAGTTTCATTTTTTACTTCCGAAGCAGACTTGCCGTCTGAACTTTCATAAGTTCCATTGTCTTCTAATGTAATGGTATACGACAGTTCATTATGAGCCAGAAGGACGCCGTTCCTGTCATAAATATTTCCTCTGGTGCCCTCCACTGTAATCTCTTTTTCAATACTGAGCGTATAATTGTTAAGATAATCCTCCCCGTTTATAATCTGCAGCTTAAAAAGACGCTGTGCAACAACAAGGCAGAGCGCAACCATAATTAACCAGAACACGAAAAGACGGGACTTTACAGTTTTCACAATCCACTCTTTGATAAAATCAGCCAAACTTTGTTTCACTCCTTCTTTCAATCTCCTCCAGCTTCTGATTGATCTTCAGCAGGATAAAGTATAACAGGATAGCAACCAGCATCGTATAGACCAGTTCCGGGATAATTGTATGCAGCAGGTAGTAAGCGAAATGAAAACGGCCGCGAAACCAGAATAAGATAAAATATACAACCAGATTACAGCCAAAATCACTCAATGCAATCAGCATGATCGGCAGCCGGACTTCATCGGGGAAAAAGAACTTTCGAAAAAAACCGTTCGTAAATCCGATAAACATGTAAACCAGGGCATAAAAACCAAGCACGCTGCCAAACACCAGATCAACCAGTATTCCTGAAAAAAATCCGACCCATAGCCCCTCCTTCTGACCTCTCATAAAGCCGAAAGCTGCCGTCACAACAATAAGCAGGTTCGGAGAGATGGAGGCAATAGCCAGAGTCTTAAATACCGTATATTGTAAAAGGAAGCAGGCAATGATAATAACTGCTATCACCAATTTTCTTCTCATAGCCTACTCCCCCTCGTCTTCAGTTATAGATTCTTTTGTCTCTAATATGACAAAAACTTTTTCGAGATGTTGAAAATCAACAATCGTCGCGATCGTTCCCGACTTCGTCAGTTTATTCGAGTCCAGCGTCATCTCCGTAATATATCCGACCGGAATATTCGGCAGATACAAATCGCTGATACTGGATGTAACAACCTGATCCCCTACGACTGCAGCATCTTCCGTATCGTTCAGGTCGGAAAATGTGATCAGGCCGCTCTCGTTCATCTCCTGCAGGTCCCCGCTTACGATCATCAGATCCCCGCTGGAAAGATCCTTACAGCTGACATTGCTGCTGTCATCAATAATCGCGCGTATCGTAGCATAAGTCGGACCGACTTCAGTTACAATGCCGACAAGCCCGCCGTCAGCAATGACATTCATGCCCTCCTCCACGCCGTCATTGGTACCTTTGTCAATGAGAAATGTTGAGAACCAGTTCCCGCTGTCCTTTCCGATCACACTTGCAGCTACCTTATCATAATCCGAATAGGTCTGATCCATTTCATAAAGCTCCTGCAGCTGCTCAAGCTCCTCCTGATCAATCTGTACCTGGTTCAGCTCCTCCGTAAGGCTGGCCACCTGCTCTTTCAGCGATTCATTTTCATCCTGAAGCTCCTGTTTGAAAACAAAAACATCCCGCACATCCTGAAGGAAAGAGCCGACATAATTGATTCCCTTCTGCATGGGTATAATGACGTAACCGACTGCGGTATTGGCCGCTGTACTTGAAAAAGAAAGCTTTACACTGCATCCGATGATCACGACACAAAACAAAGACATGATCAGCAAAACATACTTTGCAGGGAAATTTTTTTTCTTTTTACGTTTCATATATAATCTGCCTCGTTATCTGAAAATCCTGCTTCGCAGACTGTACGCCAGATGTTTATATTTTTCATTGGTCACTACAAGACTTAAGCCTTTCACGACCGTCTCGTCCGGATCTTCACAGGTATTGACAGCTATATTTGTGATGTCGGTAAATAATTTATCCAATCCATTCACACGGGAACCGCCGCCGGTCAGATAAATTCCGGAATGAATGATATCCCTCGAAAGCTCCGGCGGAGTCTTCTCCAGAATCATTTTGATAGAGTTACAGATAGAAGAAAGACTGTCCTTCATTGCATCATAGACAATCCCCGCGTCAATCTTTACCTTAATCGGAAGGCCGCTGACCACATCGAGGCCAACAACGGTAAGCTCATCCTCACGGCCGGGAAGCGCGCTTCCAATCTCCTCCTTGAGCTGCATCGCAGTCTTCTGCCCGATCACCAGATTAAACGACTTCTTTATATAAGAAATAATAGACTCATCCAGACGGTTGCCGCCAAAATGAAGAAGATCACTCAGCACAAGTCCGCCAAGAGAAATCACAGAAATCTCTGTGGTATCCGCCCCCATATCAACAACCATGATACCGGTAGGTTCATTTACATCCAGTCCGAGCCCCACAGCATCCGCAATCGGCTTGTCACACAAAAGCACCGAGCGGGGTTTCATCTTACTCTTAAAAAACAAATCAAAAAAAGCCTTCTTTTCCACCTCGGTGATATCCGTCGGAACCGCAACAATAAACTCGGAGCCGCGGACATGTCCCCGATTAGATTTTTCCAGAAGTTCCTGAATCATCACCTGGAGATTGTTATAATCTGCGATCACACCGCCCATAACGGGAAAAGAGACCTGAATCGTGTCCGGTGCCTTCTCATACATCGCATAGGCATTATCTCCGTAAGCGTAAAGCTGATTTTTATTAATGATGGAAATCGTATTCTTTTCCTTAATAATCTTATTCGTATGCTTGTTAAAAACCTTCAGATTGCAGGTGCCGAGATCAACACCGTATACATTCGCCATCTTACTCTCCCTTTCTTTTGCATAATATCACGCTGTCTGCCGCTCCCTTAATAGTACTTTACAACTGCAAAGTCTTTCCTACGATACAAAAAAACCTTGTTCTCGAAAGCTGTAATAACAATTATCACCGATAATAATATGATCCATCAGCGGAATTTCTAACAATTCCCCGCATTTCATGATACGTGAAGTGACATCGATATCCTCTCTGCTCGGCTCCGGATTTCCGCTGGGATGATTATGCAGAAGAATGATAAACTCAGCGTGCTTTTTTAAAGCAACCTTATAGATTTCTCCCGGTGAAATAAGCGAGGCATTTGATGTGCCGACTGAAATCACTTCATCACCAAGCAGCATATTCTTGCGGTCATACATGGTAAGCATCAGCATTTCCCTGGACTCGTGGCGCAGATGCTCCATATAGTATGCCGCAATTTCATCCGGCCCGGAAAACGCCCGGTTTACATGGCGCGAGGCGGATGCAATCCTCCGGGATAACTCTCCGGCGCATTTCAGCTGAATCGCCTTCACCCGGCCGATGCCTCGAATCTGCATCAGGTCCTCTATCGACAGATGGATCAGATTCAAAAGACCGTCCGGTCCCGCATTTAAAACCCTCGCGGCCAAATCGGTGCTTTTTTCACCCGATGCCCCTGTGCGGATGATCACACTGATCAGCTCCGCGTCAGACAAAGCGGCGGTTCCCATCAGGAGACACTTCTCATACGGCTTCTCCTGATCCGGTAGTTCTTTCATTGTCAATGTCTTATTCATACTATGTCCTGTCTACTCTCTCATCATGCAGACACGTTACATAATAACATATTTTTTTTTGCGTGTACACCTGAAATGTATGAACTTTTTCTTTCTTTCCTATCCTGACCGAACACTTCATAAAAATAAGTTTTTATATATTCACTTGACCAGCCTCTGCCAGTTTCTGTAAGGACATGAGAATCCCGAGCTTGGCGTGATGCCAGGTCAGTCCGCCCTGAAAATATACGGCATAGGGCGGCTTGATCGGAGCGTCTGCGGAAAGTTCGATGGAGGAACCCTGGACGAAGGCGCCGGCGGCCATGATTACTTTGCTGTCGTAGCCCGGCATATCCCACGGTTCCGGTATTACGAACGAATCGACCGGCGCCGCCGCCTGAATGCCCTGACAGAAAGCGATGACCCCCTCCGGTGAACCCAGAGTTACAGCCTGAATGATATCGTGGCGGGGTTCCGTCCCGTTCGGAATCACCGGGAATCCCAACTGCTCGTAAATATTAGCCGCAAAGATCGCGCCCTTTAAAGCGCCTCCGACTACAATCGGTGCCTGAAACAATCCCTGGTAAAAGGACTGCGTCACGCCCAGAGAAGCGCCGACTTCTTTTCCGAGCCCCGGAGCTGTCAGACGGCAGGCAGCATTTTCCACACACTCTTTTTTCCCGACAATATAACCGCCGATCGGCGCCAGACCGCCGCCCAGATTTTTGATCAGGGAGCCAACCATCATATCTGCTCCGACTTCCAGAGGTTCACGCTCCTGTACAAATTCACCGTAACAGTTATCAACCATACAGATAACATCCGGTTTTACGGATTTTACAAAGGAAATCAGTTCGCCGATCTGTTCTACGGAAAATGAGGGTCGGGTCTGGTATCCCTTTGAACGCTGGATTGTCACCAGCTTCGTACGGTCATTGATCGCATTACGGATTCCCTCATAATCAAAATCACGGTTATTTAAAAGATCAACCTGCCGGTAAGTAATCCCATATTCTGCCAGAGAACCGCGGGACGGACGGATGCCGATCACTTCCTCCAATGTATCATAGGGTTTTCCGACCGGTGAAAGCAATTCATCACTCGGCCGCAGATTTGACATCAGCGCCAGTGCAAGCGCATGAGTCCCGCAGGTAATCTGAGGGCGCACCAGAGCTGCCTCTCCGCCAAAGCAGGCTGCATAAACTTTCTCAAGCGTATCCCTCCCATGGTCGTCGTATCCGTATCCGGATGTTCCCTGAAAACACTCTGCGCTTACCCGGCATTCCTGCATTGCCCGGATTACCTTCATCTGGTTGAACTCGACAACCTGATCGACCGCATCAAACCTTTCTTTTAAACCGTCCTCAATCTTTGCGCCGAATTCATAAACGGCCGGCGAGATGCCGAGGGTTTCATATTGCTTTTTTATATTGTCATTCGTTATCATTTTCTATCTGTTCCTCCGTATTATATAATTCCTGCGCTCTCAATCACAGTAAGCAGATAAGTCAGCACCTCATCTTCGCCGGAAAAACCGGTCTTATCCACCCAGATAACACTCCGCTCTCTCCGAAACCAGGTCAGCTGCCGTTTTGCAAAGTGTCTGGTATCGCGCTTTAAGGTATATACTGCCTCTTCATACGTCATTTCCCCGTCCAGCCAGGCAAGAATCTCTTTATATCCAAGCCCCTGCATCGAAACCATACCCCGATGATATCCCTTTGCCCGAAGAGCCTGTACTTCCTCGACCAGACCTTCATTCAGCATCTGATCCACCCGCCGGTCAATGCGTTCATAGATTTTCGCACGATCGTCGTTCAGGACAAAATAGCAGAAATTATAGGGGGACTCTTTCACTCGCTCCCTGGCATTGTGCTCTGAAATCGGTATTTTTGATTTCTCATAAAACTCCAATGCGCGGATCACACGCTTAATATTATTTTCGTGAATCATATCCGCAGATACCGGATCAACGGCTCGAAGCTGCTCATGCAGCCAGCGGCTTCCTTTTTCCTTCGCCAGCCGTTCATATTCTTCCCGAAAAGCGGTATCTTCATCCTGTTCGGTGAAATCGATATCATACAATAACGCCTGAATATAAAAGCCGGTGCCTCCGACAACAATCGGAATCCGGCCATTTTCATATATCTGCTTTAATGCCTGTCTGGCCAGCATCTGAAAACGTACAACATTAAACTCTTCATCCGGTTCCAGGATATCCACCAGGTAATGAGGAACGCCGTCCATTTCCTCCGGCCGGATTTTTGCCGAACCGATATCCATCCCTTTATACACCTGCATGGAATCTGCGGAAATGACGGATCCGTTTACTGCTTTCGCAAGGCGAATGGAGAGATCGGTCTTTCCCACAGCCGTGGGACCTGTCAGGATGATTAAAGGTTTTTTCTCCATGGCCATTCCTTTCCTTTTCTTTTGACCTGAGATCATCATTACACGATACGCTTAAATTTTTTCTCTATTTCATGCTTTGTCATGGAAATAATCACCGGCCTGCCATGCGGACAAAAGTACGGATTCTCCAGCTTCAGCAACTCATCAATCAAATGCTCTGCCTCTGTGCGGGAAAGCCGGTCATTCCCCTTTACAGCTGCTTTGCAGGACATGCTTGCAATCTTCTCCGTCACCATCTCCGGAGTATCTTTTTCCGAAAGCATGCCCAGATTATCGATCAGCTCCATCAGAAGCTTCTGCCCGTTCAGCCCGTACAGATTCGCCGGAACTGCGCTGACAGTATATTCTTTCCCGCCGAAAGAATCAATGGCAAATCCGAGTTTTTCAAACACTTCCATGTACTTTTTCAGGAGAACTTCCTCCTGCATGGTCAATATCAGCAAAATCGGTGGGCTGATCATCTGAGAAGTGAATTCCTTATTTCGATAACTTTGCATTGTCTGTTCATAAAGAATCTTCTCATGCGCAGCATGTTGGTCGATCATATAAAACCGATCCTGAAACTCTACCAGCCAGTAGGTATCAAAAAGCTGCCCGATGATGCGGTGATGCGGTCTCGCCTCCTCAGAAAGAAGCCGGGTCCGGGGAGCAGCATAGTCTGCCAGTGTCTGTTGAACCGGATTCTCACCATATCGTATCTCTTCCCTCAAAACAGGATCCGCCGGTGCCTGATGCTCCTTATTTTTTAGCACAGGGTTACCTGTTTCGGCTCTCTGAGAATTTACTTCCGTTTTTTCCTGAACTGTTATTCTATTTGTGCTCAGAGATTTCCCCGAATCATCAGATTTTTTCTTCAGGTCATCAGTTTCTGCCTTATCGTTATTACGTATATCCTGAATCAGACGGTTTTTCTCGAATGGCTCCGGAAGTTCTGCCTTATCATAAACCGGTTTATCCTGCTTTTTTCTTTCTTCCTTTACTGCCACATCCGCGATCAGTTCCCGATTTCGCAGCGTACTCTGAATCAGCTGAAACAGGCTGCGGTATAATTCTTCTCCGTTTGAAAAACGCAGTTCCATTTTGTTCGGATGTACATTGACGTCCACGAGTTTCCCGTCCAGACTGATCTGAAGAACCGTAAACGGATACTTATGCTGCATCATAAAGCCGTGATATCCATCCTCAATTGCTTTTGCGATCAGGCTGCTCTTTATAAAACGGCCGTTGATAAAATAGCTCTCAAAATTACGGTTTCCTCTGGAAACAGCCGGTTTTCCGATATACCCTCTGACGGAAAATCCTTCAAAATCCCCTTTGATTTCCAGAAGATTCGCGGCAATGTCCCGACCGTAGATATGATAAATGATATCCTTAAGCTGCGAGTTGCCTGAAGTATGCAGGCGAATCTGTCCATTATTGATAAATTTAAAAGAAATATCCTGATGAGAAAGCGCTATTTTTTCCATCATATCGCTGATGTAACCGGCTTCGGTCTGCGGAGATTTTAAAAACTTTCTGCGCGCAGGAGTATTATAAAACAGGTTTCTCACGAGAAACGTGGTGCCGTCCGGCGCTCCGGTCTCTTCCAGAGAGATTTCTTTTCCGCCCTCGATCAGGTAGCGGCTGCCGGTAAAACTGTCCAGCGTTTTTGTGATAAGCTCTACCTGAGAGACAGAAGCAATACTGGAAAGAGCTTCTCCCCGAAATCCCAGAGAAGAAATCGTGATCAGATCTTCCACCGAGCGGATTTTGCTTGTGGAATGGCGGAAAAAAGCAATCGGTATCTGCTCCCGCTCAATTCCGCAGCCGTTATCGGTGATTCGGATAAGCGTGGTGCCGCCATCCTTTATTTCGACGGTAACTGCTGTTGCCCTGGCGTCAATCGCATTTTCTACCAGTTCCTTTACCACGGAGGAAGGCCGCTCTACCACCTCGCCGGCTGCGATCTTATCGATTGTCTGTTCATCAAGCAATTCTATTGTCGGCATATGTATCTCCTCTTGTTTTACTTACCATCGGTTTTTTACTTTATTCTGCAGTTCATAGAGTTTATTCATCGCATCAAACGGTGTCATATGTGCCAGATCAATCTCTGCGATCTCACGGATGATATCGTCGTCACTGACTGTGTCAAAAAGAGAAATCTGCGCCATATCTACCTCATCCGGCTTTTTCCGGGTTTTGGCGTCCGTCAGAGCGCCTACATCCAGATTCCGCGTAATATTGTTCAGATTTGTCTGCTCCAGTTCTTCACAGATCGCTTTTGCCCGATCGATTACAATATTCGGCACACCGGCCAGCTTTGCCACCTGAATTCCGTAACTTCTGTCCGCCCCGCCGGGAATAATTTTTCTTAAGAAAACGATATCATCCCCTTTTTCCTTTACCGCAATACAGTAATTATGGACATTGGAAAGTTTGCCCTCCAGCTCGGTAAGTTCGTGATAATGCGTAGCAAACAGGGTTTTCGCACCAAGAAGTTTCGGATTGCTGATGTGTTCCACCACTGCCCAGGCAATCGCCAGTCCGTCGATCGTGCTGGTTCCCCTTCCGATTTCATCAAGGATCAGCAGACTGCTTCCGGTGGCATTCTTCAGGATATTTGCCACCTCATTCATTTCCACCATAAAGGTGCTCTGACCGCTTGCCAGATCGTCTGAAGCGCCCACTCTGGTAAAAATCCGGTCTACAATTCCGACGTTCGCCGATTCTGCGGGAACAAATGAGCCGATCTGCGCCATCAGGACAATCAGGGCATTCTGCCTCATATAAGTGGATTTTCCCGCCATATTCGGTCCGGTAATTATTGAAATACGGTTATCCTTATTATCAAGATATGTATCGTTAGCGATGAACATATCATTGTCCATCATGCGCTCCACCACCGGATGCCTTCCGTTTTTAATTTTTAATGTACCTTTTTCGTTAATCTTCGGCCGGGTATAGCCGTTTGCTGACGCCACATGAGCAAGGGATGCCAGAACATCTATGGAGGCCACTGCCTTTGCCGTTGTCTGAATCCGCTCCACCTGCCCGGCAATTTCATCGCGAACGCGGCAGAAAACATCGTATTCCAGTGCTGTCAGCTTTTCCTCCGCACCAAGGATTGTCTCTTCAAGTTCTTTCAACTCCGGCGTAATATAGCGCTCCGCGTTCGTCAGCGTCTGCTTGCGCGTATAATAATCCGGAACCAGATCTTTATAAGAATTCGTCACTTCAAGGTAGTATCCGAATACTTTATTAAAACGAATTCTCAGATTTTTTATTCCGGTCTTTTCCCGCTCCTCTTCTTCGATTTTGGCCAGCCAGGATTTCCCTTCCGTCTTAGCACTGCGCAGGCGGTCGATTTCCGGATCAAAACCGGACTTAATCATGCCTCCGTCACGGACAGTGATCGGCGGGTCATCGTCGATTGCACGTTCAATCAGGTCACAAATATCATCCAGCGTATCCAGATCCTGATTCAGGCCGCACAAAAGCGCCGAAGAGAACTCCTCCATCAGCGTCCTGATCGCCGGAAGCATCTGCAGAGAGGTCTTAAACGCGATCATATCCCGCGGATTCGCCGTGCGGTAAACGACCCGGCTGATCAGACGCTCCAGATCATACACCGGATTTAAGTATTCCCGAAGTTCCTCCCTTGTGATCATATTTTTGTTCAGTTCCGAAACGGCATCCAGTCTCGCTTCAATCTCATTTTTATCCAGAAGCGGCTGCTCAATATAACTGCGCATCATCCGGGCACCCATCGCTGTCTTTGTTTTATCGAGAACCCAGAGAAGCGAACCTCTTTTCTGTTTTTCACGCAGCGTTTCCACCAGTTCCAGATTTCTCCGGGTAGAACTGTCGAGAACCATATACTTTCCGATTATATACGGCTCGATTTTTGTCAGCTGAGAAAGGGATGTTTTCTGCAGCTCCTGCAGATATTTTAAAAGAGAACCGGCAGCGATCACGCCGCAGTCATAACCCTTTAATCCCAGGTCTCCCAGATCAGTTACCTGAAAATGCTCTTTCAGCGTCTGCGCGGCTGCCTCGTCAGCAAAACAGGCCGGGTCCAGAGAATAGATTGCAATAGAAAGACGATGACGAAGATCTTCAAAATCAAAGCCGCACATCAAAAACGCCTCATTGCAGATAATCTCAGACGGCATATATTTGCTGATTTCATCAAGTAGCTTTCGTTCGGAATCCAGCTCTGTTACAAAAAAATCACCGGTCGTCACATCGGCGGTAGATATCCCAAAGCGGCCGTCTACACAGACGATGCTCATTATATAATTGTTCCTGGTCTCATCAAGAGATGCCGTATCCAGATTCGTACCGGGCGTCACAATACGAACGACCTCCCGCTTTACCAGTCCCTTCGCCTCTTTCGGATCCTCTACCTGTTCGCAGATCGCTACCTTATATCCCTTCGATACCAGACGTGTCAGATATCCGTCTGCCGCATGAAAAGGCACTCCGCACATGGGCGCCCGCTCGTCAAGGCCGCAGCTTTTCCCTGTAAGCGTCAGTTCCAGTTCCCTTGAAACAGTAATCGCATCCTCAAAAAACATCTCGTAAAAATCGCCGAGGCGATAAAAAAGAATACAGCCCGGATACTCTTCCTTCGTCTCCAGATACTGTTTCATCATGGGCGTAATCCGATCCATGTCTACGTCTTTTCTGTTCATTGCTTTTCCTCTGCTTTGCAAATTATAAGTCAAAGTCACATATTATCGAATAACCATTCTTTTATCCTTTAAATTCGGGACAGTATTTATGCATCAAAGCCTCCGCCACCTTCAGCCCATCCATCGCCGCTGACATAATGCCGCCGGCATATCCGGCTCCTTCTCCACAGGGATACAGTCCCAAAATATTACTCTGAAAAGAGTCATCTCTTAAAATACGTACCGGCGAAGATGTCCTGCTCTCCACAGCGGAAAGAATTGCATCCGGCCGGTCAAACCCGCGGATTTTCTTACCGAAAGCCTGCATTCCGTCCACAAAGGCTTCCCGGATAACCGGCGGGAAGATTGGCCTCAGATCAGCCTGCACCGCTGCTCCTCCGGTACAGGAAGAAAAGCCTGTATCCGGAAATCCGTTATTTTCATGATGCTCACTTTCATGATCAAACCGCAGAGAACTCTTCACGTAATTCATTTTATCATGAAACTCTTTCTCAAATTCACCAAAGGTCTGCTGCGGAATCTTTCCCTGCCCCGCCTGCCAGGCCCGCGCCTCCAGTTCACGCTGAAATGCAACTCCGGACAAAGGGTCTTTCGGATCCGGAAAATCCTCCGGCGTCACAGATACGACGATCGCGCTGTTTGCGTTTTTCCCGTCTCTGGCATGGTTGCTCATACCGTTTATCGCCAGACGCCCCTCCTCGGAGGAGGCATTCACTACGAAACCGCCGGGACACATACAAAACGAATAAACACTTCTGCCGTTTTTTGCCCGGTGCGTCAGCTTGTATGCAGCCGCCGGCAAAAGAGACCTGTCGGCATTTTTTCCATATTGACTCTCGTCTATCATAGCCTGCGGATGTTCAATCCGCATGCCTACCGCAAACGCTTTCGGCTCCATTGCTGCCGCCCGGTTTTTCAATATATCAAAGGTATCCCGTGCGCTGTGTCCGACAGCTAACACCGCCGCTGAAACCGGAATATGGTCCTTTCCGTTAATGACCAGTCCGGTAAGTCTTCCGTTCTGCACCTGAAAATCAGTCACACAGGAAGAAAAATAAAAACAGCCGCCCATACGGATAATCTCCCTGCGCATATTTACAACAACGTTACGTAGAACATCCGTACCGATATGCGGACGGCTCATATAAAGAATATCCTCCGGTGCGCCTGCAGATACGAAGGTTTCCAGGACAAACTGATTTCTTCCGGATTTGTCCTTTACGGCTGTGTTCAGTTTCCCGTCAGAAAACGTACCGGCGCCGCCCTCTCCGAACTGTACATTTGAATCCGGCAGCAATACCCCTCCGTTCCAAAAAGCCTGAACATCGCGCTGTCTGTCTTCTACCGCTTTTCCGCGCTCAAAAATCAAAGGGCGGTAGCCGTTTTTCGCCAGCAGATAAGCGCAAAAAAGTCCGGCAGGGCCGGAACCGATCACCGCTATCGGGGCATCCGGATGCGTATGACCGTACGGCTGCGGCCGATACGTCACCGGAGTAACCTCCTGAATATGACGGGGATCTTTCTTATAACGGGCTCCTTTTTTTAAAACAATATCCACAGAATAGATATACTTTACATCCTCATTGCGGCGGGCGTCGACGGATTGGCGCACGATCTGAGTTTTTATAATATCTGCGCTGCACACACCGGCCATTTTGCATGCTTTATTTATTACCTGTTCTCTCTCATGCTGAAGAGGAACTTTTATCTGAGAAACACGGATTCTTTTTTCCATATGTAATCCTCTCTGGTGTGGTGTCTGTTCACCGGGGAATATGTGAAATAAGTGCAGACTCCGCAGCCGATGTCCCGGCCAGGAACCCGCTGGACCATGCCCACTGCAGATTATATCCCCCGCAAATTCCATCAACGTTCAGGATCTCCCCGGCAAAATATAAGCCTGGAACAATTTTCAACTGCATATCATTCCCGATTTCGTGCAGCATAACACCGCCGCAGGTCACCTGTGCCTGTTCCATCGGGCGGGTACCGGCAATGCGGATGTCTGTTCCCTTCAGGCACCGAACAAGAATCGGGATCTGTTTTCTGATCTGTTTTTCAGTCAGTCCGCAGACAGGGATCTTCGACAGACCGGATGATTCGCATATCATTCCCGCAATCTTATGATTGCAAAAACCGCTTAAGATCTGCCGCCATGTCTTTTCTCCGCCGCATCCCTGCACAATTCTCTCAATCGCATGTGTCAGTTTTTCCGAGGACATTTCCGGCATAAAATCAATTTTTGCTATTACCTGCTTCCCATTTTTCAATGCAGACGCCGCATAGCGGCTGACCTGAAAAACCGGAATCCCTGAAATCCCATAATCGGTAAACTGGAGTTCTCCCGTATCTTCCGCTGTTTTTTCTTTCTCAGTATACAGCGAAACGCAGGCGTCGCAGCGAACACCGGCAAGTTCTGCGAACCGTTGTTCAGCGGATACCAATGGGACAAGTGCCGGAAGCGGCGGCTGAATTGTGTGCCCAAGCTTTTCTGCCAGCGCATAGCCGCTCCCGTCACTGCCAGTCTTCGGAGCTGCCATCCCGCCGCAGGCAAGGATACAGCATCCGGTATATATGAAATTCCCGCTATTATTGTACTCTATCTGAAACCCGCCTTTTACAAAATCATCGTTTCGCACAATTTTGCATGTCTCCGCTTTATAAATAAAACGAATTCCCAGCCGTTTTGCCTCTGCGATCAGAGCGTCCCTGATTGCAGCCGCCTGTCCATTGCGCGGATAACAGTAACCATTTCTGGACTTTGAAAAGACACCGAGTTCCTCAAAAAAAGTAACGGCATCCCTCTCGGAAAACCGCGAAATTGCTGACATAACCAGGTTGTTATCATCACTTCTGTAACAATCCTCCGTCATAGTCAAATTGGTAAAATTACATCTCCCGTTTCCGGTAGAAAGGATTTTTTTTGCGGAAACCGCCGTATGTTCCAACACCGTCACAAAAGCGTCGGCCCGGGCAGCAGAAATCGCCGCCATCAAACCGGAAGCCCCGGCACCGATCACCGTCACATCCGCCCTGCAGATTTTATCACCATAAGACCTGTCTTTCAAAAAGGATTCCTGTCTTTCTTATTAATACAACGGAATTATAGCACAGAGTATTTGAAATGAAAAGCGGTGTCTTTATTAACTGGAATAGTTTTCTAAAAATCCGTACAATTCTTCCAGGTTATCAAAAGTAATTCCATTCACAGCAGCTTCCTGTAAGCTTTCCGGAAGATCAGAAAGACGAATTCCGGTTTCAAAATAAACATCCGAAGAACTTCCGCGATAAACGAAGAGGTAGCTGCCGTTTGCCTTCAGATAATAAACGTCCGGAGAAAGATCTGTCATGCTTTCTATGATGTCATTTTTTGCTGAATCATCTGCCGAGGCAGTGCGTTCCGCCTCAGCTTCATCCCCGGCTGCTGAATATTGTTCATAAATATCTGTTGTATTTTGCGTTACCATTTCGGCGGAATCTCTGTCAATATTTCCGAAATAAAAACCGCCGCAGAAAGCAATCGCTGCCAATAAAATGCATATCAGAAAAGAAATGCGAATAACCCGAATCTGTCTCATGGAAAAACTCCTTTTTCGGTATTATTCGCATTTCTGACGTAAATATACACTCAGTATTTTAATTATTTAAGCAGATGGAACCTTTTCGCAATCTTTATGAGCGTTGTTCCTTTCGGGAAACTCTTTAGCTCCTCCTCTGTAAGTCCTTTAACAAGGAGAAGGATAACGGCGTAACTGATAATTCCTGCAAGAATCGCAACGACCGTTGCAGCTGCGTTGCTTTTCAAAGTATGAACAATCCCAAAGTAAACACCGTAGACGATAACACCCATAATCACTGACGCGATTGCCGGTTTCACAAAAGTCTTCGTGATATTCGGAGTAAATCCGGAATATTTTTTCAAAGACATTCCGTTTAAAATGCACATCACCAGTGAAAATACGATATTGGCTGCCACCATGGAATAGATGCCCAAATGGAACACATACAGGGAAATCGGAAGCGAAATGATATTGATCACGAGCGCGATGATCGCGTTGCGAATCGGAATCGTCATCCGATCTATCCCCTGAAGCACGGCGTTGGACAGTGTGGAGATCGAATAAAACAGAATACTCACTGCCCCTGTCATCATGAGATGTCCGGCAAGACCGGTGGTAGTGTTAAACAAAAGTTTCATGATCGGATCTGCCAGCACGATCAGCCCGACAGTACATGGGAACGCAATCACCATAATAAACCGCATTGACAGGCCAATCCTTCTTCGCACCTGAGCCGAATCTCCCTTCGCAAAAGCGGAAGCAAGTGCCGGAACACTGCTGGTCGCCAGCGCAGTGGAGATTGAAATCGGCACATTGATCAGAACGCGGTAATAACCGGAATACACACCCCACCAGAGGGAGACCGTGTCGCTGTCATTGCCCTGTGCGATCGCAAGATTCTTAAACAGTCCCTGATCCACAATGGAAACAAGATTGTAAAGCGTTGTGCTGAGTAAAATCGGAATGATTGTCATGAGCAGGATTCTCATGATCGTTCCGAAACTCTCCGGATGACCGGTTCCCATCTTGCGTTCTCTCTTAATTCCCTTTTTCAGTGTCTTAAAATAACTAAGGAAAACAAAGACACAGAACAATAATCCGACAAGAGCGCCTGTGCTGGTTCCCAGTGTGCCTCCGGCTGCGCCGTAGGCCTCTGCATAGTGCTGGTCTCCGCCAAGCACCGCCGCAATACGAGTGCCATATCCGTATAATACCCATGCTGCTCCGACGCTGACGATCGCATTGACGATCTGCTCCAGAACCTGGGAAATCGCGCTGGGAACCATCGTCCCGAGACCCTGGAAAAATCCGCGAATCACGCCGAGAACCGCAACAATAATCAGGGTAGGCGCCAGTACACGCAGCGCATAATAACTTAGCGGCGTCTGAAAAAGCCGCGTCAGAAATCCGGCTCCGAAAAATACTATAATACAGCAGATAGTTCCGAACACAATCGCAATCAGCAGCGCTCCCTTAAAAACACGGTATGCGTTCTCCCGTTCCCGCTTTGCCATACGTGTGGAAACCATTTTTGAAACTGCCATCGGCAGGCTGTAAGAGGAGATCAGCAGCATCATGCTGTAAATCTCATAAGCGCAACTGTAATAATCATTGCCGTATTCGCCGATGATATTGGTCATGGGAATACGGTAAACCAGGCCGATCACACGGCTGACAATGGATGCTATGGCCAGGACAGATCCCTGTACCAGAAATGATGTATCTGATTTTTTATTACTCATAAAACTCTCACTCTACAGCGAACTCCTCTTCGCTGGCATAAAATGTAATATTTTCCTCATAGGTATCCTGTATAATACAAACCCAGGTTTTTCCCTGATTTAAAACAATCTCGCTGCCGTCCGAATCATAATATCTGATCGCGGATGTCTGAGATTCTTTGGACCAGGTAACCGGAACCACAGTCCCGTTTGTCACATAGTAACCGGTTCCGGTTCCGGTCGTTGTGACAGACAAATATCCGTTGGATGAGTCTGCCGTGTACCAGTCGCAGACCTGAATCAGGATATTTTTCACGGCAAGCTGCTCTCCGGTAAGAGCTTCTGTCTGTGCTGAGCCAAACTGGAAACGCTCATAAAGACCGGTCTCACTGTCATAAACAAACCATGGCTTGTTCACCAGATAACCGGGTTGTACTACCACTGCTGCCTCCCCGTCATCCATGGTAATCTCATTCTCATCATCCTCATTGAAAAGATAATGGGAAGTATACTCCTCATCATGAAGTGTGTTATACCCCTTGACCGCGATGCCGTTCGAAATTGCTTCGCCTGTCGTGTAAGCATTGTGCGGCGCACTCTTCGAGGAATCACGGAAAAACATGGAATCTAAGGATCCGTCAAGTCCGCTTAAGTTATTCACATAGGAATTGCTGAGCATGCTCTCCGCCAGATACGCCTGTCCGTAATGAATATAGAGCGCGTCAAACTCCAGAGCCCAGTCAATATAATACAGGCGGCAGCTGCGGATCGACATGATCTTGTCCACACTCGCATAGCCCTGGTAAAAAGCCATCAGCCGGGTCAGGGAACCCTCTACCGGCGCCTCATAAATAATATCAGCTGATCCAATGCCGTATTGCGGCGTAGCCACCTGTGTGTTTCCTATCATAACGGCAACCGGACGCTGCATGGCCAGCTCCTCATCAATCCACTCGCCGGTCAGATCGCTTCTGGCCTCTCCCTCATGAGTATCTGCAGCCTCTTCTTCCTCCTCCGGCTCATACGCAGTCAGATCTTCCGGTTCCACAAAGCTTAACTGTATGTCTGATTCGGATATGTCCTCCTGCTTCTTCCCGCACCCTGCAAAAAGCAGCATCCCCAAAACCGCGGTCAGTAGAATTGCAATCCATTTTTTCATAGCCGTACTCCTGTTAGAATCATTTGTATCTTTTCAGTAATTCATTCGCCTCTTTCAAAAATGTCAGTCTCCGGACATCGATTACAGATTCCGCTTAATATTTAAATGGTCAAGAATTCTGCGCTGATGTTCCTCCATCACAGCGGCTTCCTGCGGTTCCATATGGTCGTACCCCATCAGATGCAGCATACTGTGGGTAATCAGAAAAGCGTACTCCCGCTTTTCACTGTGGCCATAAGCCTCCGCCTGCGTTTTTACTTTATCAACCGAAATGACAATATCCCCCAGGACCGCCTCATCCGTATCCGAATTCACACAATCCTCCCACTGATCATCCAGATTATCAAAAACTGCCGGAGCCGGGTAGGTAAACATCGGGAAAGACAGCACATCGGTCGCAGCGTCGATTCCACGTGTTTCTCGGTTGATCTCCCGAATGGAAGAATTGTCTGTTAAAACCAGGGAAACCTCCGCCTCATACGGAAAACCTTCTGTCTCCAGCGAAGCGGCAATCACTTTTTCCGCCAGCTGCCGGTAGTGGAAGTGAAAGTCCGGCTTCACTTCACAGATTATATGTAAGGTCATTCTTCATCTCCTTTTTTTGTAAGTATAACCATTTCAACGCTCTCAACAGCCGATCTTGTATATATAATTCAGCGTTGTCTGCTGCTTCAGGAAGCTTTCGTTTTTTCTCTGGCAGCCTGACGGTTCTCATACTCTTCATAAGCTCTGACAATCTTCTGAACGAGCGGATGACGCACGACATCCTGACTCGTCAGCCTGCAAAAGCCGATATCTTCGACTTTCTTTAAAACCTGCAGCGCCACATCCAGCCCCGACTTGGTACCCGGCGCCAGATCCTTCTGCGTTGCATCGCCTGTGATCACAACTTTTGAACCGAATCCAATACGCGTTAAAAACATCTTCATCTGTGCCGGCGTCGTGTTCTGTGCCTCATCCAGAATAATAAAAGCATTGTCCAGCGTCCGTCCGCGCATATAAGCCAGCGGTGCAACTTCGATCAGTCCCCTCTCCTGATTTTTCAGGAAACTGTCCGGCCCCATAATCTGATAAAGGGCATCATACAACGGCCGCAGGTAGGGATCAATCTTACTCTGCAGATCACCGGGAAGAAATCCGAGTTTCTCTCCCGCCTCGATCGCCGGCCGGGTAAGGATAATCCTCCCAACCTCTTCATTCTTAAATGCAGTGATCGCCATTGCCATCGCCAGATAGGTCTTACCCGTACCTGCAGGTCCGATTCCGAAGACGATCATTCTGTCCCGAATCTGGTCAACATAATTCTTCTGCCCCAGGGTCTTCGGTTTAACCGCCTTACCGTCAATCGTATGGCAGATGATCTCACTGTCCGCATCCAGAAGAGCGCTGTGGCTGAATGAACACGTATCCAAAGCGTAGGCGACATTCTGCTCTGTGATATCATTGCCGCGGATGGAAAGTTTTAAAAGCTGATCAAAGACTGCACAGGCGCTGTCACAGGCTTCCGCTTCTCCCATCACCTTCAGATTTCCGTCACGGACAACCATCGTCACGCCCAGACTGCGCTCGATCATTTTGAGCCAGGCGTCAAACTTTCCAAAAACATTCGACATATGGTCAGTCGGGATCTCCATCATCTGCTGTATCAATGCCATTCGACAACTCTTCCTCCATCTCATCAACTGAAATCTCACGATAATCGTTCTGCTTCACCAGCGCGGTAAGATCACCGTTTACATGAACGTCCTCGCCGTCCTGTTCTATAATAACACTATTTGATAAAATTTGAACCCCATTTTCCTCTAAATTTTTACAATATGCGTTCAGTCTCTCCCGGGCAAGTGTTTCAGCTTCTTCTTTGGTGTATGATTTTTCTTCAGTAATATATTCCAGATACTGTGTTTTTTCCACCTGAAAAGGAAGATAAAAATCACGTCCGATGACTACAGGAAAAATACGGTTTATTTCTATATAATTATCTTCGGCCGGCAATCTGCCGGCGCAAAAAAAGCGGGAATCAAAATAAAATGCAATTCCCCATTTTTCCTCTCCGGTCAGTGTTTTTTCTTCATAAAGAACAGAAAATGAATCCTGATAGGAGAGGCTGGTGCGAATCTTAGCATCAGCATCGCTCTCAACAAGGTGATACGACGCTGTTCCGCCGTAATCATCTGTAATCTCAATGGCACCTGTGACCAGCGTATCCCCTTTTTCTACGGCGTCACCGGCTTTTACCAGAGGGATTCCGCTGCGGACAATCAAAGATTCGACGATGCCGGTATTCGATGCCAGCAGATCGGTTCCTCTGTCATCTGCAGGAAGTTCATTACTGCCCGTTTCACCGATATCGTTGTTTTCTTCTTTTCCGTTATCACTTTCCTCGGCAAATGTTCCTGATGACGCGGTTTCGCTCCCTTTTATCCGTTCCTGAACGACCAGATATAACTTCGTTCCTTCGATTTTTGCGGACACCCATGTCATATCCTCAAACTCTTTGCGAAGCATATTCTGCAATTCTTTACAATTAATTTTTTCCTTAAATGAAGCATAGCCGATGCCGTTTTCTTTCAGATAGCGCAAAATTGTCTGCGTAGAATAATAAGAATTACCCTCAATCTCAACTTTCCAGATAAAGAGCGACATATAAAACAGGAGAAATAAGGCTAAAAAAATACCGATCAGGAAGAAACTGTGCTTCCGATATTTTTTCGCCAGAAAGGGAAGTCCGATTTTCTTAAGAACAACAATATGTGTACCGGTCTTTTCCAATGCGGATCCTATCATGCCGAACGCTCTTCGGCTAATGTAAAACTCATATCCATCTGATGTGGGTATAAGGTTCCAGAGAACGATATTCATACGGCTGCAAAGATTTAAAAAACGCTCCGTCGACGGACCGGTGATCAGGACACAGAGATATCCGCGAAAAAATTTGATGAACTTTATCAAAGACAGGCCTCACATATATATTATGAATCGTTATATGTATGATTCTTTTGTGTCCCGGTATCTGCACGAAATGGTCAGATACTATACTCGATTTTATCAATTCTCCCGCTTATCTTCATTTCATCATTCGTATAATAGTCTATTTTCAGATTGCTGCCATGTATCTCTACCTGTCCATGTTTCAGTGACAGCCGAATCAGAACCGTCTCATAATTCAGGATTCCCCGGTAATTTTCCACAGTAATCTCCCGTCGTCCGGTGATAGTTACGATCGGATCTCCGAGGATCAGATCTTTCGGAAGATTCAGGTGAGCGGATATATCTGCAGCCAGTTTATTTTTCACTTTGTCTCTCATATTGTATAAATATGAAAAACACGGAGCAGATATGATTCCGGATCGCTTTTCTCAGATTGGATCGGCCTGCAGTGCGTCAAAGAACATTTCGTAAAAATCATCCTCGCCAAAAAGCATCGGCGAATTTTCTCCTCCGCCGTTCGTGCTTCGCTTCATGGCGGCAACAAACTCTTCCCCGGCCATAATAAGATCCATCTCATAAATCTCATATCCGAGTTCACGGCATTTCCTGCAAAATGCGGAATAAGGATCGGCGGCCCTGCGGGTCTCTAAGAGTTCTTCGCGCAGGATGGGGTCCTGCATTGCTTTTTTCTGAAGCGTATCAAGTAATTCGAGCGTGTTCATGAGAGTTCCTCCTTGGGGTTGTTTGACGGATGCTGACACTCTCCACATCCTACCTAACGTTATCTATAGCTAAACAGAGTGTTTTTGTATAACTATAACATTCGTAAAGTTCGTGGTTTACTTGTGGTAGGGTTCGTGGTTCATGATTCGGTAGGCGCGGTATATCTGTTCCAACAAGACTACGCGCATCAACTGGTGCGGGAAAGTCATATCGGAGAAGCTCAGTGTGAAGTCTGCGCGTTTCAGTACCGCATCCGCCAGTCCGAGAGAACCGCCGATGACGAATCCGATCTCGCTTCTGCCGTAAAGGCCGAGGGACTGGATTTTTTCTGAAAAAGCGACGGAGTCCATCTTTTTACCATCGATGGCAAGCGCTATGAGATAGGTATCCTCCCGAATCTTTGCCAGAAGACGTTGTCCTTCTTTGTCTTTAATCTGCGCGGCAAGGGCTTCGCTCGCGTGATCCGGAATTTTCTCATCCGCAGCTTCTACAATCTTCAGCTTACAATAGCGGGAGAGGCGTTTGGTATATTCCTCTATGGCCTGCCGGTAAAAACTTTCTTTGATTTTTCCAACTGTGTAAATTGTGATGTTCATACTGCGCCTTCTACGGATTGCACCGTTTGCAGGGTTCAAAGCCTTCCTCAATCAGCGTATCACGGCTGCCGGTATAATCTTTTCGGTTATACTCCGCAATATCCTCCACACTGGAGCAGCCGGGCTTATGAAATTTTTTCGTATTTGTATTGACGACATAGGTTGTCGCCTCGGAATTATCGGAATCTTCGGATAATGCTGAGACGGTTTCGCCGGAAGTATCCGACACTGAACTGTCCTCGTCAGATTCCCGGCTTTCCCCGGTTGCATAGTCAATTTCAATCCCCGGCTGAATATTATAAACATATACATTATAGCAGATGCCTTCCCCGTCATCCTCCAGCGACCGCGCCTCCATCTGCACTCCGGATGCCACCAGATTATCACCATCAAAAATTGGTGTTACCCGATATAGGACATGGTATTCCGTCTCTTCAATAAAATCAGTAACCATATTTTCCAGAGGAAGCATTCCCTCCACGTTAAAATAACGGGTCCCAGTAATCAGATTCTCTTCGTTTGCGTTTTCCGCGGCCAGCTCATAAGCAATCAGATGGCAGCGATTATAAAGATACATTCCATCCACGCCGTCATACTTTACCGTATGCCACCCGGTCGGCTTTATCTGACCGATGGACCCCCGCTCCTCCGTCGGCATGATATCTGTACTGATGCAGGCGACGCAGACGCCGCACCGACCCAGTTCATCCAGTTCACTGTACGACTCATAAGATTCTGTAACGGCCAGGTCTTCCTCTGTAAATTCCGGTTCATTGTTATTTATTACCGCGTAAATCTCATCTTCATACTCCGGCACATCTTCCACTGTGTCCGCCCGGTCCAGACCATCGAAGGAAACGCCGGTCCAGATTTCCATACACTGCGCTGTTCCGGAAAGTTCTGAATCATCTGCTTTTGTATCGGATCGATCAGAGTTTTCAGAAAAAGCCGTATCCTCCGCATCATTACCTTCATCCTCGTTAGCCGCATTTTCAACCGAAACAAAATCTATACCTGCAGTTTGCTGTTCAGAACGTCCGGTTGAATCATTTTCTGTCGGTGAACAGGCAGGAAACAGCAAAAGAGACAGGCACAAAAATATGCAAACCATTGATTTGAATTTTCTCTTCATAAAACTCATATTCAATCACCCGAAATCAGAGGATTCTATTCTAATCTTTCTCTTTTATCAATAAGATAAGCTTATCACATTTTTTATGGATAATAAATTACATTTTAAAGAATTTATCTGTTTTGCGGCAGCAAAAAAGTACGAACTGTACTCTCAAAAAACCGGAACAGTCCGTACTTTAACTCGATTTACATATAGATATGATTGCTGCGAACAGCAGAGCCGCAGCTACCGGATCGCCACGACCTCATAATCCGCATCCTCCACAGCTTTTTTAAGGACATCATCTGCCACATCAGTATTCAGTGTCACGACAGCTGTGCCCTTCTCGTGACTGGCTTCTGCAGATACCACACCATCCAAAGCTTCCAATGCATTTTTTACATGCTTTTCACAATGTCCGCACATCATTCCCTTAATCTCGATTGTTTTTTCCATTGAATTACTCTCCTCTTCTTTTACATTCATATTTTTATCTGAAACATCCTGTTCTCTGTCAAACTCCTCAAACAGGCTGTCGGATAACACATGCTTCTTCGGCTTATCCCGATGTGTACTGTGCACCTTCACAAAATTTAACCTGAGCGCATTTGTAACAACGCAAAAACTGGACAGGCTCATGGCCGCTGCGCCGAACATCGGATTCAGTTTCCAGCCGAGGAGATAATAGTATGCTCCCGCAGCCAACGGAATGCCGATCACATTATAAAAAAATGCCCAGAACAGATTCTCATGTATATTTCGAAGCACTCGACGGCTCAGACGAATCGCTGCCGGCACATCATCCAGAGTGCTTTTTACAAGGACCACATCGGCCGCGTCAATCGCCACGTCTGTGCCGGCGCCGATCGCAATCCCGACATCTGCCCGTGTAAGAGCCGGCGCATCATTAATGCCGTCCCCGACCATGGCTACTTTGCCCTTCTCACCGAGGGAACGGACCACACTCTCCTTATCCTGCGGCAAAACATCTGCGATCACATGATCCACTCCGGCCTGCGCGGCGATTGCACGGGCTGTTCGTAGATTGTCACCTGTCAGCATGACCACTTTAATTCCCATATTCTTCAGCTGGCGAATGGCTTCCGGCGCTTCCGGCTTAATTACGTCGGCAACCGCTATAATTCCACATATCTCCCTGTTTTTCGCAAAAAACAGCGGAGTCTTCCCACCCTCTGCCAATTTGGAAGCTTTCTGAATCATATCATTGGGAACATCCGCCACCGTCTGAATGTACTTCAGGCTTCCTCCGTATAAACGATCACCGCCCAAAATACCGGTCAGGCCGTTGCCTGCCACTGCCTGAAAATCATCTGCCGGCGCTGCAGACAAATGCTGCTCATCGGCATATTCGATGATAGCATGCGCCAGCGGATGCTCGCTTTTCTGTTCCAGAGCGAGGGCAAGACGGAGGAGTTCCATACTTTTCTCAGAATTATTGTCTTTTTCTGCCGGAATAATATCCGTCACTTTCGGCTTCCCGGTCGTGATCGTGCCGGTCTTATCCATTGCTACGATATCAATCTTTCCGGTCTCCTCAAGAGAAACAGCAGTTTTAAACAAAACACCATTGCGCGCGCCGAGACCGTTGCCTACCATGATGGCCACCGGCGTCGCAAGTCCCAGAGCACAGGGACAGCTGATCACGAGGACAGAAACCGCTCTTGACAGGCAGAATCCGAATGTCTGCCCGACCATGATCCAGATTAAAAACGTCACGGCAGCGATGATCAGCACTGTCGGCACGAAAATGCCGGACACCCGGTCCGCTACCTTGGCAATGGGCGCCTTGGTAGCCGCCGCGTCGCTTACCATCCGGATGATCTGAGAAAGGGTCGTATCCTCACCGACTCGCGTCGCCTTGCATTTCAAAAAGCCGGACTGATTCATCGTGGCTGCAGATACGGTGCTTCCGGCTCCCTTATCCACAGGAATGCTTTCGCCGGTAAGCGCCGCTTCATCCACCGCGCCGGAACCTTCCAGGACCACACCATCTACAGGGATGCTTTCGCCCGGGCGCACGACAAATACATCTCCGGTCCGCACCTGGTCTATGGACACCGTCTCCTCCGCTCCGTTTCGAACCACATGAGCCATCTTCGGCGCCAGCTGCATCAAACCTTTCAGGGCATTTGTCGTTTTTCCCTTGGAATAAGCTTCCAGCGTCTTCCCTATTGTGATTAGCGTCAGAATCATAGCTGCTGATTCAAAATAAAACTCATCCATGTAAACCATGACCGCGTCCATATCCATACGAAGCTGCGCGCCGGTCATGGCAAAAAGCGCATAGGTACTGTATGCAAAGGACGCTGCAGAGCCCATCGCCACCAGGGTATCCATGTTCGGGGAACGGTGCAGAAGACTCGTAAAGCCGCTGATAAAAAACTTCTGATTAATCACCATGATAAGGATGGCAAGCAGCATCTCATAGAGCCCCATTGCCACATGATTCCCAGAAAGTGCAGCAGGAAGCGGCCAATTCCACATCATATGCCCCATCGAAACATACATCAGAGGCAGCAGAATGATCACGGAGGCGATCAGACGCCGCAAAAGCTTCGGCGTCTCATGGTCCGCAAGGGAATCCTCGTCCGGTCCGGCCTGAGAGCCGGAAGCAGGATCTCCCTTCAGAGAAGCACCATACCCCGCAGCAGTCACCGCTGCGATCACATCCGCAGAAGATGCACTTCCCTCCACACTCATGGAATTCGTCAGCAGGCTCACCGCCACACTCTCTACACCCGGAACCTTTTGAACGGCCTTTTCCACATGGGCGCTGCAGGCCGCGCAGCTCATACCGGTAACATTATACTGATCCATATAATAAAAACTCCTTGTGTTATAAATCATACAGTCAAAAGATATCCGGATCAGACGGACTCCGAACCATCAATATCTTTATTTAAACGATGTCATTTCATCAGCTTTTGTATCGTGCGCACGAGTTCATCAATGACCTCGTCATTGCCGGAGCGGACATTCTCGACGACGCAGCTGCGAATATGGTTCCCCAAAAGCTCCTTATTAAAACTGTTGAGCGCGGAATTAATCGCTGAAACCTGCGTGAGGATATCTACGCAGTAAGCATCCCGCTCCACCATCTTCTTCACGCCGCGAACCTGTCCCTCAATGCGGCTCAAACGATTCATCAGACTTTTGTACTCTTCCGCCGAGCGCTTCTTTGTCTTGCAGGTGCAACAGCATTCTGCCGTCGAATCCTGCGAAACTTCTGCCGAATTCCCCGGGGCTTCCGTCAGACCCTCCGAAGCTTCTTCCGAAACCTCCATAACTACTGTCAAATTCTTCGATAACTCAGCCAAATTCTCTCCCCCCTCAAAATCCATCCATATCACTCTCATATCTGCCCCGGTTACTCCGGGAACACCATTCATTCTACATCACAGATACTCTAAGATACCCTGGTCTTCATCTACTGCGAAATCATTATATACCCCCACGGGGTATATTTCAAGTGTAATTATCATTTTCTTATAACACTTTTATACTCTGATAATGCCCTATCTTCTTTCATCATCATACAAAAATCCGACACGCTCAAAAATCTCCGGGGAATCTACCAGACACGCATCGTCAAAAATCCCCACCGGAATCTTCGAATCAAAACCATAAATCGTCGGATAGAAAGTCTGATCGAAATAATAAACGCGATCACAAACAACAATCAGATCGGGCTGATGTATGAATTCAAAATTTCCATATTGTCAATATAACAGCGCTAAAAAGGAAGCTGTCATATCTTTCTCAGATATAACAGCTTCCTGTTCATGATACATTCTCTTGTTCGAAAAAAACACATCATCACATATTTTATCTGACAGCTTTGCAGGATATGTTCTCTGCTTTCGAAAATCTTCGCATAATCTCATCCAGAACCTCCCCGGCCGCCTCCTGCTTGCTCATCAACGGCAGCTCCGTCTCGGAATCCGGCGTAATCATCGTAATTACATTGGTATCCGTCCCGAATCCGGCGCCTGCGACCTTCAGATTATTGGCAACGATCATGTCGAGATGTTTTTCACGGATCTTCTTTCTGGAATTTTCCAGCATATTCTGCGTTTCCATGGAAAATCCGCAGAGGAACTGTCCCTCACGTTTCCGGCATCCTAAGGTTTTTAAGATATCCTTCGTCCGGGTCAGCGGAATCGACAGGTCTCCATCTTTCTTTTTCACTTTCTCATTGCTGATGATCGATGGACGGTAATCTGCAACAGCCGCCGTCATAATAATGATATCCGCATCCTCACTCCGCGCGGTTACTGCTTCGTACATTTCCTCTGCACTGATGACCGAAATCACTTCCGTAAACATCGGCGGATCGATACTGCAGGGTCCGGTTACAAGAGTTACCTCCGCACCGCGCAGCATGGCATTTTCCGCGATAGCATAGCCCATCTTTCCGGTTGAATGATTGGTGATATAGCGAACCGGATCAATCGCCTCCTGTGTTGGCCCGGCTGTGACCAAAACTTTTTTTCCTGCAAGATCTTTTTCTTTCGCAACAGTACGAAGAATATAATGAAGTAAAACCTCCGGCTCAGGCATCTTTCCTTTTCCGATGTCCCGGCAGGCCAGCATCCCGCAGGCCGGTTCGATGATCGCTTTCCCATAAGACCGCAGTTTTTTCAGGTTATCCTGAACAATGGGATTTTCATACATATTCGTATTCATCGCCGGCGCAATGATCATGGGCGCTTTGCAGGCCATTGCAGTTGTCGTCAGCATATCATCCGCAATGCCTCCTGCCAGCTTACCGATCACATTTGCGGAAGCCGGCGCGATCATCATCAGATCCGCTTGCGCCGCGAGATTCACGTGAGCGACATGAAATTCAAAATTGCGGTCAAAGGTATCCACCAGACACTTATGATTTGTCAGCGTCTCAAACGTGGTCGGATGGATAAAATTTGCCGCATTCTTCGTCATGATCACATGAACATCCGCATGCAGCTTGACAAGCATACTCGCCAGATTGGCAATCTTATAGACTGCAATACTGCCTGTCACACCAAGAACAATTGTTTTCCCTGTAAGCATGATTTTTCCTTCCTTTGTCTACTGAACTTCGTACAGCTGACCTTGTTTTTCATATTTCGTGATCCGCCGGGGACGATTGTTGTCATCCACGAAAACAACGGAGGGCCTATGTTCTTTCGCTTCCTCCGGCGCCATATCCGCATAGGACATAAGGATAATCCGGTCTCCGACACTGACACACCGTGCTGCCGCGCCGTTTAAGCAGATTACACCGCTTCCCGGCTCTCCTGCGATCGTATATGTCTCAAAGCGGCTGCCATTGTCGACATCAACAATTTGAACTTTTTCGTATTCGAGAATGCCGGCGGCGCGAAGAAGTTCCTCATCTACCGTGATGCTGCCGACGTAGGAAAGCTCCGCCTGCGTCACCGTAGCACGGTGGATTTTCCCTTTTAACATTGTTATCGTCATTACATTTTCCTCATTTCCTTCTGGTTGTGCAATATCCATCCATCTGTATGTCTATTCCACAACACTTTCAACGCTAAAGTTATCAATCAATCTTGTTTTTCCGATATAAACCGCCATCGCAACCAGGAAGGGTGCGCGAAGTTCGGAAATCTGCTGCATGGTCCGTCCGTCAACCGCCTTCACATAATCAATCCGCGCCAGCGGCTCCGTTTCAATATTTGCTTTCATGGCAGTGAGAAGTTTTTCAGCATTTTTCTCACCATCCGCAACCATCTTTTCGCCGAGCGCAATTGTCTTGCTTAAAATCAGCGCCGCCTGCCGCTCTTCGGGAGACAGATAGGTGTTCCGGGAACTTTTCGCCAGCCCGTCGGCTTCACGGATGATCGGACAGCCGATAATCTCCAGATTCATGTTCAGGTCTTCCACCATATGCTTTACAACAGCCAGCTGCTGCGCATCCTTCTGTCCGAAATACGCCCGATCCGGCTGAACAATATTAAACAACTTTGTCAGAACCGTGCAAACGCCCCGGAAATGAACCGGCCGGCTCAGGCCGCAAAGCTCCTCCGTGAGTACGGACATATCTACATAGGAAGAAAAACTGTCCGTATACATTTCTTCCGGCTCCGGGTGAAAAATCAGATCTGCGCCCAGGCTCTCACAGTAAGCACTGTCCTTTGCCAGATCTCTGGGATAGCTGGCCAGATCTTCTGTGGGGCCAAACTGCATAGGGTTTACAAATATACTCACCACCACGCGGTCATTTCCTTCACGAGCCTGTTTAATAAGGCTGCCATGACCCTCATGGAGATATCCCATCGTCGGGACAAAACCAATACTATCTCCACTTGTTTTCCATTTACTTACAATTGATTTTACTTCATGAATCGTCTTTACTACCTGCATATTATTAATCTACTCCTCTGCAACTACAAATTTTATATATCGTTAACTCCGCCGTGCCCGTTCGAGAACCGTCGGCACTCTGCTGCACGGCTCATTGCCTGCGCTCAAGTTTTTCCATTACCTCATCCGCAATCTTATATGTGTGCTCCGCTGCCGGGAAAGTTCCTTCTTTGACTTCCTTCTTATAATCCTCAAAAGCCTGGGTCATCACCTCTCCTACATTTGCGAAATGCTTTACAAACTTCGGCACATAGTCGTCAAACATTCCCAGCATATCCTGGTAAACCAATACCTGGCCGTCACAGTCCGCGCCTGCACCGATGCCGATGGTCGGGATCGATACAGATTTCGTAATAATTGCCGCCAGCTTTGCCGGAATCCCTTCCAGAACAACCATGGAAGCACCCGCTTCCTCTACCTTTTTCGCATCCTCAATCAACTGCCAGGCTGCTTCTTCGCTCTTGCCCTGAACTTTAAAACCGCCGAACGCATTAATTGACTGCGGCGTCAGCCCAATGTGCGCGCAAACCGGGATATCCGCTTTCACAATCGCCTCAATACGGTCGCAGACCTTTGCTCCGCCTTCCAGTTTTACCACATTCGCGTGTCCCTCTTTGATCAGGCGTCCCGCATTCACCACCGCGTCATAAATCGACGGCTGATAGGACATAAACGGCATATCCGCAACAACCAGTGCATTCTGTGCTCCTCTGGACACGGCAGCCGTGTGATGGATCATATCCTCCATCGTCACCGGCAGTGTATCCGCATACCCCAGCATCGTATTCCCCAGTGAATCTCCGATCAGCAGGACTTCCACTCCTGCGCGGTCCATCAGCTTCGCCGTCGAATAATCATAGCAGGTCAGCATGGTAATCTTATTGCTTTCCTCTTTCATTTTCTTCAAAGTAGCGATCGTTGTTCTCATTGCTTTAATTCCCCTTCCATTTTTTTGTAATCCCAATCCGGATGTTTCTCCTTTGCCACCTTCACTACCTGTTTCGAGAGAAGGCGGTAAATCTCTCTCGTCTCACCTGACAGGTCTTTAAGATGTGCCTCCACCGTCCCTATATCATTACGCTCTATAGGACCGGTAAGAGCAAAAGCACAGCCGGCATGGCCGATATTAGCCGCATTGCCGACAATCAGCGGAGTCAGCGCCTCATGTGCTTCCCCCTGTGTAAACCCGCAATCGCACAGAAGCGACTCACTTAAAGAACAAAGTCCCACATAAAGATTGCTCGCCATCGCCGCAGCAGCATGATAGCGCACTTTTCCCTCTGCGGAAAGCACGCCGACCGAATTTCCGAAGCTTTCAAATAGCTGCTTTAACTCGCTTAAATGCTTTTCATGCCCTTCCATGGCAAAAAAGGCTCCCTGAAGCTTTTCCCATGAAGTATATCTGTCGCTGACCGCCAAAAGCGGGTGAATGGAATAACCGTAAGCACGACTGTGCCCGATTTCTGAAAAGACTGCGGAACTGAGCATCCCGCTGCAATGAATGATTATCTTACCTTGAATCGGAAGCATTTTCAACTCTTCCCACACTGCCGCGATCACGCCATCCGGTACCGTGAGAAAAATCGCATCACTATCTTCTGCCAGACTCCGCATATCCAAATACTGACGGGTGTCTGTAAAAGCCGCTGCTTCCAGTGATGACTGCGGGTTGCGGCTGAAATAGCCGGTCACCAGCATGCCGCGCTCGGTTAGATATTTCCCCATAGAGAAACCAACTTTCCCTGCGCCGATAAAACCAATGTGCATAAGCATCCCTCCCTTTCCTTTGTCTGTTCTCGTTCTCAGCTTCCGTACGGTCAGACATGGAATCCGGCGGGATAGTGAAGTCTCGTTTGCTCCTGCAATACAAGCTTCTGCCGTAACTGTTCCGTTTCAGGACAGTTACCTCCGTTCAAAATAAAATAGTATAATCATGTGCGGTATAGTTTCCTTTCAGAATACCATCCGCAGGTGATTATACTATATTTAAAAGATAAAGTAAATCTAAAATATTGAGAATTGCATTTACAGATTCAATTTCAACTGCACTTCTTCCTGAGCCTCCTGCTTGAATTCTTCCACTTGGTCCGCGTCAAGAGAAGGCAGATCGTCTGTGGACTGTACACCGAAACACCTTAAAAATTCTTCCGTCGTCCCGAATAAGATCGGCCGTCCGGGAGCATCCAGGCGCCCAACCTCGCGAATCAGGCCGTATTCTACCAGGCGATTGATTGCGTGTTCGCAGGAGACACCGCGTATTTTTTCGATTTCAACCCGCGTCACCGGCTGCTTATATGCCACGATCGACAAGGTCTCAAGCACAACATCTGTCAAAGCACGCCGCTTGGGTTGTTTGGCAATCCGGATCAGATATTCATACTGGCTGACCTTTGTACACAGCTGATAGGAGCCGTCCAGTTCAATAATCTGGAGACCGCTGGAATCCGCCCGATATCGGTCACTTAAGCGATCAATAATCCGCCGCGCGTCATCCTCCGAAATCTCAAGAGCCGCGGCAATCTTTGAGAGTTCCACCGAGTCTCCCATCGCAAACAGAATTGCCTCCACTGCAGCTTCATACTCCTCAATTCGCATATTCTATAATCCTCCCGATCTGAATACATTCTTTGTACATCGTCCTAAATCAACAAATGTTTCTCAATTCCCGTCCGTTCTAGTAATAGAGATCTCCCCGAAGGTTTCTTCCTGCTGTGCCGTAATCCGCCCCATTTTCATCAGTTCCAGCACCGCCAGGAACGTAACGACTACCTCAAGCTTACTATTCTGCCTCATCAGCATTTCCCGAAAAGAAAACGACTGATGTGTTTTCAGGTAAGTCTCCATATAAGTAATCTTGTCTTCCACGGAAACCTGCTCTTTCTCGATCTTACCGAATTTTGAACGGATCGGATCCACCTTCTCTGCCTGACGGCTGATCACAGACTCAAAGATGCTGTGAAGGATATTCAGATCTAACCCTTTGGTCAGGCGGTCCAGATCCACCGGTTCTTCGTATGCCCGGACTTCCTCCGGTAAAGACGGCGCGCGGTACATCTGCATCCCGGCCTCTACCTGCCAATCCTTCAGCTCCAGGGACATATATTTATACATTTTATACTGAAGGAGCTGCTCCACAAGCTCGGCACGGGGATCCTCTTCCTCCTCATCCTCCGTTTCCTCCTTCGGCAGAAGCCACCGCGCCTTGATATCCAGAAGCGTCGCCGCCATGACCATAAACTCACTCATCACATTCAGATCCTGCCGCTGCATCTCACGGATATATGCCAGGTACTGATCCGTGATCTCCACAATCGGAATATCATAAATACTGACCTTATTTTTATCTAGCAAATGAAGAAGAAGATCCAACGGGCCTTCGAAAACTTCCAGTTTTACACTTAAATCCATATTTTGATTCCATCATCCATCTATTTCGTAATTATTCAGAACCATGCAAATTTGCGGAAAAACAGAGCCGAATGCTTGCGTTCGTAAGCTGTTTTAGTACAAATCCGAATAATTCTATTTTACAGAATCATAGCAGAAACGCAAGGTTTTCTTTTTATACATAAAAAAAGGAACCGGAGATAGCAACCTTTTCAATAGCAGAAAACATGCATATCTCCTGCACTCCTGCAATATGATTGATATAACCGAAGATTTCCGCGGAAGGTATCCCTGATGAAAAAATCCTTTTGCCTGCTATTTTCTTTCTTCTTTTTGATATGTTTCCTGCTCGGTCCGCTCACGATCGCAGCAGCTGCGGATACGATTTCCGGACAGGAGACAGTTTCTTCATCCTTTCAGTTGACGGATACAGGTACATTTACCGGCGCTGCGAGTATACAGAATCCTTATTCTTCATCAAACCTGTTGATGGATACGGATACATCTGGAAACACGGTAATTGAGCCGGAAACCTCTGCACCATCGGTCTTGTTGATGGACGCAGACACCGGAACCATCCTGTATGCAAAAGATGAGACAACTGAGCGGCCGCTGGCCAGCGTTACGAAAGTCATGACGCTCCTGCTCATCTTCGAAGCCATTAACGACGGACAGATTTCTCTCAGTGACACGGTTACGGTTTCCGAGCACGCCGCAAGCATGGGCGGTTCACAGGTTTATCTGGAAGCCGGCGAAACTCAGACAGTCGAAACCATGATCAAATGTATCTCTGTCGCGAGTGCAAACGATGCGAGCGTCGCCATGTCGGAATACATCTCCGGCTCAGAGGCTGCTTTTGTAGCAAATATGAACGACCGGGCAGCAGAACTCGGCATGGAACATACGCATTTTGTAAATGCCTGCGGATTGGACGCGGACGGACACTATTCCTGCGCGCTTGATATTGCCCTGATGTCCCGGGAACTGACAATCAATCATCCTGATATTTTTGACTACACATCCATTTGGATGGAGGACATCATACACCACACTGCCAAAGGCGACTCTACATTCACTTTAAGCAGCACCAATAAACTTCTTCAGCAATATGAGTACGCCACCGGCTTAAAAACAGGTTCCACCAGCAAGGCAAAATTCTGCCTCGCGGCAACCGCCACCAGGGATGACATCAATCTCATCGCAGCGATCATGGCGGCAGAGGACAGCGCAACACGAATCTCTGACGCCATCAGCCTGTTTAACTGGGACTTTGCAAATTGCACCATATATACCGATGATAACACAGATAAACTCGAAGATATACCTGTCGTCGGCGGTGTCTCAGACTCCGCCGCAGTCGAATACAGCGGCTCCTTCCGATACCTTGATACCACGGGATCCGCTGAGACACTGGAAAAGACGCTCTCCTTGCCGGAATCTCTGGATGCCCCCGTCAGGGAAGGTGACGTCGTGGGGAAGGCAATCTATACACTGGATGAGACAGAAGTCGGGGAGGTGGAGATTGTGACTACCGAAAACGTGGATAAGATGAAATTTACGGACGCTGTCAGAAAAATATTCTATAAAATGTTTCTGAGAGATATTGAAGATAATTGGAAAACCACATTCTCAATCAAATTACAGCAGGTTATATAACCGAAGTGAATCATTACAATAAAGATTCCATGCTGACCGTTCCCCAGCCTCTTTCTTCCGCTCCGCCAACCGGCTTTGCCGCATAGAACAACCGCATCTTCACCTCATTCGGCGACAGGGATGGATACGCGCATAACAGCAGCGCGATCATTCCGGTAAGCACCGGCGCTGCCATAGATGTTCCGCTCTTTTTCGTATATCCGCCCCCTCGGTTCAGGCAGCTTAAAATATTTGTTCCGGGCATCAGTATTTCCGGTTTCACCACACATTCATCCGTCGGTCCCCGACCGGAATAACCTTTTTCCCGATACGAACGGTCCCCATCATCAATGCTGCCGACCGTAATAATTTTTCGGGAGATTCCCGGGCTGGTGACCGTATGCTCCGCAGGGCCATTGTTTCCTGCAGCCGCTATCACTACCATCCCACTATCCCATGCTGTTTCTACCGCATCAAGAAGCCGCTGCTGTGCACCGGGAGCAACCGAATCTGTCATACCGACAGATATATTAATAATACGCAGGATCCCGCGTTCATGACGCTTCATTTCTGTCAACTCCTCCAGAGCCCTACAGATATCTTCAATCCTTCCATTCCCGTTCTGATCCAGAACCTTACAGACATGCAGCTTGCACTCTGGTGCTACACCGTGGAGATTCGTCCCATTATTTGCCGCAATTATACCGGCAATGTGGGTGCCGTGCCCATTATCGTCATATGTTTTTCCCTTATTGTTTACATAATCCCTGAATACCGCGGTTTTTCCATGCAAATCCGGATGCGGGGCAATACCGGTATCCAAAACGGCAACAACAATTCCCTGACCGTAGATTCCCCGTTTATATGCATATTCGGCATTTACAATTTTCAGAATTCGTTCCATAATTTAAAAATCTGTTTTTTCATATTACTATCTATTACTATGATATTCATAAATGAAAAAATCGATATATCGGACGCAAAAAACCGCCGCACGAAAGTGCGGCGGCTCATTACCTAAACCATATTACTTATTCTTGACGTCCTTCATGCTGAAACTGATGCGTCCCATGCGGTCTTTGCCGAGGCAAACGACGGTGACTTTGTCGCCCAGTGTCAGTACATCTTCTACGCGGTTGATGCGCTGCTTCGCAATCTTGGAGATGTGAACCATTCCCTCTTTGCCGGGAGCAAACTCGATGAATGCACCGAACTCCTTGATGCTGACAACTTTACCGGTAAGAACCTGTCCGGCTTCAAAATCAGTAACGATAATCTCCACGTAACGGCGGGCTTTCTCCATCATTTCCGCATCTGTGCCGCAGATAGAAACAACGCCGTCATCGTTGATATCGATCTTCACGCCGGTCTCCTCGATAATTGCATTGATCGTCTTGCCTCTCTGGCCGACTACATCGCCAATCTTCTGAGGGTCAATCTGCATGGAAATAATCTTCGGAGCGTATTTGCCGACAGTCTCACGCGGCTCAGCAATGGCTTTTGCCATAACCTCATCCAGAATGTACATTCTTGCTTCTCTGGTCCGCGCAATTGCCTCTTCAACAATCGGTCTGGTCAGGCCATGGATCTTGATATCCATCTGGATTGCGGTAATACCATCACGTGTACCGGCTACCTTAAAGTCCATGTCGCCGAAGAAATCCTCAAGGCCCTGGATATCGGTCAGCACGATGTAATCATCATCCGTGTCGCCGGTCACCAGTCCGCAAGAGATTCCCGCTACAGGCTTTTTAATCGGAACACCGGCCGCCATCAGGGACATCGTAGATGCACAGATGCTCGCCTGGGAGGTGGAACCGTTCGACTCAAATGTCTCGGAAACTGTACGAATTACATACGGGAATTCTTCCTCGCTGGGAAGTACCGGAATCAATGCTTTCTCCGCCAGTGCGCCATGACCGATCTCACGGCGTCCCGGTCCTCTGGAAGGCTTCGTCTCACCTACGGAATAGGACGGGAAATTATAATGATGCATGTAGCGCTTATTCGTAATATTCTCATCCAGACCGTCGACACGCTGCATCTCGGAAAGCGGTGCAAGTGTCGTGATGGTGCAGATCTGTGTCTGTCCGCGGGTAAACATCGCAGAACCATGTACACGCGGAATCAGATCAACTTCTGCAGCCAGCGGGCGAATCTGAGTGATCGCTCTTCCGTCCGGCCGCTTGTGATCGCGAAGAATCATCTTTCGAACCGTCTTTTTCTGATACTGATAAACAGCCTCGCCGAGTACGGAAAGCCATTCCTCATTATCTGCAAACGCCTCTTCCAGCTTTGCGGTGATCTCGCGGATGTTCTCCTCGCGCTTCTGCTTCTCATCCGTGAATACTGCCTCCTCCATCTCTTCCGGAGGAACAATTTCTTTGATTGCAGCAAACATCTCATCCGAAATCGCACAGCTTGTGTACGTGTGCTTTTCCTTGCCGACCTCCGCTACAATCTCATTAATGAAATCATTAATCTTAAGATTGATCTCATGCGCCATATAAATGGCCTCGATCATCTTGTCCTCTTTGATCTCATTGGCACCCGCCTCGATCATAATGACCTTCTCAGGTGTTGATGCAACAGTAAGCTGCAGGTCTCCCTCATCCCAGACTGCCTGAGAAGGATTGACCACAAACTCACCATCTTTCATACCGATCTGTGTCATCGCACAGGGACCGGCAAACGGAATATCGGAGATGCAGGTAGCAATCGCAGAACCCAGCATTGCCAGGATCTCCGGTCTGCACTCAGGATCAACGCTTAAGACCAGATTGTTTAAGGTCACGTCATTGCGGTAATCCTTCGGAAACAGCGGACGCATCGGACGATCGATCACTCGCGACGTCAGGATTGCGTTCTCAGAAGGCTTACCTTCACGCTTGTTGAATCCGCCCGGAATCTTACCTGCTGCGTACATTTTTTCCTCAAAATCTACGCTCAGGGGGAAGAAATCAATCCCATCCCGAGGCTTATCCGATGCAGTTGCTGTAGATAACACAACTGTATCTCCGTAGTGCATCAGCGCTGCACCGTTCGCCTGGGCAGCGACACGTCCGGTATCGACGCTTAATGTACGCCCGCCCAGTTCCATTGAAAATGTTCTCTTCATACTGTTCTCCTCGCCTTATCTTCTGATACCCAGCTTAGCGATCAGTTCACGATACCCTTCCAGGTCTTTTTTCTTCAGATAATCAAGGAGACCTCTTCTCTGTCCGACCATCTTGTACATACCGCGTCTGGAATGATTATCCTTCGGATGCTCTTTCAGATGCTCGGTGAGTTCTTTGATTCTTGCTGTCAAAATTGCGATCTGAACTTCCGGTGAACCTGTGTCGCCCGGCTGTCTGCCATACTCCTCAATGATGGCTGTCTTCTTTTCCTTTGAAATCATGGTGATTTCCTCCTTTATTTTAATATCGCCCAAAAATTTTCAGAGCTACTAAGTGTCAGGTCGGAGACTCCAGACACTGAGTATGGGCTGTTTGCTCACATCTGTTAACTATAGCATAAGAACTGTACTTTGTAAACCTGTAAAATCAACTGATTTTCTCTTCGTGAATTTTTCTTCTTACTTACGGATATTATTTACACTGAAGAGAAGAGAGATATTGATGCACAGATTTTATATCGGCATCCATCTGCAAATGCAAAGCATCCATAGATGAAAATTTCTTCTCCGGCCGCAGAAACTTCAAAAAAGCGACTTGTATTTCCTCGCCGTAAATCTGGCGGTCAAAATCAAAAATACAGGTTTCCACGCCAATCGGATAACCGTCTCCGACGGTTGGTTTCTTCCCGATGTTCGTAATACCGTAAAAGGTTTCCCCGCCTACCGTTACGGCAGAAGCGTAAACGCCGTTTGGCGGCAGAAGTTTTTTCTCCTCCGGGCGCTGATTCACCGTAGGAAACCCGAGCTTCCGCCCGATTTCATTACCGTGAAGCACCTCCGCACTCAGGAAATACGGATAGCCGAGAAGCGTGTTCGCCTCTTCCATCCGCCCCTCCTGAATGTTTTCCCGGATTCGCGTGCTGCTGACATCCGCACCCTCATACTGCATTTTATCCACAATCACAGGCTGATATCCCATAGATTTCGCGTACTTTTTTAATTCCTCCGGTCCGCCGCTGCGGTTTTTCCCGAATCGAAAATCCGTTCCGGCGACAATCATTCGCACAGGGATACGCGCAGTCAATATCCGAAGAAACTCTTCGGGCGTCTTATTTTTCAGATCTTTCGTAAACGGACACTCGACGACATAATCAATTCCCGCATCCTCAAAAATCTGCTCCTTTTCCCGGTTGGTCAAAAGTATCTTATAATCCTTTTCCTCCAGCGAGCGCGGCGGCACATCAAAAGTAAAAATAACACTTTTTAAGCCGCACTCCTTTCCTTTCTCAAGCTCCTGAAGCAAATACTTGTGTCCTAAATGAAGGCCGTCGAACTTTCCGAGAGAAATCGCCGACGGCTCTGATATATGAAAATCCAGTGTATCTTTTATATATTTCATTCGTTCTCCTGTTGTTATGTTACTTTATAAAAACATCTTTACCGGGCAAAACACGGATTTTTCTGATGAATATCGGTAAATTGCTGCAAATTTGCCGGAAGAATCATATACGCGGAAACGTTTATCCGCAGATACAGTCTCATTCGCATTCACACAAAAAAAGTCTTGTTCAAAAAACAAAACACTTTCTCTTGATAAATCTTTCTTCAGGAGAGAATTTCCATTATAAAGAAACCGATCTGCGCTTTCGATCGTCCGTATAGCCGGATAGTCATGAAACACATCCGCGATCGATTGTATCTTTTCAGCCAGCAAACCCTGATCCCGAAGCACCTCAATCTCATCCAGGCGAATGGCATCCTCAATCCGATAACCGGACGCCTCCGTGCGAAGCAAATGCTCAAGCGCGGCATGACAACCTAACTGCTCTCCGATATCATGGCAAAGCGTACGGATGTAAGTTCCTTTCGAACAGCGCACCGTCATTGTAACTCTCGGAAGCGCGACCTCAACCACATGAATCTCATAAATGGTTATCCGTCGGGGCTTCCTCTCCACCGTCTGACCCTTTCTCGCCAGGTCACAAAGCTTTTTTCCATCAACCTTTAATGCAGAATACATTGGCGGAACCTGATCGATCTCACCGACAAAACTGTCAAGCGCTTCCCATACCATCGCCTCTGTGATGCCGTCCGTCGGTCTTTCATCCAGCACCTGTCCGGTCATATCCTGCGTATCGGTCTCGATACCAAGCAGCATCACCGCCTGATACGTCTTGTCACGATCCGTCAGCAGATCGCACACCTTCGTCGCCTTGCCCAGGCAAACCGGAAGCACACCTTCCGCCGCCGGATCCAGCGTTCCCGTGTGGCCGATCTTCTTCTGACCGAGAATTCCGCGCAGCTTCGCCACCACATCAAAAGACGTAAAGCCCGGCTCCTTATATACATTAATGATACCGTCGTACATTAATCCACCTTTTACATAGAACTTACAACAAACCAATCATTGAATGACATCTGTCGCATCCGTCCCTATAATTGTGTACTTATCCGATCCAAAATGAAATGCAGAATCTCCTCCGGATGCTTCGCTGATGACGCTCCTGCTGCACGGGCGTGTCCGCCGCCGCCGAATTCCGAAGCGATTGCCGCCACGTCCACATAAGACGTCGAACGGAGGCTGATCTTGTAGCCGTCCGACGTCTCATATAAAAAGACTGACACCTCTACACCGGCGGTAGACCGCAATTCACTGACGATACCGTCTAGATCCGCGGACGTAACCTGATACTCCTCCATATCCTTCCGGGAAATCATCGTATAAATGCACTTTCCGTCCAGAAACAGCTGACTGTCAAGCAGCGCTTTTCCCCAGATCTTCTGCTGTGCAAAGGATCGGACGTAATACGTCTCATCCACAATCCTGGAATATGGAACGCCGCGCCCCATAAGCGCTCCTGCAATCTCCATCGTCCGCGGCGAAGTACAGGAATACTGAAAAATTCCCGTATCATGCGCAATGCCCAAATACAGGCATTCCGCAATCTCTTCCGTAATCTTCTTCGGGTCCATGGTCAGGTAAACCAGCTCCGAGGCTGAGCTCGCATCCGGATGAACTTCGTTCACATCAGCGAAACTCTGATTCGTCAGATGATGGTCAATACAGAGCGTTCTTTTCGCAGATTTGAAAAGACCCGCCGCGCTGCCAAGCCGTCCCTCGTCGCCGCAGTCCAGAGCAATAAACAGGTCATACGACTCGCGCTCCGGCTTTTTTGCCGAGCGAATCCTGTCCGCATTTTTCAGGAAAGAAAATTTCGCCGGAATCGAATCCAGATAAACATCTGTCTGAATCTCCGGATAATTATTCACTATATAATTGTATACAGCCAGACAGGAACCGACACAGTCTCCGTCGGGACGGACATGCCCCGCAATTGCCGCGGTCGACATTCCGTCCAAACTATCGTCAAGAGAAATCATTAGCTTCTTCCTTCTTTTTTACTCAATTCATCGATCTTCTTTGACATATTAATGCCGTACTCAATCGACTGATCCAGAATAAACGTAATCTCCGGCGTATTGCGTAGATTCAGGGAAGCAGCGAGACACTTTCTTGCATACCCTGCCGCACTCCGCAGACCTTCGATCGTATCCTGCTGCGCCTTCTCATCTCCGAGAACACTGATATACACCTTGCAGGTCTTTAAGTCCGGAGCCACCTCCACCGCCGAAACAGACGTCATGGGATGGATACGCGGATCCTTGATCTCATCGCGGATGATAATGCTCATCTCGCGCATGACCTCCCCGTTCAGTCTTATATTTTTAATGCTGTTTTTTCTCATTTTTTATATACTCCATGGTTCTATCAGGTCCGCGGAACCTCCACCATCTTGTAGGCCTCCACGATATCAAGCTCTGCAATATCATTAAAGCCCTCGATGACCAGGCCGCATTCGAAGCCTGCGCGAACCTCCTTCACATCATCCTTGAATCGCTTTAAGGATGCCAGCTGACCCTCGAAAATCTGCGTTCCCTCACGAGACACGCGAACCTTGCAGCCACGCTCCATAATACCATCCAGCACATAGGATCCCGCAATGTTTCCAACGCCGGACGCCTTGAAGATCTGCCGGATCTCTGCGTGTCCGATCACCCGCTCTTCATAAATCGGATCAAGCATGCCCTTCATGGCCGCTTCCACATCCTCGATTGCCTTATAAATAATATCGTAGAGACGAATATCTACTTTCTCCTGCTCCGCGCTGGATTTTGCTACGAGATCAGGTTTTACGTTAAATCCGATGATAATCGCATTGGATGCCGCCGCAAGAGATACATCGGACTCGTTGATCGCGCCGACGCCTCCATGAATCACCTTTACGACAACTTCGTCGTTGCTCAGCTTCATGAGGCTCTGCTTTACCGCCTCCACGGAACCCTGAACATCCGCTTTTACGATCAGGTTCAATTCTTTTAAATTGCCTGCCTGAATCTGTGAGAACAGATCGTCCAGAGACATCCTTGCCCTGGTTTCAGCCACCAGTTTTTCCTTATCCTGTGCCATAAAGGTCTCTGCAAAGCTTCTTGCTTCCTTCTCGGAATCGCAGACGACAAAAACTTCACCGGCATTCGGAACGCTGCTTAAGCCAAGCACTTCTACAGGAACAGACGGTCCCGCTTCTTTTACCCGGCGCCCGGTGTCGTCAATCATCGCACGCACTTTGCCGTAGCTGCTTCCGGCTGCTATGCACTCGCCGACTCTTAAAGTTCCCTTCTGTACAAGCACTGTAGCCACCGGGCCGCGGCTTTTATCCAGTTCAGCCTCAATGACAAGACCTCTTGCATTTCTCTTCGGATTTGCCTTCAGCTCCAGAACCTCGGCGCTTAAAAGCACCATCTCCAACAGTTCTGTGATACCTTCACCGGTGTGAGCGGAAACCGGTACGCAGATTGTGCTGCCGCCCCAGTCTTCAGCAACCAGCTCATACTCTGTCAGTTCCTGTTTTACGCGATCCACATTTGCGCCTTCTTTATCAATCTTATTGATAGCGACAATGATTTCGACGCCGGCTGCTTTCGCGTGATTAATAGCCTCCACTGTCTGCGGCATTACTCCGTCGTCTGCAGCTACTACAAGGATTGCAATATCCGTGGAATTGGCACCGCGCATACGCATTGCGGTAAACGCCTCGTGTCCGGGCGTGTCAAGGAATGTGATCTTCTGCCCGTTGATCGTTACCACAGAAGCACCAATCGCCTGTGTAATTCCTCCTGCCTCGCGGTCAGTCACACGCGTATTGCGGATTGCATCCAACAGAGAAGTCTTACCATGATCAACATGGCCCATGACACAAACAACCGGCGGTCTCGAAACCATGGTCGCCTCATCTTCTTCCTCCTCCTTCAGGAGTTCCGCGATAACGTCAACTTTCTCTTCGGGTTCTGCAATGCAGTTGAACTCAAGCGCAATTTCCTCGGCTTTCTCATAGTCCACTTCCTGATTTACGGTCATCATCACGCCCTGCAGGAAGAGCTTCTTTACGATCTCGGAAGGCTGGACTTTAATAATATCTGCCAGCTCACGGATCGTCATTACCTCAGGCAGAACAATGTTGCGGATCTCATCTGTGGCTTTCTCGCCCGGCGCCTGCGGAACGGCATTCCGTTTCCGATGACCGGTCTTTTTCTCCAGATTGATGAAATTCTCCTGCTTTTTATCCTTCTTATCGTAGTTCTGCTGTTTTTTCTTGCGATTCGCTCCGGCATTATTATTTCGGGAATCCTTTCCGCGCATATCTCCCATGGATGCACTTGCGGAATCCCGGCTTACGCGCGATCCTCCCTGGTCTGGGCGGCCTGTCTGGCCCCTGTAACGACCCTGACCGTCCGCTCTGCCGTTTCGATTACCTTGAGAATCACCGGAATGACCGCGAGAATTCTGGTAATTTTTCTGGTTATTGTAACTGCCCTTTTCACCGCGCCCATTTCTGTCACCTTCCTGCCTGTTGGGTCTGTCTCCGTATCTTTTCTGTCCGCGGTCCCCATTATTGTAACGCTGCTGTCTGTCCTGTCCGGAACGATCGGACGACCGTCGATCCTGACGCTCACCGTTCTGGCGGTTTCCGCGGTTGTCATCTCTTTTCTGTGTACGGTCACCATCCCGATACTGCTGGCGATCCCTGCTCTGTGTACGGTCACCGTCCCGATACTGCTGGCGATCCCTGCTCTGTGTGCGGTCGCCATCCCGATACTGCTGACGATCCCTGCTCTGTGTGCGGTCGCTGTCGGAACCTGAAGAATGCTCGCCTGCCGGACGTGTCACACGCGCTTCTTCTGACTGCGTTGCTTTTTCTCTCTCCGGACGGGGTGTCTTTTCTTCCGCCGGTCGTGTCTTCTCATCTCTTACCGGACGAACAGTACTCTCCGCGGTTTCCCGGGCAGAGGCACCGTTTTCCAGATGTGCCGGCTTCTCATTTGCCGGACGCACCGGAGTCTCGCTAACCGGATTAACCGGACGCTCTCCTGTCGGATTCGTTATTTTCTCACCTGTCTGGAGTGCCGGGCGTTCTCCTGCCGGACGTGCCGGGCGTTCTCCTGCCGGACGCACCGGACGTTCTCCTGCCGGACGTACCGGACGTTCTCCCGCCGGACGTACCGGACGTTCTCCCGCCGGACGCATCGGGCGCTCTCCCGCCGGACGCATCGGGCGCTCTCCCGCCGGACGCATCGGACGCTCACCTGCCGGACGCATCGGACGCTCGCCTGCCGGACGTGCCGGACGGCGGGGACGGTCACCGGATGGACGTTGTTCATTCGTCACCCGGGTCTGATTGCCGCCGCGGTCTCTGCGGCCGCCTCTGCGCTCCTTACTGTTCTGCGGATTATAGACAGCAGAAATCGTCGCTTTTTTCTTCGGACGCTCCCGCTTTTCTTCTCCAACTGCCTTTGTCTCAGCTGCCGGGGCAGAAGCCTCTTTCTGTTCCATCTCTTTCTTCGTCACATTCATTTCCTTTTCATTCTCATTTTTATTCACTTCTGCCATGCTTTTTCCTCCCTGTTTACGTATAATATCTCCCACAGCCGTTTTTCGATTGAAGTTGCAAATCCGGAATCTGTCACTGTCACCATGGATCGGTATTCTTTGCCAATGCTCCTTCCGAGGTTCTCCTTATCTGAGTAAAAATACAGGGGAACCTGATAATACTCTGTCATATTCTTCATTTTCTTTTTTGTATTGTCGGAAGCATCCCCGGCAACGATTACCAGAAACGCCCGGCCTTCCTTTATGGCCTTTTCAGCGGAAAACTCTCCGCTTGCCGTCTTCCCCGCTTTCTGTGCGAGGGAAAGGCTCGATAAGATTCTGTTATTTGGCAAATGCACTCATCTCCTCCTGCAGCATCCGGGCTGTTTCTTTCGGTATGCTCATCTTAAACGAACGGTCTAAGCCGTGGTTCTTGATAGCCAACGCAAGACATTCGGAATTTTTGCAGAGATACGCGCCGCGTCCGTTCTTTTTCCCGGTCTCGTCAATACAAAAGCTGTCATCCTGCAGCCGTACGACACGTATCATCTCGCGCTTTTCCTTCATCTGTCTGCAGCCGACGCACAGTCGCATCGGCACTTTTTTACTCATTCGTTATTCTCCTCCCCGGCATACACATCGTCTGCATAATCATCAGCACTGCTGCTGTCCGGATATGCGTCATCATATTCATTATCGCGGTATTCCGTTTCCGCATAATCATCTTCCTGATATTCGCTGTCGGCATAATCTCCGTCCAGATATCCGCCGTCGGCATATCCGTCAGCGTAGTCTCCCTCACGATACTCACTGTCGGCATAGTCTCCCTCACGGTATTCACCATCTGCGTATCCGTCAGCATATTCGCCCTCTGCATATTCACCGTCATAATCCTCGTAATACTTATCCTCATAATCGGCGTCTTCATACTCGGTCTCATAATCCATGAAGTCTCCGGCTTCCCGGGCCTGCGTCTCGCTCTTAATGTCAATCTTAAATCCGGTCAGCCGCGCAGCCAGACGGGCGTTCTGTCCTTCCTTACCGATCGCCAGAGAAAGCTGATAATCCGGAACAATGACTTTTGCCGTTTTCTCCTCGCTGTCTGCGATAACGGAGATAACTTTTGCAGGGCTCAACGCATTCTGAATCAGCAGAGCCGCATTGTCATCCCAGTTAATAATATCAATCTTCTCACCGTTTAAAATATCCACAATGGCATTGACACGGGAACCGTTCATTCCGACACAGGCGCCCACCGCGTCCACATCCGGATCCTTTGACCAGACAGCCATTTTTGTTCTGCTGCCGGCTTCGCGGGAGATGCTTCGAATTTCAACAATCCCATCCCTCACCTCGGCAACTTCCTCCTCAAAAAGACGCTTTACCAGCTCCGGATGCGTCCGGGAAACCAGAATCTTCGGGCCTTTGGAAGTGGCTTTTACATCAAGGATATATACCTTTACACGCTGCGTCGGCTCGAAATGCTCGCCTTTAATCATCTCTTTCTCTGTCAGCAGCGCATCCGCCTTGCCCAGATTGATGCTGACATTCTTGCCGATGTAACGCTGAACGATACCGGTGACCACATCCCGGGACTTGCCCTGGAACTGATCATAGATCACCTTACGTTCTTCCTCACGGATCTTCTGAAGGATCACATTTTTCGCATTCTGTGTCGCGATACGACCGAAATTTTTGGACTGAACCTCCTCGCGGACAATATCATCCAGCTCATACTTTGAATCGCGCATTTTTGCTTCCGCAAGACTGATCTCCATGACCGGATCCTCGACGTTCTCTACGACAGTCTTTTCTAAGTATACATGATATTCGCAGGTTTCCGGATTCATATCTACTACAACATTATCCGCTTTGCCAAAATGGTTTTTGCAGGCGGTAATCAGGGAATTCTCAATTCCCTCCAAAATGGACTCTCTGCTGATATTTTTCTCTTTTTCCAGCATTGTCAGCGCTTCTAAAAGCATCTCGCTGTCGCTCGGTCCGCTGGCTTTGCTGCTTTTTCTGGTCTTCGCCATCTTCGTTTCCTCCTCGTTTTATCGTTAAAAGTCGAATGCTAATCGAATCAACGCAATATCTTTTTTATCAAATGTCAGTTCTTTTCCCTCTTCTAAGGTAATCGTCACCGTTTCATTGGTGTAAGCAGATAAAATACCGGTAAACTCTTTTTTCCGGTCGATCGCACGGTATGTGCGGACCTCAACTTCCTTCCCCATGCTGCGAATATAATCTTTCTCTTTTTTCAGCGGACGGCCAAGTCCCGGAGAACTAACTTCAAGAACATACGAATCGTCAATAAAGTCTTCCTCATCCAACAGGTCTGAAAACTTCCGGGAAACAGCTTCACAATCGTTTACCGTGATGCCGCCTTCCTTGTCAATGTATGCCCGCAGATACCAGGTACCGCCCTCTTTTACATACTCCACATCAACCAGTTCAAACCCGAACTCCTCCGTCACCGGGAGAAGCATGGCCTCCGCACGGGATTCATAATTTTCTTTTCTTGTCATTTTGAAACCTCTTGTCACATCAATGTCTGACTGCGCATGCAAAAGTTAAGAGTGGGCTCACACCCACTCTTATTAAATCAACTGTATCTTTTCTAACTACTTTAGCACAAAAGCGGCAAATGTCAAGGGGTATCGGGGAAATAAACCGATAATTAATTTCGATCCTGTTTCTTTTTCAATAGTGCCGCCATAGTTTTGCAACAACATATATTTTTAATTTAGCTTGAAACATTGATTTTTCT
>JAJPZY010000064.1 GCA_021204085.1 Clostridiales bacterium | reverse complement strand
GAGTAGCAGTAAGTCGTACATTGACAGTCTAAAAAATCATTCAGATCATATCCGAGGGGACAGTCTGCCCTTTTTGTGGAAAACTATCTCATGTCGTGATATTTGATGTGGATTGTGACGCTGTTTTATGTCCAATCCGAATGATGTTAAGCTGTCATGAATAATTCAGGTTTAATATTAGTGACTGCTGAGCTTGCATAATTCTCTGCAGAAATGAGTATGGTGATTACTGATGTCAGATTTATGCAATACAAACAAGATGAAAGTTTAAATTAGCGAGGTAAAGTATGGATAAAGCGACGTATACATATAAAATAAATAAGATCCAGTTGAAAAATGGGGAGTCTTTTACACCTGGAAGAATAAATGTTTTTGTAGGAGCTAATAACTGTGGAAAGACACAGCTTTTAAAGGATATGTTGGCATTTATAACTGGATCTAAGGCAGACCCGGTTATTCTTAGTGAACTAGATATCACATATCCTGAAACATGGACGGATATGGAAAATGCATATGATATGGAAATAATTAATATAAATCAAAACCCACAGTTACGTCACATTGTTCCAACACTTGATAGCAATCCAAAAGGAGTAAATGCGCCAAACCTTTTTAAGTCGTTGGAAAGTTGGTTGAAAAGTGATCAATACGCATTCCGTGCTGCGACTGGGGATGGATTAGTAACTTATCTTAATACAGATAACCGGTTAAAATTAGCTTTGCGTCAACCCGTACAAGATTTGGAAAAGCGTGGGGCCAAAAATGTTTTAGAGGCTCTTTATATATCTGGTTCATCCACAACGGAAAAAATAAAAAAATATATCCGTTCAATATTTGGGGTCGAAATATATTTTAATGCATTTAATTTGGGAATGCTAGAGTTTAGAGTAGGAGATGATTTTTCACATATTTCTAACAATCCCCAGGATGCATTTAAGGAACTCCGCGACTTTCCGTTACTAGATAATCAGGGGGATGGACTTAGAAGTGTTTTGGGCATCGTTACAGCTATTCTATCAGTAAAAAAACCGATTATACTGCTTGACGAGCCAGAGGCATTTCTTCATCCGCCTCAGGCGATGCAATTGGGTGAGCTTATTTCTGATCTTGTAGAAGCAGACAGGCAAATTTTTATTGCGACCCATAGTGCAGATTTTTTAAAAGGGCTAATAGGATCTACAAAAGATGCTGTGATAGTTCATTTGAATCGAGAAAAAAATGTTACTCGGGCAAATGTTCTTGATTCAATAACACTTAATAATATAGTGGTGGATCCATTATTATCATCCTCAAGGGTGCTTGAGGGGATGTTTTATAAAGGAGTTGTTGCTACCGAAGGGGATGCAGATACAGTCTTCTACCAGAGACTGTTTCAAAAGGTTGGCGCATCAGATGAAATACATTTTGTAAATGCACATAATAAGCAGACTTTAAAAAAGATAATAGATCCTTATAAAAAGCTTGGTATTAAATTTGCTATGATTGCAGATGCAGATGTGATTCGAGATACGCATGAGTTTTTAGAAATACTCAAAGTGACATCGGATGAAAAACTAATAAATCAGATATGTGAAGAGCGAGATGCAATCCTTAATCATTTTAAAAGTCGGAGTAAGTATGAAATATTTTCCGATCTTAAAGATAAAACAAAAGAGATACTTGACAAGTATAATATCAATGTGGACGATGATGATGGCGTAATAGAAAGTGTAATATTTGATTATAGAAGTGAGCTAAAAAAGATTCGCGAAGAAGCTGATGAGTTGTTTGAATTTAAGAGAAGTGGTCGTGCGTCGTTGCCGGATGATTTGAAAAATACATTTGATAAACTTTGGGATTCTTGTTCACGTATTGGATTATTTATTGTGAGTGTAGGGGAATTGGAATCTTGGTTGTGCGATTATGGAATTGGACGTACAAAGAACAAGTCTAAATGGATAGGGGAAGCATTGAATAAGTTATATGAGATTGAACATGATCCAGACAAGGCAGTTTGGCAGTTTGTTGATGCATTGAAAGCTTATTTTGAGAATCATGAAAACTTATAATATTTAAATTGTGATTTTGGGAGGATATATGATGTGATAATTATTGTAACTGGTGGTGCCGGATTTATCGGGAGCAATTTTATATTTTATATGCTGGAAAAATATCAGGATGAGCGCATCATATGTCTGGACAAGCTGACCTACGCGGGAAATTTATCTACACTTTCCTCGATAATGGATTACCCGTCTTTTCGTTTTGTAAAGGCGGATATCTGTGACCGGGAGGCGGTGTTCCGTCTGTTTGAGGAGGAACATCCGGATATTGTGGTGAATTTTGCGGCGGAGAGCCATGTGGACCGCTCGATTGCGAATCCGGAGATTTTTCTTGATACGAATATCAAAGGGACGGCGGTGTTGATGGATGCGTGCAGGAAGTACGGCATCACGAGGTATCATCAGGTTTCCACAGACGAGATGTACGGAGATCTGCCGTTGAACCGGCCAGATCTGTTCTTTATGGAGGAGACGCCGATTCATACAAGCAGCCCTTACAGTTCATCCAAGGCTGTCGCTGATTTGTTGGTTATGGCATATCATAGAACTTATGGATTGCCAGTAACAGTGAGCCGCTGTTCGAATAATTACGGACCATATCAATTTCCGGAAAAGTTGATTCCGCTGATGATTACGAATGCGTTGAATGACAAGCCGCTTCCGGTGTATGGGAAGGGAGAAAATGTTCGCGATTGGCTTTATGTGGAAGACCACTGTAAGGCGATTGACCCGACGAAGATTCACAATGAACTGGGATGGCTGTGCCGGAGACGTATTTCAATGATGGCATTCAGAAGACGATTCAGTGGTATCTTGATAATCGCGAATGGTGGGAGACGATAGTAAGCGGAGAGTATCGGAATTATTATCATAAAATATACGGAGTGGATAGAAAGAACCAGGAGTGGGATCAATGTCAAGGCAGAAGAAAAAACCAACTTATAGTGCCGAAAAGATAATGAAGGAATTACTGGAAGCCGCGTCTTCTGTGTATCTGGATAAAGAGTCTCCTGGCTATGGTTCCATCCGGCGCACTGGCGAGGAATTAGATATAACATTGCTGAAAGCCCGGAAGCTGCTTATTACCGCAGGCGCATATTCCTCTGAAATCAGTGATGAAGTGAATGCGCTATACCAATCGGGGAAAACAATTCCTGAGATTCAGGAGATAATGGGGCTTAGCCGAGCATCGGTACACAGTTATCTTCCATATAAAAAAGGCATTTATAATGTAAAAGAGTTGAGTCTGAATGCAGAGCGGATCAGGCGATACAGGGCTAGAGAGGCGGCGGTGAAAGCCTTGAATACAGCGATTTCCGCAAACATGAATCAGACTCAGTTGGAAGGATTGCTCTGGGATGCGATCATACAATTTGACTCTTATCCTTTTCAGACAGTAAAGAAGATGAAATATATTTATCAGGTTAAGGGTAATGAGATGTTGATCTCCAGGAAAGAAAAGAGTATTACACGTTCATCTGTCAATATCGCTTTTCATATTGCACATGAAATGCAGGGAAACGTATCCGGACCGAAGAAGTTGAAGGTTTTTGGAGCGAGTTATCTGTATCCGGTTTTTTGCAGGTTCGGGATTATTTATACAGAATAACTTTTAAATCATGATTAGATTGAAATGGATATTATCTGCCTATTGTCCTTATATTTCTTCTCCTCGTATGGCTGCGTGATTGAGTTTTTCCTTATATAAAGAGTAGATATTCGGTTTATTTAAATTATTTTTGTCGCTTAAGAAGAGAATTATCTGTAATACATCGGAGTAATCGTAGTTATTACTGTATTCTTCGAATGGATATAGTGTTTCATGCATGTCAATACATTTGATACACCATTTTAATATTGTCTCATGATCTTGTGAGAAAAACAGGGATGCTAGAGAACGATACTTTAGCACAGAAACATAAGCGTCCCTTAATGCAGGAATGCCATAAAGCTGGTTTGGCTCAATCCAATTTATAAATGAATCAGATATTTCTATGCACATGGCATAGTCTCTTAAATGATAGGCTTTTACTGACATAAAAAAACAAGTTATCATAGCCTGATCGTGTAAGGCATTGGTCGCATCCTTGTTTACGTTTGTTAAAAAGACATCTGTGTCAAATCCGTCTGTTTGTTCTAATAGTTTCCAGATTTTATCAAAGTTTTGTGTATACCATAATGCAAAGCAAACGGTGTTCGTAAGAGAAAAGAATTTCAGTTGCCTAGACATGTCTTTAAGTTTTGCTGTGTCATATTGGGTCAGAAAATCATAGAGGTCATCGAATTCCTTGTGCTCGTCCAGAGTGTTGGTGCGTTGTCGGAGGGCTATGATTGAGTAGCTGCATTCAAACGGAGAAAAATTCAGCTCAAAATAATCCTCTGGCTGTGCTTCTTGCAGGTTATAGATTATGCGGGTTAAATATCTAAGGGTTTCAAATTCTAATTCAGGAAATGCAATGCTGCGTTCGGCGGCGCGGAATAAATAATTAATAGCCTGTGGTTTCTCCGGAGAGTAAAGCATAGATAGGCAAGTATATGCTTTTTCATTATAGTCGTGCATATCTTCCGGCTGTTTTAATTGATGGCAGATATAGGCCATCATAGAATATGCCGTATGCCGTTTCCGGAAACAGGGGTTATTGTTGTTGGATTCCAGAAATGAAATTGCTTCTGCAACTTTATCGTAGGCGTTTTCATAATCGTCGTTAACGAGATCAGATTCTGACTGATACATCAGGGCATAGTATTTTGTGAAAGAATCTTTGGTGTCCGCCCATTCTATGGACTGCTCCAAAAGGTTCCTTATTTCGGTTGCCAGTTTGGGTTGGCTGGTAAACTGATAACACATTTCGAGCAGCATATAGGTATGTGTATGTAGTGAACTTGCACTATCGAGTTCTGTCTCACAGAAGGATTTGATTGTAATCAATATTTCAATTGCCTCTTTGTACCTTTTCATATTGATCAGACACGTAGATATTTCAAGATTAATTTGTGCCAGCATATATTTATCAGAGGGAATAGAATCTACAAGTTCCGCTGCAGATTTGAAAGACGAGATGGCTTCTTCATAGTGGCCTTCCCCCATTTGTGTATATGCCAGAGTGAAACGAAACTTATATTCATAGTAGTTTAAGAGAGATTGCAGGGATGAAACATCCGGGTGGCTGTTGCAATAATCCAGGACTTTCCGGGCGGTATTTAAATGTGCTTTTGCATATTCATATGATTCGCGCCCGTTAAAGGATTCTGCAAATCCTATGCTGCCAATTAAGGTGATCAGGTTATTTCTCTTTTCCTCTGAAGCTTCATATAACTGGTAACAGATCAGGAAAGCTGTGTTGTGATTTCCAAATGAATTTAAAAATGTAATCCATTCACCAAGATTGACAGCCCATTCTATGATACTCAGGTCATCGTCCGGGCAACCAATGGAATCTTTCAGCAAAATGATCAGTGCTTCAAACTCCTTCATATATTCGGACGACATAGCACTACAACTTACATAGCTGGTTACGTTATTGATAAAATTCTGACAGGAAGTGTAGGAAGGCGTCAGCTGTTCTAAAATGATATTCCTTATCAGGGAATGTACCGTTACCATCTGATTATCCTGTATGGAGATGAGGGCGAGACGGCACAGTCGGTTGATTCCGTTACAGTCGGAATCTTCTGACAGGGCACTGAATAGTTCGAGAGTTATCCCGCCATCAGGGACAAAGGCGCAGTATTCGATCAGGTGGTCGGGAAGTTCTTCATCTTCCTGAAACTGCATGATATTGAACAACTGTGTCAGGTGCCCATAAATATTGGCAGAGATGGCAGTACCATCTTTTAGTGTCACGATGGCGGTTTTGTTTTCTTTTAAGTTATGGTCATAGAACAATTTTAACAGATCCGCAGGTGCCATAGGGTTATTCTGCAAAAGTTTTCCAATTAAAACGATTGCATAGGTATGGCATTCGACGGAAGTGAGAAGCGCATCTATCGTTGCATCATCGGCCAGAGCGGAAAAACGAGGGCAGTAATGTCTGAATAATTCCAAGGCTCCTTGTTTTAATCCAAAGGGCAGTATCCTAATGCTGTCTTCCCATTGGTATGTTGTTGTAAAGATTATTTTAAATCGGAAGGAGCATATGCGCATAAAATCCGGCTCATTTTCCGGAAGGATGTTAAAATGGTCGAAGATTATCAGAGTATCAGGTCCATACTGGGAGAGTATTGCTAAATTTGATTTATAAGCATCTGTATTATCATTATTTTGCTGTCGATTAAGTTTTAAGCCGGCAATCGTTTCGTGTAATGTATTTTTAAAGTCAATAAATAGTATCGAAGAAAAATCTGCTTCATGGTCTTTGGCATATTTCTTTGCAATCTCTGTTTTCCCAATTCCGCTTATTCCGGAAAGTATCACATAGTTTGATGTAGCCAATCGTTCGGATATCATATTCAGTTCTTTCTGGCGACCATAAAAATCCGCAGTCGGCTGGGGGCAGTACCAGATGGATGGTTCTATAGGGGTTTTGTCCTGTTTCAGGTTATGCAGACATTTGGTTCGGATTTGGTCTGTAGGAATATCTTCCTTGTCCGCGCATAGTTCTAAGATTGATTCAAAGAGGCTATAAAAATCTTCACGTTTCTGCTGGATGGTTTCTGCATCGTCTGTAATTCCTATTTTATAACAATCAAAGTCAGCATCAAAAAGATCAGACCATAAGGTAAGCATATCATTAACATGCTCATTAATAACCGTGTCTACAGCATGTACGGTGACATTTTCCTCTAAACCAAGATATTTGTGCAGAACGATCAGGATACGGGATATCGTATCTGCGTTAAAGGCTCTGGCATATTTGAGTCGGGAGTTTAGATAGTTTTTGGGAAAGAGACTTTCGATGGAATCAATCAGGGAATCCGAAATCATTCGGGTACCGAACATGGTGATAAGTATTTTATCTAAGAAATCTTTGCTTTTCATGAAATGCCGTATCCTTTCAGGGTATCTCGTAATTCGTACCTGTTTCGTACTTCATCCGTACTATCTATTTACTGATCTGCACAATAAAATGGAATCAGAAACATACAGGTAAATGATAAATGGTCTGATGTAAGTATACCATCTAAGGCTGAGCAGCCGCAATGGGAATCTGACCTGAAAAATTTATAGTGTGTAGGCAGCTATGCCGGAGCCGTTTCGGTTCCGCTAAGAAAAAAAAATTAGCGGAGTCGGGGCTATCTGTCATAGCTGCCTTTTCTTTTATGCATCGGTTCCGCTTGGAAAGGCGGCAGAATGCTTACACTAAAAATGCTGAAAAGTCGGTTAGATATGCCAAAGGAAGGGGAACGGGTGCCCACATGGAAAGAACTCCGACCACTGGAGGCGGTAACTTCTGTACAGATGAAAGCAGGAGGGAAAGAGTCAGAAGTTGCGGTCTATAAAAACGGATACGTCCTTTACCGTATCGGAAAGCGCTATACGGTTTTTCCCATCAATCTGGAGGAGAGTTATTTTTATTCATCCGTGACGGATGAGTGTGTGAATGCGGGAAGCGAATCAGCCCGAATCTCTGTGAACAGCTTTAACAATCTCGAATGGCATTTTCCTCTGATCCTGATCGGGGAGGACAGGCTTTCACATAACCTGGCGTGCCGGGATAGGGGCAGATGCATTTCAAAAGAAGATATGCCTGCACAGGATATGTATCTGGGCAGCCGAAATTATTTTAATTCAGAAATTGAAGACAACTATATATTGCATGAAGAGGTAAGCGGGTTGCTGTGCACATTAAATGACCTGCAAAGAACCATTGTGCATCATGTCTATTGGGAAGGGCAGACCCACAGGCAGGCGGCCAAGGAGATGGGTTATAAGAGCAAGAGTTCGGTGACAAATGCAATCGGGCGTGCGTTAAAGTCGATGAGGAAAGCGGCGGAGGGTGAATAAAAAAATATGAAAAAAATTTCAAACGGCGTGACCATTTGGGGCTTCCCACCTGTGATTAGTGAAGGGGTAAACAAATCAGCCGGGATCGAAACGGCAATCCCTTTCGGAAGCTCCTTGACAACTTCATATACATTCGTCAGATACGTTCCCTTTGTGATTGTGAAAACATAAGCGTGGGGCATCCGCCAGGACCTGCCAGTGAAAGATTTATCTTATTTTGGCAGCGAGCGAATCCATGCCGCCAATAAATACCGGGGTTGCCACTCGGCTTCGCGATGATACGCAAAGGGGATAATGATACTCCTGACTGGTCATGGCATGAGCGGTACCCAATCCGCCGCACGCTGTGAGGCAGCTCTGTAAACCAGAGGGTTGGAAAGATGATGATCTCCCCGTGGAGCCGGTTCGCTGCCGGCCGTCTGGCGATTCCTTTGTATTCCGGGGTGCCGTGGGCAAATAGGAATACGAAAGCGCTCAAAAAAGAAACTTTATTGGCGCGGCAATATTGCCGCAGGAATAGAAAGAGAGGAATTTTATGTTAAATAAGAAGAAATTACGGGGCGTATTATCTTGTGCGCTCTCCGCGTTGAGCGTTTTCTCTGTTGCCGCATCACCGATGACGGCGTTGGCAGAGGCAGATGCAGACACATCCGGTTCTACGGCATATGAATCAGTGTATCCGGAACTGGAGGAAGTCTTAAGCCAGCTGGATGATGATGAGATCGTGACAGCGGATGATATTGAAATTGACCTTGGAAGCAGCTTTGACCCTTCCATTGATTTTACAGGCATTACCTTTGATTCAGAAAAAGCAAAGGTCAGTTTATATGAGGCAAACGATAGTGATGGAGTCTCATATTCCGCTGACACAGCGGGGACGTATCAGGCTGTGTATTATGTAGAGCCGGTGAGCAGTCATCCCTGTTATCGCATCACACGTACGATCACGGTAAAAGAAGTGGATGACGCCGCTAAAACGGCGGATTCCGGTACGGACGATTCAGATGGCGGCGGAGGCGGCTCCGGTGAGGAGGATTCTGAGGATGATGGGGAGTCAGACTTGTTAGAGCAGGTTCAGACTGCCCTTTCTCTGGCTGGTGCGGAAGAACTGACCACGGAAGAATTTGAATCCGAGATCGAAGCAAGCGAAGATCAGGAAACGGTCGATGAGGAGACCGGGCTTACCCTTGCGACAGTACTGGAAGAGGCTGAAGAGGAAGGCATCTCTCTGGCTGATCTGGATGCAGGCGAGAGCGTATCTTATTCTGTTGGCGTCAGTGCCCTGTCCGTATCCGCAGCTTCTACCACAGAGACTGTAACGATCACAAGGGGCGCTTGGTATTACTATAGTGACTACGGCCTTGGCAGCTACATGACTGCTCCGTACTATGTTTCCTATGGAAGCATCACAGCGACTGCATATTGCGTACAGCCTTCGAAGAATGGCCCGGATGACGGAACTTACACAATCACAAAGCTGTCTGACGGCAAGACGCTGGCGAAGGTCTGCTATTATGGGACGAAAGCATCCGGGGATGAAGGATTCTTTGAAGAAAATTATCCGGATTTCTCCACCGGAAAGCGATTTATCATCACCCATCTGGCGGCAGCCTATGCAAATGGCAGTTCTGATGCTTTTTCCGGAACCAATTCAACCGGTCAGGCACTGGCAATGGAACTGTATAACTACTGTGTTTCACAGCCGGATATTCCGGATGTGGAAATGTCATTTTCAAATGATGATGTAGAGGCTTATGTCAGCGGTAGTATTCAGCGGACTGAGGAGATCACTTTTGAAGCAGATGAACTGCAGACGATCACCTTTGACCTTCCGAGCGGCGTAAAACTGGTCAATGTGACGACTGGCGAGACAAGCAAGTCTGGCGCAAGCGTGACGATCAGCGGCGGGACAACTTTTTACCTTACCGCTCCGTTGTCGCAGGCGGATGACGTCAGCGCAAACTGGTCAACGACGATGAAGGGCAGTATCACAAAAGACTATTCTGCTTATAAGATCACAACAGGAAGTTCCACGCAGGATCTGGCGTTTGTATTTGGCGAGAGCGTGGATAACGAAAAATATATCTCCTTTAAAGTGACATGGGTAAACCTTGTATCCCTGACAATCGTAAAGAAGGATGCGGATACGAAAAACCTTCTGGCGGGAGCAGTATATGGCGTTTACAGTGATGCTTCCTGCACGGACCTGATCACGAAGATGCCGGGGACCGGCAGTGACGGGACTTCTACCGTTACATTTGAAAAGACACAGGATACCGTGTATGTAAAAGAAATCACGGCACCGGATGACTATTACAGGGATACGGAAGTCTATACGGTTTCCTGCAGCGGCAGCGGAGTCGTGGAAGTCTCCAAGACCTTTACGGACAAGCGTGTGGATGCGAGCATCACATTGTATAAAGAGGATTCCGAGACCGGTGATGAGGCGCAGGGCGATGCAACATTGGAAGGTGCGGTTTATGGCTTGTATGCACGTGAAGCTATCGAGCACCCGGACGGAACGACAGGCGTTCTCTATGAAGCAGACGAGCTTGTTTCTACACTGACTACCGATGCGGATGGGACTGCCGAGATCACCGGATTGTATCTGGGAAGTTATTATATCAAGGAGATCACACCTCCGGTCGGGTATAACCTGGATGAGAACGAATATGACCTTACCCTTACTTCTGAGGGCGACCTTGTAGCGACGGTTGAGTGCACGGTCACATCAAAAGAAGATGTGGTAAGCCAGCCGTTTGCAGTCATTAAGGCGGCAAACAATGGCAAGACGGATGCGGACCTGTTATCCGGCGTCGGCTTTACGGCTTATCTGGTAAGCAGCCTTACCGTGAATGAGGATGGGTCTTATGATTTTGATTCCGCAGAGCCGGTTGTGCTTACGGAGGATGGCGGCACGGAGATGTTTACAGATGATACCGGATATGCGTGCTCAATCGCACTTCCGTATGGGACCTATATCGTACGGGAGACAACGACACCGCACAATTATAACCCTGTGGATGACTTTATTGTGACAATCTCTGAGGATAACCCGACGACACCGCAGGTTTGGCGGGTGCTCTTGGATGATGAATTCGAAGCAAAATTAAAGATCATCAAGAAAGATGATGAGACAGAAAAGAGCGTGCTCCTTGCCAATACGGAGTTTAAGGTCTATGACCTTGATAATGAGGAGTATGTAGAGCAGGTGACAACCTATCCGACGACAATGGTCCATACCTCTTATTTTACGGATGAGGATGGCTACCTGATCCTCCCGAATGCTTTAAGCCCCGGGAACTACCGGATCGAGGAAGTGACAGCTCCGGACGGCTACACCTTAAATACTTCTTATGTGGAAGTGAGCGTAGATAACAACACGGCATATCTCATTGATTCCGTGAGCGGTGATGCGATCATTGAAGTGGTGTATGAGAACCACCCGGTGAAAGGGGAGCTTACGATCATTAAGAACGGTGAAAACCTGACTGGATATAATGGGGATTTTATCTATGAAGAAGGAACCTTAGAGGGTGCTGTTTTTGAAGTGTACGCGGCGGAAGATATTTATACTTCTGACCATCAGACAGATGCAGATGGGAACCGTTATCTGGTGTACGGGGAAGGTGCTCTGGTTGCAACCGTTACGACGGATGCGGATGGTAAGGCAGTCGTATCTGACCTTCCGCTCGGGAAATATGAAGTGAAGGAAGTGACGGCACCTTACGGCTACACGTTGAATACTGTATCTCAGGAAGTGGAATTTACCTATGCCGGGCAGGATACCGCGGTTGTCGAAGAAACGGTTGAATTTACCAATGAGCGCCAGAAAGTGGCGATCACGGTAGAAAAGCAGGATGCACAGACAGGAAGCGTGGTAGAAGGTGCAGTCTTTGGTATTTACAATGCCGGGGATATCGTAGCAGATGGTGAAGTCATCGTGGCTGCAGACACACTTTTGCAGGAAATGGTCTCTGACGCAGACGGGCTTGCTGAATGCACGCTTGACCTTCCGCTCGGCCAGTATTATGTGAAAGAGCTTGCAGCTCCGGACGGCTTTGTCTCCTCCGATGAAGTGCTTACCTTTGATGCTTCTTATCAGGGGCAGGATGTACAGACAGTGGAATTAAAATCCGTGAAGAAAAATGAGCCGACCACCGTGGAGATTACAAAGTCAGACCTCACGACAGGTGTGGAACTCTCCGGTGCTTCCTTGTATGTGACGGACAGCGAAGGCAACATCATTGACAGCTGGGTTTCTGTAAAGGACGAGGCGCACGTGATCCAGTATCTGGTTGTAGGGGAGACCTATACCCTGCATGAAGAAATCGCGCCTTACGGTTACCTGAAGTGTACGGATATCACATTTACCATTTCTGACACTGCCGACGTGCAGAAAGTCGAGATGCAGGATGATGTCCCGACCGCATCCCTGATCATCAATAAGAAAGGGGAATTCCTTGACAGTGTGACACTGGTCAATAAGGTAAAAGGCATTGTGGAGCATATCTTCAACTACATTACAGGGACTCTGACGGATGTGACCTTTGAGGTCTATGCGGCAGAAGATATCAAAGCTGCAGATGGCGTAAGTGAAGATTATTACAAAGCCGATGAGCTGGTGGCGACGGTCACGACGGATGAGTTCGGCGTGGCAGAGCTTACCGGGCTTCCGGTTGGGCAGTATTATGTGAAGGAAGTCGGGACTGCATACGGATATGTCCTGGATGATGAAATCCGCTACGTGGATTTAAGTTATATCGACCAGGATACGCCTGTGGTTGTCTACGATGAGGACTGGCAGAATAACCGCCAGACCGTATCTGTAAGTGTCGTGAAGACAGAGAAAGATACGGACCGTGTGCTTTCGGGAGCGATCTTTGGCCTGTATGCAGCGGAAGATATCGTTTCCGCATCCGGGGATGTTTTGATCGCGGCAGATGAGATCATTGAGCTTAAAACGACGGATGAGGATGGGATGATTGAATTTGTGGCTGACCTTCCGATCGATGCAACCTACTATGTGAAAGAGCTGTATGCTCCGGATGGTTTTGTTACTACCGGAGAGGAACAGGAATTTACGGTCACTTACGAGGGTGAGGATGTCGATGTGCAGACCTTTGCGCTTGCTTTTGAGAATGAAGCGACTACCGTGGAGATCACGAAGACCGACCTTACCAATGGAGAGGAACTTCCGGGTGCGAAACTGAAGGTGATCGATGAGGACGGTAATGTGATTGATGAGTGGACCTCCACAACCGAAGCGCATGTGATCAAAGAGCTTGTGGTCGGAGAGACCTACACGCTGATTGAGACGAAGCCGGCTGATGGCTATGTGACAGCGGAGAGCATTGAGTTTACCATCGAGAACACTGCAGACGTTCAGCAGGTTGTGATGGAGGATGATGTGACGAAGGTAGAGATTTCCAAACAGGACATTGCCGGGGAGGAAATTCCGGGAGCTAAGCTTACGATCCTGGATGAGGATGGCAACGTGGTAGAGAGCTGGACTTCCACAGAGGAAGCACATTACATCGAGATGCTGCCAATCGGTACTTACACCCTCCATGAAGAATCGAGTGTGTGAATTTATTTCTGTAAATATATCAGATCTTCTATGATAAGT
>JAJPZY010000121.1 GCA_021204085.1 Clostridiales bacterium | reverse complement strand
CAACTTATCATAGAAGATCTGATATATTTACAGAAATAAATTCACACACTCGTTTTTAAGACCGTACGGGGGGTAATTCGCCCCACGCTCATCCGCCCTTTTAACGTCCCCGAATAGAAAATTTTATAAAAAAAACCATTCTCCCGAAAATATAAAAAAGGAAGCCCGCGAGCAGAGCAGACTTCCTACACAGAAAGGCATTTAGGTAACAATTCTTGCGCTTACATTATACCATTTTACGGGAGTGAATGCTATGTCTAACGAGGAAATTGTTGCGCAAATCCAATCTGGCGAACTGGTACAAGAATATCTTGAACTGCTATATCTCCAAAACATCCCACTCATAAAAAAATTGATAAAGCCCTATTGCAAATATGAGGATGAAGCCGATCTGTTGCAGGAGTCCTTTTTCGGTCTGCGTGAAGCTGCGTATCGTTATGATGCTTCTGGCGGCACTAAATTCATGAGTTATGCGGGCTTCTGGATTCAACAGGCGGTTAGGCGATATGTTGAAAATTCCGGTTCTGTTGTACGTGTACCCGTCCACTTTCAAGAGCAGATTTTCCGTTATAAAAGTTATGTTGCTAAATATATTAGAGCGCATGGAGAAACCCCGTCAGAGGGGCAAATACGGCGCGATCTGGGGCTTTCTGATAAACAGCTTGCAGATATACGCAAATATTCCAAAGACGTAAAATCACTGGATTCTCCGCTTGCTGAGAACCAAGATTTTGAGTGTTCTACTCTGGGCGATTTGTTAGAGGATGAGGGCGCAGAATTTGAGGATAGCACTATAGAAAAAGTGTTCCGGGAATGCCTGGCAAATGATATGTGGAAAGCGGTGGAAACGTATCTCACCGACCGGGAGAGTAATGTGATCCGCCTCTCTTATGAAAATGATATGACACTTGCAGAGATCGGGCGCGATCTGGGTATCAGTCGTGAACGTGTCCGGCAGATAAAAGAAAAAGCATTGCAACGCTTGCGGACAGGTAAGGCAAAACGCCTTCTGGAGCAATACGCACAAACTGAGGGGCTACAATTATTCTGTTCATCTGTGAACGACTTCAAGCGGAACGGGAGCCGGGTGGAGCGGTTAGCCATACACAGATTAAATCTGGAATCACAGCTACAGGAAGAAGTAAAGCGCGCCAGCGGATTGTAAAATCTGATTGAAGAAAATTCTAATTCATATTACGATTATAAAGGCAACCGTGTTGCAGGGTGGGCTGACCTCTCATTTCAATAGAATGGGGGTGATGCCTATGAAAAATCATTTTGATTTTAAGGACTTGTTGTATTTTGGCATGTTCCTTTTGGCGTTGCTTACATTCGTTTTTACGTTTTGTAAGTAGTCATACATAGAAAAACCACCCTTAAACTTTGGCCGGTGCAAGGGTGGAATTTCTGCTTTTAATCTGGTCAACCCACCTTGTGGGCGGTTGCTTTTTTATATGGATAATATATCACAGCTAGAAGCAATATACAAGTAAAATTTGAAAATGGCAGGAGAAAGGGTGTCCCGATTTAGGACACCCCACGTTTTTTCTTTTTAACAGTCTTTCTTGCATTTGTCATATTTTACCAACGTAAAGTAATAAATTTGCCTGAGATAATCAGTATTTCGGATACTCTTAACCATCTCTATAATCCAATCTTGCCAGTTTTCCGCTGGTATTACCTCATTTTTGATATTCGTGTCAGCGCAAGTCATACCCATCACTGTACCTCCATCTATTCTAATGTATTATTCCAAACTATAAAGTTCTGAGATGTAGCTATATAACCGCATTAGTTCACTACTCGGCAATATTTCCAGAATATCCACAAGCTTTTCAATAATCTCCGCCTTTGCGTCATCCTTTGCGCCGGGATGTTCTTCTCGGTCGTGTTCATACTGAACTTTTGTGAAGTAAAAAATGTGTGATAAATGCTTTTCTCCGCTGATCTCTCTGACCATCCGAAGTGTTTCTTTTTTCAAGTTCATTATTGTACCTCCTCTTGTTTACATATAGCCTTTCCCATCTGATAGCCAAGTTTATAAGCATCGTGTACGGCTCTGACAGCCGTCTTCATTCCTTCCGCCCCGTAACAGCTGAGTAATACCCAAGCATGAAGCGGAATGTCTGTTTCTGGTGTCTCCAGTGCGTCACTGAGTTTCTTGTAAGCAAGAGAAAATTCCTCAGCAGACATTTTAGAAACATCTTCATACTGGTTCTGAAATTCTGTTTCCATGTGGTGATCTCCTTTCTGATTGATACTCATAAGTATAAAACAAACAGTTGATAATGTCAATTATAATATTAATTATATGATTGATAATATTATGTATATAGTTGATTTTTGAAAAGAAATCAGTTATAATCATCACATATATTTGTAATAGGAGATTATTTTAATGACAGTAGAACAAAAAGTAAAAATGGCATTATCGTATGCAGGAATGAGCCAAGCGGAACTTGCCAGACAATTAAACACTAGCCCTCAAAATCTGAATATTAAGATAAAGCGCGGCACTCTTACAAAAGACGAATTAGAGCGAATAGCAGAGATTCTAGGCGGAGTGTGGATTGCAGAATTTCAGTTTCCGGACGGAACGAGGATATAAAATTTAGCTATTGCGTTTTGAATAGTTCTTGTCAATACTAAAGCGTAACACACATGTAGCACACAAATAGCCGAAAAACCCTTGATTTTCAAGGGTTCGTAGTTCTCAAAACGATAATTCAAACCAATTTAAAAAATCTAAAAAAACCCTTGAGAATCCAGTATTTTGGTGTGCTACCCGTCAAGTAGACATTTCAAATATCAAAAGTTTTTCGGCTATTGTCGCCCGTTATAGGGCGGCATTTTTATGCTGCTAACATCATTTTTTGATAATACTCCAGAGGCGTCATTATCCCCAGTTTTCGCTGAACTCGCTTCGTAGTATAATAATGCATATAATTATGTATTGCTTCAATCAGGTCTTCTTTTGTAGAATAGTTTTTCGTGTAATACATTTCCCGTTTCATCAATCCCCAAAATCCTTCCATAGGACCATTATCAATACATCTTGCGACTCGCGACATACTTTGCAGCATACCTGCTTTTAGTATTCTCTGCCGAAAATCATTGCTTGTATATTGATAACCTCTATCCGAATGAAACAGCGGATGTGCATTTGGATTTTCCTTTACAGCTAAATCAAATGTATCAAATACCAGTTTATTGTCATTATGATCACTGATTACATAGGAAACAGGCCGTTTCCCACATAGATCAAGAATGGCACTTAAGTATATTTTCCCGGCGGTCTCTGTACCGATCCCATATTTGAATTCCGTTACATCTGTTACCCATTTTTCATTCGGCCGTTCTGCCTGAAAGTTCCGGTTTAATTTATTTTCTGCCACATAGGCCGGATCGGAAGCTGGCTTCGTGCAGCAATTATGCCGGCCTTTTACAATGGATTGTATCTTCTTTTTTCGGCAAATCCGCAATACTCGCTTGTCGTTCACACAAATTTTTTCATCATGCTCAAGGACGTCCCGTAAACGCCGATATCCCATATCCGGATGCTCTGCATGTATAACTTCGATTTTTTCAGCAATCTTTTTATTCATGATGTCGTTTGGACTATCTGTGCGGTTTAAGCACTTATAATAAGCACCACGGCGATTCCATTTTTTTGATTTTGGAGGGCAAAAAGATGCGGTTTTGGTATTGGATCCGGAAGATATTTACCGGAGACAGGCAGTGCAGAGGATGCTGCATGACGTGTGAGTATTATGAAACATGCAAAGAAGATGTAGGGCAGCAGGAGGTAAACCGGTGAGGTCCCTGGATTTTATAAGCTGGTAGAGGAGGCAATCAAGTGACACCGAAAGAAAAGCTATTATCCATTGATAATTACGAGGAATTAAAAAGAAGGTGGAGCGAGTTTGGAGATTTGATGCCTGACACCGAGATAATTGAACATCTTTCAAGGATATTTCCTAAATCTCCGAATCCGAAAGAGGAATTATACAGGTTTCCCAAAAAATGAATGGAGGTACTTTATGAATGACTGGAACAGAAACGGAAAATATGATGCGGCAGACAGTTATATGGATTACAAATTATCCGGCGGTGATAATTATACCGGGCACAGACAGAAAAAGAGCGGCGGATCCGGGTGCGGTGTGCTGATTTATATCTTTTTCATGATTGTTTTTATGGCGGCGTTGCCGGGGGTCGGATTGATAATGCTGGGAGCACTGATCTGGTACTGGATGTGTGGCGGTTTGTAAGGGTATATGCTATGATATGGTTGGCAGAGGCAATGGCAGGGAGGAGGAAAAGCAGGTGGTAACAAAGAAGGGCAATGCAGATGGCTTAACAGTGATGGAGTCGCGGTAGATTATCGATGAATTCAACTCCAAATCCAACCATTCGGAGGACGAAGAGTTTTTCTTTATCGAAGCATTGGAATTCCTGATTGCTGAGGAGAACCGGCCGGAAGATATGATGCAGCTGGGCGGATACTACTATGAACAGAAGCGGTTTGACCTAGCGCTGAAATATTATGAGATGGCTGCCTCCTTTGGGCTGGACGAAGCAGATGAGGGGCTGGGATATATCTGATATTACGGGAGATGCGGCGAACGGGATTATGAGAAGGCTTTCTACCATTATTCCCGTTCTATGGAGAGGGGGAACCTTACCTGCACCTATAAAGTTGCGGATGTGTATAAAAACGGATATTTTGTAGAGAAAGATTATGAAAAATATGTCTCCATCATCGAGGGGTTATATCCCAGAATAAAAAATGCGCGGAACCTGTGGGATCCCCTGCCGGAGGTGTATACCAGACTTGCGCGGATCCGGACAGAGCAGGGGAATACGCAAGAAGCGGTAAAGTTATATGAGGCGGCAAAGGACTTCCTTGCGCAGCGTATAAGCTACCAACCGTATTTCGGAAATCTGAATATCATGAAATGGCTGATCGATGACCTTTACCAATTGATTCCATTCGATCAGAAAAGCTTTGATTTTTATGATCTGTATTTCCTTCTTAAAAACCCGGTGAAGGTTCGGTTTTCTTATTGGGATACACCCCTTCGCACGGACTACGAGCGTCGTCAGGCTCTGGTGGAAATTGATGTGCTCACCGCCATGGCTTTGGGTATGACTCTGGAACAGCTAAAAACCATCTACCGAATATAGTTTCCTGTCCTGCAAAGCTACGAGGCAGACACATGGTACGATGTAAATGGTCGTATAGTGTTCACCAACAACCGTTCTCTCACCGGTGTAGGGTTTTCACGCCCGGAGTTTGAGAATGGCATTAAAGATGCTTCAGTTGGGGAGAAGTTTTATCGTACTATTACCGATGACACGCAGCCCGGTGGTCCGGTGCAGCGCACCATTGAGTATGTGGCTCCCTTCGACCGGTGTGACCGTGAGGAGGACTACGAGACCGCGTGGCGGTTTTTCGAGAAAAGATACAGGGAGGAGTAAGCTTTCAAGTATTGTAATATTGCCTGCGATAAGACAAGTATTGTCATAGATATTATCGATGATATTGACAGGAATGCATTTATATGATAAATTTATAATTAACCATATGGTTAATTGATTCGGGAAGGGGTAGATGCCTTATTGAACATAATATATGCCAACGGTAAGGTTGAAAAATACTTTACAGATTACCAAAAAATGAGGCGTAAGCTGCCGTCAGATTGGGTGAAAGCTATTAAGAAGCATATGGATCGGCTGGAAGCGGCAGAATGTTTTGGAGATTTTTTGAAATTGGGTTTGGGAAAGCCGGAACGATTAACCGGATATACTAATATTAGATATTCCCTGCATGTTGCACCTCATGCGAGATTGATTTTGGAACCGAATGCAGATGAAGATACAGTTATGATTTGTACTGAAATAGAAGTGGAAGGAGTGAGTGATTACCATGGCAGTAAAGAAAACTGGTATATCCCGTGATCTGATTTTTCATCCGGGAGAGACAATTGCAGAACTATTGGAAGAACGCGGTATTACACAGGCTGAACTTGCTGCACAGACAGGAGTTTCGCCGGCCTTCATTAGTAATGTAATAAAAGGGAAAAAAGATATTTCTGCTAAATTTGCTTTTGCGCTGGAATATGCGCTGGATGTACCGAAAACTTTCTGGATGAATCTTCAGGCGAATTATGACGCAGAGCTTTTGGAATTTAATGAGATGCAGACAATTACGAATGAAGAGAGGGAAGCGCGAAAGGCGTTGAACGAATTTGTGAAATACTTACGCCAGAAAGGTAAGATGCCTGTAGGAGAGAGCAGGGATGCTTCCATTTTATCATTGCGGAAGGCGTTGAAATTCAGCAATATTGCAAATCTTAAGAATATCGTGCCCGAAGGAGCATTCCGAATGGCGACAAATACGACGGTTGATCCTTATGTAATGGGTGCGTGGATTAGATTATGTCAGTTGGTAAGTGATGATACTGAGATTACGACTCGTTTTGAGCCTGATAAAGTGGATGAACTGGTAGAAACTCTGAAAAATAATATGCTAAAGGATGAAGCTAATCTGCCGCAAGCTTTGAGAAATACGATGTCCGGATATGGGATTGATTTTGCATTGCTCAGGAACTTCAGGGGAGCACCGGTTCAAGGGTATATTTCACAAAAAAATAATGGAGTATATCAGATGGTGTTGACATTAAGGGGGTCATTTGCTGATATTTTCTGGTTTTCTCTCTTTCATGAGCTGGGACATATTATGAACGGAGATGTTGGAAAATCGGTTAAATTCGTTGATGTGGGTTCAGATGAAGAAAAAGAGAAAAAAGCTGATCAATTTGCCAGCGATAGATTACTTTCTCCTGATGATTATAATAAATTCATAAAAAACGGAAACTTTGATATAGAGTCTATACAGGCATTTGCTTTATCTCAAAAGGTGATGCCTTATATTGTAATAGGCAGATTGCAAAAGGAAAAACGATTGTCATATAATTCATACAGCGGCTATAAGATGAGGTACAAATGGGCGAAATAAACGGTAAAGTGAGTCTGTTGGTGACGTGATGAATTATGGTTAAATTTACTGCGGCAGATGCTCAGATTGTCCGCAGACCAGGTGAGGTAACTGAGAGGGTGACTGAGCAGGAATTAAAGGTGATTGAACTGCTGCCGTCTATACTTGCAAAACAACTGGAACAGGGCATCGGGGATTATATAGAAACCACATTCCCCATGACCAACGAACCATTCAAAGGTTCGATTCAAAAAATGTTGGAGCAGAAAGGTTCTGTTTACCATGAGCCATATATTGCTGTGCGACTTCCGTTTCGTGTGGTAGGAACAATGCCGACCTGTTTTGAGGCAATTCATCCAGCATATCTTCCTTATGTGCATCAACAAAAAGCATTTGACCGTTTGGTTGGGGATGATGGTAGATCAACATTGGTTGCTACCGGGACCGGTTCCGGTAAAACAGAGTGTTTCCTGTATCCGATTCTGGAATATTGTTATCAGCACAAGGGTGAACGAGGTATTAAGGCGCTGATTATCTATCCTATGAATGCCCTTGCTACAGATCAGTCAAAGCGGATTGCAGAACTGATTTATGAGAGTAAGGAGATGCGAGGTAATATTAGTGTTGGCATGTATGTGGGCGGACAGGAGAAAGCACCTGCCAGAATGATGTCGGAGCATGGTGTTATTACGGATCATGAGACGATGCTGAATAATCTGCCGGATATTCTGATGACGAACTATAAGATGGTGGATTATCTTTTGGTTCGCCCGAAGGATGCTATGTTGTGGCAGGATAATGGACCGGAAACTTTGAAATACATAGCGGTGGATGAGCTGCATACTTTTGATGGCGCACAGGGAACAGATCTGGCGTGCCTTCCGATTTTTATGAACCATGCAGATGTACCGATGCAGCGGCGCAGGAAAGAATGGGACGAGGAGATCGATGGGTTCATCACTTATGAGGAAGAGCATAACGAAAAATACCAATATTCGCGCCGGAATTTTTGGCGGCTCCAATACAAAGATGAACGGTCGGATCCACGCCGGTATCATTCAGAGGAGGAATATCTGACAGCGCGAGAGGAACAGCAGAACCGGTGGAAGAGTCGGTACCGGAATACCAATCTTTACGGACTGGATATCGACCAGTATGTGGATGAGACCGAATTCCTTTCTGCATACCGTCTGGCACGGCAGGCGCATTTAGAAGAAGAGAAAGAGGAACAATATTCCGCAGAGGCAAAAGCAAAAAAAGAAATCGCTGAAAAATTATTGGGTGGCACTGGTGACATAGCAATTTATGAATATTGTCAGATTTTGCTGCCGTCTTCAAATACAGCTTACAGTTATCTCACAGGAGGGATATCATTGGAAATCGGAGATCGCGTGATTGTTCCGGTGGGCTCTGGCAACAGGGAAGTAGTCGGTATTGTCGTTTCCGTAGAAAAGCATACGGAAATGACGGCACCTTATCCGGTGGCGAAAACGAAAAGGATCCTGAAGAAAGAAACGGATTTCAACATGGTGGAAAAGAAATATAATTTTTATGGCTGGGAAACTGCAAATGTCAAACCGGTTTCAGCAGAATATAGCGTCATCTCGTCTCCAACCATGTTATATGACATCCTTTCTGAAATCTGGTCTGCGGATACTTGTGCGCCCAGACTGCGTGAAGAGTGGAGTGAGGAGAATAAGACGCTGGGGCAGTGCTCAATCACAGCGTTTCTGGCACAGGATATTTTTGGCGGAAAAGTATATGGCATCTTGCGGCCGGGCGGGAATTACCATTGTTATAATGTGGTAGGTGACTGTTGTTTTGATCTGACCAGTGAGCAGTTTGGTGAAGAAGCAAAAGATCTTGTGTATGAAAATAATCCGGAACAAAACAGGGAGAAGCATTTTGCGAAGGAAGAGAAACGTCATCGATATGAGTTGTTGAAGTCACAACTGAAAAAATGGTGTAATCAGAAGTGACCTGGTTTTCGATGAGCCATGTTGTACTGGATTTCAGTGAGCATGAAAACAAGTTTGAAGGATTATTTTATAATCTGGATTTCTATGTATATCATAAGTGCTTACAGGAACGGACGGAACCAAAGTGAAAATATCATGTCCTATGAAGGGTATTTCTGTGGGCAATGAGAATTGGACGGAATTTATTTGTTCCGGTATACCAATTGATGGGTTGGCCGCTTTTGGCGGCGGAAATTCTGCAGACGATTGTAGAAGCGAAGGGGAGGAAAAAATATGCTCGGTGCAATAATCGGTGACATTGTAGGCTCGATATATGAATGGAATAATATTAAAGCAAAAGAATTTCCGCTGTTTCGTGACAACTGTTTTTTTACTGATGATACCGTCATGACCTGTGCGGTGGCGGATGCGATCATGAAAGGCGGGTTGAGGGATGATTTTATTGATTCCATGAAGAGGTATGGCCGGATGTACCCGGATGCCGGATATGGGGGAAGATTTAGCGGTTGGCTCTTTTTTGATAGCCGGGAACCGTATAACAGTTTTGGCAACGGCTCTGCCATGCGGGTATCTCCCTGTGCGTGGGTGATGGATTGCGGAAATTATGCAAAAACCGGCGTATGGCCAGCCAATGGAAGAGAACTGGCAAGGCTTTCGGCGGAGGTGACACATAACCATCCGGAAGGAATCAAGGGAGCTCTGGCGACTACGGATGCGATTTTTCTGTGCCGTTATTATTTCGGCGGTTACCCTGTAGAGGGTGGGAGGACGATTAACGATGATCCGGCAGAATGCAAAAGGCGTATTAAAAAACATATCGAGGAGGAGTATGGTTACGACTTAAGTGCAACGCTGGACGAAATTCGCCCGGATTACCGTTTCAATGAAACCTGCCAGAATACCGTTCCGCAGGCAATCATTGCGTTTCTGGAAAGCACAGATTTTGAAGATGCCATCCGGAATGCCATATCCCTCGGCGGGGACAGCGATACTCTTGCTGCAATTACAGGCAGCATTGCCGAGGCTGCGTATGGAATTCCCGATTGGATCAGGGAGAGGACATGGTCTTATTTGGATGAACCGTTGCAGGATGTGTTAAAGCGTTGGAATATGTATATCTCCAGAGATGAAAGTGGTATAAATAATGAGCAATCATAATGTGGCGGAAAAGCATCCGCCGGAGAAAGCAATTTTTATGAATATGTGTATGCTGTGTGACGGGGACATGGTGCTCGCGCTGGATAAAACAGGGAGTAACTACAGTGGCACAACGTTTCCCGGCGGCCATGTGGAGGCAGGCGAGACATTCTCGGAGGCTGTCATTCGTGAGATGCAGGAGGAGACCGGTCTTACAATCAAACAGCCAATTTTGAAAGGCATCTATCACTGGTACCGCGATGGTTTACATAACGTGGGTCTGCTTTATCGTGCGGATTCCTATGAAGGGGAGCTGAAAAGCTCCGAGGAAGGACAGGTCGCGGATCAGTACGATGATGAGGGCAGTGAGAGAACTGATGAACTGGCGGAGGCTTTGGATGCGCTGGAAGCTGCCAGTGAGATTATCAATGATATTCTTGAAGATGAATTGTAAGAAAATAGTTTGTAGTTTGAATGAGAAAATGAAGGAGGACGAATATGAACAAGGTATATGAATTTTTAAAGAAAGCAGAAACTTATTATCTGGCGACGGATGAGAATGGCCAGCCGAGGGTGCGGCCGTTTGGGACAATTCATGTTTTTGAGGATAAACTGTATATCCAGACGGGCAAGACCAAGGATGTGGCGAAGCAGATCGCTGCCAACCCCAAAGTAGAAATCTGCGCAATGTCCGGTGACGAGTGGATCCGGTTGAGCGGCACTCTGGCAGAGGATGACAGGGTGGAGGCACAGGAATCCATGCTGGATGCCTATCCCAGCCTCCGGAATATGTATACAACGGGACCGGAAGGAAATACGGCGGTATTTTATTTTGCGGAAGGTACGGCGACGATTTCTTCCTTCAGCCATGCGCCGGAAGTGATACAGCTCTGATTTTGATTCAGATTTGATTTCAATAATTGAAACAGAATGTGATGAGGGAGAAAAATAATGTTGGATAAGGAACTCAAAAATGTGACGGTAAATACACAGAGCAGTATCCGGATTGCCGGGGAGAAGATAGTTTATTTTGATCCGTTAAAGCTGGAAGGAAATCCTCAGGACGCGGATGTTATTTATATCACGCATGATCATTATGACCACTTTTCGCCGGAGGATATCCAAAAAGCGGCAAACAGCGATACAGTTATCGTCTTTCCGAAAAGCATGGAAACAGAGCTTGCCAAAACAGCGATCCCAGCAGAAAGGCAGTATGCTGTAAGACCCGGTGATCAGGTATCAGTCTGCGGAATACAGACGGAAGCCATTGCCGCTTACAATGTTGTGAAGCCGTTCCACCCGAAACGGAGTGCCTGGGTGGGTTACATCATCTGTATGGATGGGATCCGTTATTATTATTCAGGGGATTCCGATGCGACGAAGGAAGCGAAAGCAGTGGACTGCGACGTGGCATTTATTCCGATCGGTGGGACATACACGACGAATGCCCGTGATGCGGCGGAATGGGTCAATGCAATAAAACCAGCAGTGGTTGTGCCGGTTCACTACGGGAGCATTGTCGGGAAACTGCAGGACGCGGATGTATTTAAAGAAAGAGTCTCCGATGATATACAGGTAGTGATCAAAATAACAGGCGAGTGAATTTGGACGGCGGGAAATTATGAGTGTAAAACCAATTATGAAGAAGGTCCTGTTCCTTTCACAGAAAGCGGAGTCGGCCACGAGTGCGGATAAACAGGTTGCCATAGATCTTCTGGATACGCTGCAGGCGCATAAAGATGGATGTGTTGGAATGGCTGCAAATATGATCGGTGTAAACAAAGCCATCATAGCAGTGAATATGGGCATGATGAATGTGATTATGTTCAATCCGAAGATTGTTAAGAAGGCCGGAGCATTTGAAACGCAGGAGGGGTGTCTCTCTCTTAGCGGTGTCCGTAAATGCACCCGTTACCGGGAGATTGAAGTCACTTATCAGGATATGAACTTCAAAACGCAGAGGCAGAAATTTTCCGGCTGGATCGCACAGATCATCCAGCATGAAGTAGACCATCTGTCGGGGATTATTATCTGAAATGAATGCGGCCAGAAAATTTGCTGGCGGTTGGTAAACTTTTGCAGTGACATTTATATGCGAGGTGCGGTAGGAAATGAGGCTGTTTATTGGGATTGCCCTGCCGGATAATATCCGTGAAAAGATTGGTGCTGATGCAGACAAGCTGAAAAAAGTGATTCCGGGTCGGTATGTGGTAGAGGAAAATTATCATATCACCTTGGTGTTTATAGGTGAGACGGATCAGAACGATGTCAATGTGATAAAACGGGCCATGGATGCCGCAGTGATTGGGCAAGCTCCAGTAGATTTGAGCATAGGCCGCCCGTGGTATTTCAGAAAACCGGAAAATGCAATTCTTCACATGAAAGTGGAGGGTTGGAAGCAGCTGCTGGGGTTGGACAAGCGCCTGCGCAGTGCATTGAGGGAAGAGGGGCTATCTTTTGATAAAAAACCATTCAATGCGCATATCACGTTGGCGCGGAAAGCAAGAATCAATCTGGGTGAATTGAATAATTTTCCGGAGCAAAAATATAAATTGAGAGTGAATGAGATCACCTTATTCCATAGTACGAGAGTGAACGGGGTTTTGAAATACCTGCCGATTTACAGGGCGGGGGTTAATGAAACCTATTAGGAGCAATCACTTTAAATTATTTGAGGTAACAAATGACAAATACAGTACATGCAATCAAATGGATATCATTTAAGCGGGTAGTCTTATGTGCAGTCTTTTTCCTGCTTTTGGGCCTTACAAGGAATAATGCTCAGGCAGCTGAAAATACTGTTTATGAAGATGGTACAGTCTATGAATTTGATAAGGATAGTCATTATGTCTTGGATGATGCTGCATCTGTTGTTTCGGCATCTACAGATAATACGATTGGACTTTTTTCCATTTCAGGTGATCTTACATTAGATTCATCGGATGATGTTTCGGCAGAAATACCGGCATACATAGTAGAGGATGGTTTGATTACTGCAACTACACATTTGACAGCTTAATCTGTCACTTGAAAAATTCAGTTCCAGCTCCTTATTTACTTTTGAATTTTTTGTAATACCTGTGATGCTTTCTTATATTCCTCTCATCAAAAAAGCAGTTCTTTTCAAATTCCACAATATTTTTATTCCGTTCTTATGCCTTTTGAATTTCGCTTTATTTTCAGATTCTGTTTAAAAATATCAGCAAGTACCTTCTTCCCTTCTTCTGATGATAAATCCGATATCTTCATGTCGCCCCTTGCAACCATACACATGATACTGATATAAGCTTCACCAAGGGCAGCTGTCAAAGCAGCGGCCGTTACCGCAGAAATAGCTCCGCCCGTAACACTGCCAGCACCAGGAATCAGTTTTAATAAGCCTGCAACCACAGTTTTGCCTAGGACAGTCGTTCCTGCTGTTCCAATCGTAGCACTCACAACAGAAGCAATGCTTGCCTTATCCATGGAAATCCCAAACACGGACGTTATCTTAGCTAACATTGCTATCTGTTCCGGCACAAGAATAGCTGCATCAGAAAATGGGATTGGTATGGCCCCCGTTGCGGCGGCGGCGGTAGCCGCACTAACGGGAGTATGAAAAAAAGTCTGTAAAAGTTTAAATGTTAGGTCTTCTATGATA
>JAJPZY010000058.1 GCA_021204085.1 Clostridiales bacterium | reverse complement strand
TATCATAGAAGACCTAACATTTAAACTTTTACAGACTTTTTTTCATACTCCCTTTCCTCACCGACACTAAGGGAAACGGCATCATGAATACCATTTTTGACGGATACGAGCCCTACAAGGGAGAGATTACTTACCGAAAGCTTGGCTCACTCATTGCGTTTGAGCCGGGTGAATCCGTAACCTACGGCCTTTTCTCCGCCCAGGAACGCGGCGCCCTCTTTATCGGGCCGGGCGAAAAAGTCTACTCCGGCATGATTGTCGGCGAATGCTCCCGTCAGGAGGATATCGAGCTGAACGTCTGCAAGAAAAAGCATCTGACAAACACCCGCTCCTCCTCCGCGGATGAAGCGCTGACACTGACACCGCCGCGAATCTTAAGTCTGGAACAGGCGCTGGATTTCATCGACACCGATGAGCTGCTGGAGGTCACACCGAAAAGCCTGCGGCTACGGAAAAAGATCCTGGATCCGACGTTGCGGAAGCGGGCTGCGATGAAGAAAAAACAATAAATTTAATGAGCGAAGCGAAAACCCTCCGGACTCTTGTGAACCGGAGGGTTTTTGTTATATTTCATGCATATATAGTTCGCAATCTGTCGATGCAGTTCTCCGGCAACCCGCTGATGCACAAAAAGAAGCGAAGCCATATCATAGAATACCCCGTCGATCAGTTCCACCTTCTGATCATCCGGCAGCGCATAGTAATCCTCCAGCGTATATTCTCCCTGACTCTTTGTTCCATACGCAACTGCCGACTCCGACACTCTCAGACTCGGATTTTTTTCAAAATATCTTCGTAAACGATCTGTTCCTTATCCATTGTCAATATCCCCTCCCGAAACATACAATAAGACAGCTCCTTTATAGTTACTCTTCTATGAGAACTCCTCTGTTATGTAAAAACACTTCTTTATCGTTATTATAAAGGGAAACTATCGGTTTGTCATCCAGGCTGTAACTGGATATTCATATTAGGTACACGCCGCAAATTGCAAACTAGAAAAAGAGCGGCTCTTCAGTCATTTTTTAACGTCAGAACCGCTCTCATTGTTCTTCTGCGTTTACATCGCCTTGATACGCTCCAGCGCCGCCAGCGTATTCTCATACGTACCGAATGCCGTCAGACGGAAATATCCTTCCCCGCTGGGTCCGAAACCGGAGCCGGGTGTCCCGACTACATTCGCCGTCTCAAGCAGATAATCAAAGAACTGCCAGGACGTCATCTGATCCGGTGTCTTCAGCCAGATGTACGGCGCATTAACGCCGCCGAACACTTCATATCCGGCCTCCTGCAGCCCGTTCTTGATCGCTGCAGCATTCTTCATATAGTAAGCCACCTGTTCCTTCAGCTGTGCTTTTCCAGCGTCACTGTAAACCGCCTCGCCGGCGCGCTGCACAATGTAAGGCGCCCCGTTAAACTTTGTACCGTGACGTCTCGCCCACATGCCGTGAAGAGCGACATCGTCGCACTTGAGATCTTTCGGAACCACCGTGTAGCCCAGACGAACTCCGGTAAACCCGGCATTCTTGGAAAAACTCTTCAACTCAATCGCGCAGGTTCTCGCACCCTCACACTCGTAAATTGTGTGCGCCACATTATCCTCAGAAATATATGCCTCATAGGCGCCATCATAGAGAATCACCGCACCGACTTTATTCGCATAATCTACCCACATCTGCAGCTGATCCTTCGTCAGTGTCGTGCCTGTCGGGTTATTCGGAAGGCAGAGGTAAATCATATCCGGTACCTGCTTCGGGAACTCCGGCACAAAGTTATTTTCCTTTGTACAGGGCATATAGATCACATCGCTCCACATCTCTGTCGCCGGGTCATAAGTACCGGTCCGGCCGGCCATCACGTTGGAATCCACATAAACCGGATAAACCGGATCGCAGACAGCGATCTTATTTTCCACGGAAAAAATTTCCTGAATGTTCGCGGAATCACTCTTCGCTCCGTCAGAAACAAAAATCTCATCCGGACTGATGTCACAGCCGCGCGCCTGATAATCATTCTTCGCAATCGCAGACCGCAAGAATTCATACCCGAGATCCGGCGCATATCCGTGAAACGTCTCCGCATGTCCCATCTCATCCACCGCACCGTGGAGGGCGTCAATGATCGCCGGTGCAATCGGCTGCGTCACATCGCCGATGCCGAGGCGGATCAGATTTTTCTCTGGATTTGCCTCCTGATACGCATTCACTTTCTTCGCAATCGTGCTGAACAGATAGCTGCCCGGGAGCTTTTGATAATTGTCGTTGATTTTAAACATAATATTCTCCTTTTTATTTTGTAACCTGGTGACATACTGAATCTTTAAATATTCAAAGATGCAGATTCCTTTCAATGAATCCTGCTCATTTTCCCAGTATACATGTCTAACCTGCAAAAATCAATATTCGTTTGCGAAGAAAAAAGACCACCCTCCTCAGAGAATAATCTTTTCACTACTTACTAATTACCATTCACAGTCCTCCACACCACATGCGCAATTCACGCCCGCTCTTTATCTATATCCCGTCCCACCTCCGGTATGCTCCCGCAGACACGCCGAAAATTTCCACCAGTCTCGCCGCTGTATGGTAAACCATATCATCGATTGTTTCCGGATGATTATAAAAAGTCATCATCGGCGGTACAATATGCACGCCCGGAATCATGGCCAGCTCCTGCATATTGCGCAGATGGATGGCGTTCAGCGGCGACTCACGTGCCGCCAAAACCAGCGGCCGCTGTTCCTTCAGCGTCACATCCGCGGCCCGCAGCAGGAGATTGTCCGTGTAGCCGCTGTGAATGCCGGCAACCGTCTTCATACTGCATGGCACGATCAGCATCCCCTCCGTCCGGTAGGATCCGCTCGCCGGCTTATCGCCGATTGCCCTTACATCCGCAATATCATCTGCCAGTTCATACAGAGTGTCCTCTGTTATCATACCGTCCATCTCCTGATGAAACGTCAGCTTCGCGCTGTCTGTCAGAATCAGTGTCGTCTCAAACGCTCCGGACTCCCGTATCATCTCCAGGCATTTTACTAAAATCGGCATCCCGCTGGCTCCGCTCGCCCCCACAATTAAACGCTTCTTCATCAGCTTTTCCCTCACTCCGTCTTATGGTATCTTTCCTTCCGAATACTTTTCCCTGCCCCGGTAAAACTCCTGCATCGTATCCCCTAAAAGACACTTCTGAACAACTGCCGTGCTCCATACATAAAAGCTTTGCGGACACAGTGTATTATACACCATGTCCGCCGTTTTATGGAAGGGTATTAGAAATATTACAAAAACTTATAAATCCGGAACCCATTTTTTCGGGTCCACATCCATGAACTGCGCCCGTCGGAACTGATCCTTCAGCGCAAACGGTACCGTACAGTCATAGATCATCTTGCAGCTGATACCCACATCTTTGATGGACGGTGAATATACCGGCCTTGCACTGGGATCTAACGGATGACAGCGGACACCGGGAATCTGAATAATATCCACATCCCCCTGGAAACGGGTATTCATTGCCCAAAGGACGTCGTTCGTATCAAAAATGTCAACATCCTCATCTACCAGAAAAATATTTTTCAGCTCAGAGAAAGCCGAGAACGCCAGCAACGCCGCCTGCCGCTGTTTTCCCTCATCCGTATGCACGCGCTTCCTGCACTGCATGACAACCATATATTTTCCGCCCCCGGCTGAATGTGCGTAGACATTTTTCACGACGCCCGGAATCGCTTTCTCGACCATCTCCAGGATACTGGCTTCCGTCGGAATACCCGCCAGATTGACATGTTCCTCAGAAGGTCCGATCACCGTCTGCATGATCGGGTTCTTTCTCGTTGTCACTGCCTTTACCTTGATCAGCCAGCATTCGGAAGACGCCTCCCCCGTGTATCCGGGGAATTCCGGCATCGCATAGCCGCTGTGAGTGTTCTGATCCTCCTGTACACGTACACCAGGAATAATCTCGCCCTCGATCACATATTCCGCGTTGGCAACAGCCCTCTCATCAATGGTCAGGCACTTACACAGCTTCACCGGCTCCTTGCGGATTGCACCGGCCACAGCAAGCTCATCATAGCCAAGCGGCGTTGTGGGCGGTTCAAAACATGCGCCCACCTCAATCGCCGGATCCACGCCGATGGACACGGAAATCGGAAGCACCTGATTCAACTCCGTGGCACGCTCCGCCATTGCACCAATGTGACGGCTGCCCGGCTGCAGAAAAATGGAAATCTCATCCCGCGACTGAATGCACATGCGGTGAATCGTGATATTGGAACGTCCGGTATCGGGATGTGTCGCGTAACACATGCCCATGGTAATGTACGGACCCGCATCATCCGGCGTATTCGTCGGCGCCGGCACCAGCTTAAACAGGTCAAAATCCGGATCCTCCGCCCGATATACCACTTCCTGGCAGGGCGCCGGATCTGACGACAGCACCGGCTCCACCGGATTCGTCACAGAGTCGCGCAGCAGATGACCCAGATCCTCTTTTTTGCAGTCCAGAAGCGCTGCCACTCTCTCCCGACTGGCCAGAAGTCCGATCAGAACATCGGCGCCGGGGTGTCCCTTGATATTATGAAACAGCATCGCCGGCCCGTTCTGCCTCGTCGGCCGCATAACGGTTCCGCCGGCACCCACATGCCGGTATACACCGGCCAGTTCAGCGTGGGGATCAACCTCCACGTCCGTCTCTACTAACTGCCCCGGCATGGATTTCAAAAGCTCCAACGCCGAGCGCAGATCATTTACCTGATTTGACACTTTCATTTCCTCCTGTTTTTCTTTATTTATATATCTGATTTTTTCAGCAGGTTCCAAAAATACATATGTGAAAATTCCTTCTAACCGGAAACTGAACCTGTATGTGCACAACACTACCCGCAGATTATATGCACAGCCTTGTCCGTCAAAGAAACAGTTTCCCCACAAAGTTCCATCTCCACCGGTTCCGTGCCTGTTAGGTTTTCCACAGCCACATCCGCCTGTGATACGGTTACCTTCAGCGTCTGACCGCGCCAGATAATCCTATATTCCAGCCGCTTCCATCCCTGCGGCAAAATCGGATCGATGCGGAGTTTGCCGCCGAGCATCCGCAATCCTCCGAAGCCGTACACCACGCCCTGCCAGATACCGCCGAAGGATGCCGCATGAATCCCTGCGTCAGAAGTCGTCATTACCGGTCCCAGATCGATCTCCTCCGACTTGTGGAACAGGTCATACGCCATCTCCCGCTCCTTCATATCTGCGGCAAGCACCGCATGGGTGCAAAGCGACAATGAAGAATCATGAAGCGTACGATCTCCGTAGTATTTCCAGGTTGCCGCCTTGACTTCGTGAGGGAAGAGGTCCTCCAAAAGGAAAAACAACACCAGCACGTCCGCCTGTTTGCTTACCTGAATCTGATTGATCTGCGTCAGATTGTAATCCCGCATAATACCGGCCACAAAGTCCTGCGCCTTGTATTTTGACAGATCAATATCCTTCAAAGTCAGATATGTAGAATCCTGCGGCAGCACGTCGCATTCATTCGGAACCGGCAGAAAGACGCGGTCCACCCTTTCCTTCCAGAGCGTATATGCCTTATCCAATGACAGTTTTTCATTTAAACGGGCAAACAGCTCCGGCTTCTCCGCCTTCAGGAGATCATAATACTCAATTGCCTTTCGAATGTTCCAGACAGCAAGATAGTTGGTAAAGGCATTGTCTGTCTTGTGTTCCTTATATTCATCCGGCCCGACGACATCACAGATATGGTACAGCCCATCCTCCGTAACAGTCTCTGAAAACTCCGTAACGCCGGTCTGAGGATTCACGCTCTCATGAATCTGGCGGCATTTATCCTCCAGTCTGGAAACCCAGAATTTTGCCGTATCCAGAATCAGTTCATAACCGTATCGATCCATGTATTCCTGATCACCGGTGATAGTGTAATACTGCCAGACGCCAAAAGCTACATCCGCCGTAATATGCTGCTCAATAAATCCGGACCAGACCTTGATCGGCAGCCCGGTGATGATATCCACTCCCTGATACTCCGGAGTGACTTCACCGTCATCCAGCCACGCGGACTCCCACGGGAACATGGCTCCGGCATATCCATTGTGTTCAGCCTTTTTATGTGCGCCGGGCAGTGACAAATATCGGTACTCCACCAGCTTGCGTGCTGCCTCCGGCTGCGTGAAAATATAATACGGCAGGAGGAAAATCTCCGTATCCCAGAAACAATGTCCGCGATAACCTTCTCCGGACAACCCCTTCGCTCCGATATTCATCCGATTATCATGGGCCGGAATCATCAGCCGCATGTGATACTGGGAAAAACGCAGCGCAAACTGGTCAAATTCATTCCCCTCAATCACGATGGGGACACGATCCCAGATCTGTCTGTTCCAGTCGTCCGCCGTCTCCTGCGCCAGCGTCTCATATCCTCCCCGGACCTGCGCTTTCAGGGCTTCCAGAGAAAGCTGCTGAATCTCAGTCACCGTTTTTTCCTGTACGTCCAGGTCTCTCGTCGTATAGACGTTACAGTACTTCTCAATAACCAGTGTCTCCTCATTTTTAACCTGCAATTCATAGCCACCGTAAACGGTTCTCAGATCCATATATACCTGCATCGGAACCTCAACAGTCTTGCCGTTTTTGCGGAAACTGTGTCCCGCATTCTCCACAAACGTAATCCCTGATTCCGTTGTCCGCGGCACATACTGAATATAGCGTCCGTCATAAAACCTTTTTTCTCCATCTGTAAAATGCTGTGCGCCGGTATTTGTCACTCTTCCGTCAATTTCGGACTGCACACGCAGATTTACATCCCCGGAAAGCGGCGTGATTTCCACACGAAGCGCAAACTCATGCAGACGGCTTAAGGAGACAACCCTGCGAAACAGAAGATGCACCTTTTTCCCGTTCGGGGATATCCATATCACCTCGCGGGTAAGCTCCGCCGTGCGGATATTCAGCGCACGGCTGTACGACTCCGCTTTCCCCTGCTCCAGATGGAAACGTTCGCCATCGATCCAAAGCTCGATTTTCGTCATGTCCGGAACATTCGGCAGCTCTGTCACCGCCTCCGGATCAAACTTGTTGAATGTCCCGTTTACGAAAAGTCCTCTTGTCTCATTCAGGTATCTCTCCTCCGCGGCGCTGCGCAGACCGAGATACCCGTTGCCCAGAGACATGATTGCCTCACATTTACCCAGGTGAGTCGGATCAAAGCAATTTTCCCCCAAAATCCACTCACTTATTTTACTATAGTCCATTCCCATACAATCTACCTCGCGCAGATTTCCTCAATCCAGTCGCAGAGCTCCCCGGGATAATCTGCCTCGCAATGCGGCTTATCCCATACAAGCGCATAATCCACCGGCTTGCCGGCGTTAGCCAGCTTCAATGCCAGCGCCATACTGACGGAGAAGGATGTATCCGCATCCGATGCGCCCACCCGGATTCTGAAATATTTTGCGCTGTCCGCCTTCTCCTCCGTGCCGATATAATTCATCGGATTATTCAGGTATTTCTGCCTTGTCAGCGCTGCATTCTCGGTTTCCAAAGCAAAAGGAAGATAATACTTCGTGTATTCCTCCGGGAACTTTTCCTTCAGAGAAGCAATTGCCCCGGCAACCGCAGAATCAAAATGTACAGCCGCCTGTTTTGATGTTCCGAATACCTTGTTCTCGCCGCTGTCACAGCCAAGGGTATCAAAGGACGTGCAGGGTTTCATCCTGCGGCGATGGTTCAGTACATAGCTGTCAAGATCAGATACTGTTGCCTGCACGCCATCCCAGTGAAGCCACGCAGACTTATCTTTTCCCTGTGCCATAATTGTCGGCGGCACAAAAGGCGGCGGTGTCGGTACTCCTTTCGGCGGGCGGGATACCATATCTCCGAGTGTCGGCGGTTCAGACGGCATCTCTCCCATATCTCCCATCGGCGGTTTATTTAAAGCCACTCCCGGGCCCGCGTGTCCCTGCATCAGATCTGAAGAATCTTCCTCTTTATCATCTCCCATCGGCGCTGCTGTTTCGTAAGTATAATTTCCTTTAAGGTAATCCTCCACCGTATAATCTTCCTCAAGCTCACCCGCGGCCAGCTTCGTCAGATACTTTGTGGCGGAACTGTTAATTTTTTCCATCAAATAATCATAAGCACTTCCGCTTCTGCCATCCGCATCCAGAGTGACGGGTTCTCCGGTATCAGGATCGCGAAGGCCGAGGTCATTAAAGTAATCAATATAAATATCCTTCAGTTTTGCGGATAACGCCTCCTGAAACGGCGTCATAACGCCGGCAGGTCCGGCCGGAGAAGCCTCATTTTCTTTATCCGCGGCAAACATCCACTCATATGCGAGATCCGCATGCTCCAGATCGATAATCGGGCAGTAAATCTGCGCCGCAAAAACATCATCCCGCTCGTCCATGAAAGCCCCTGCTTCTTTCAGAAAAGAATCATAATTTTCACTGTTTCCGGTCACGGAAAGCAGTGTAGACATGGCGCCGCCCGCGCTCCATCCGACAGACACGATTTTTTCCATATCTCCCGGAATGCAGGCCGCATTGTGACGCAGGAAACGAATCACCGTCTTTAAATCCACCAGGTTTGCCGGCGCTTTTCCGCAACGCTCCCCGTTCCGGTCTTTTGACTCATGGCCGCGATTGCCGCAGGTCACATAGACAAAACCGCGTTCCAGATACTGCGGACCGAAGCAGCGCGGACCGCCAAGCCACATATGAGGCATCTGCATATAATCGGCAGAATTATTATTCATAATTACCGGAGCGGTTTTGGCTGTATAGCCGTTCATGCTCCCCGCTTCGTCGATCACCCCGCCCTCCTTCATGTAGGGAGCAGGGACAAAAATACTGAGCCGCTGGAATTTCGGCGTTGTCGCCTTCAATGTGTAGACCACATCCTCCAGGCACCAGCAGTTCCATTCTTCATCGAAAAACCACTGATTCTTTACCTCTGACAAATCCAGCGTTTTATTTATAATTGGAATAAAATCCGGCATTTTTTTATCCTCCTAAAATTTTTAATCAATTTCACAATCTGGTATCCGGCAATCCGCAGAATGCATCCACCGGAGAGGTTCCCCGAAACTCACTTTTGCCGACCAGTTTCGCAACCACCGCCTCAATCATCGGGCGATGGCAGCTATATGCGTTAATGTATGTTTTTACCCGCGGCACATCCTGAAGATGATAGGGATTCGAGAATGAGACGAAAATACTCGCCTCCTCCTCCACATGACGCGGGACATCCAGCGCATGTTTTTTCGCCCAGAACAGACGTATCGCCGTCTGGTTTGAAGCGTGTTCACAGTTTGCAAGATACAGTGTCAGGCGATCCCCCGGCAGATTCTTTGTGCCGTGCATATCCTCCTGCTCAATATCAAACCGCTCGGTCTCAAATCCTTCTGCCTGAAGCAATTCCTCTGCGATTGCCGTCATGCTTCCATCCACCGTATTGTCATTCCCAAAGGTCATAAGACGAATTCTGGGAAAACGCTCCGGCGTGATCGGCAGGACATCCTGTATATTCTTTACAAGGGTCACGCTCTGATCGGCGCACTCTGCCTGCCACTGTGCGGACGGGACATCCGCTGCAGGCCTGGGCTGATTTCCGGCCACCTTTGCCTTTAAGGCAAGAATCCTTGTTACGGCCTCATCCAGCCGCTCCAGCGTCAGATCTCCGTTAGCCAGAGCTTCCAGCATATACTGATAATCCTCATAAAAATCCGTATTAAACACAAGCATATCACATCCGGCTGCGATTGCCGCCGGGATCGCCTTCCGCCGCGGCAGCGCCTGAGTAAACCCACTCATAATCGTTGCGTCGGTTGTGATCAACCCGTTAAATCCAAACTTTTCACGGAGAACCCCGGTCAGCAGTTCCCGGCACACAGAGCCCGGCAGACAATCCTCAAACCTCAGTTCAGGATTGATATCCATCGCAACATTCGGCTGAACGATATGCCCGACCATGATGCTTAACAACCCGTCCTCAATCAGCTGCTGATAGATTGCTCCGTAACTCTCATACCACTCCTGCGCCGACAGACTGTTGTAGGTCGGATGCAGATGCTGGTCTCGGAAATCGACCCCATCACCGGGAAAATGCTTGGCGCAGGCCGCCATCCCTTCTCCCTGCAGGGTTTTTACGTATTCTGAGCAGAAATCCCGCACCCGCTCAAAATCAGACCCGCAGGTCCGCACGTTCGTGATCGGATTCCGGTAATTGATATCCAGGTCACAAACTGGTGAAAAGGTCCAGTTTATGCCCACCGACTGTCCTTCCCGTGCACAGACCCCGGCAAACTTTTTCATCATTTTTTTGCTATCCGTTGCCGCAACGGTCATCGGCCATCCGAAAAACGTCCCGTCCGACAATCCGCCAGATCCGCCTTCCTCCAGATTTGCAGCTTTCAGCAGCGGAACCTTTGCTGCTGCGTCCAATGGCTCATACCAGCTGCAGATATCCTTTGCAGGAGCAGGCCGAAACAAAATACCGCCGATGCAATAATCCCGAACCAGAGTTTCCAGCTCTCCGGCAGAATAATCCTGTCCCATAACGCAAAACAATTGCCCGACCTTCTGCTTAATATCAAGGGTAAGCAAAGTATCTTCCACCCACCTGACCTGCTCTTCTGTTAAATAAAAAGGCTTTTCCCTTACATTCATTTTGTTCTCCCATATAATTCTGATAAAGAAACCTTCATTGACGGCTCCCCGGCAAACAGACGTCGGCCTGCCATCACTTCCTTATTTATCCAGTTGAAAAAGGCGCCGCGCCCGTATTTGGAGCGCAGGCGCCTTCACATTACAGATATTTCTTTACAAAATTCCAGACAATCTCAAGATTCTCCTCCGTCCCGTACTGTGCATCCTCATGATCCGCTGTCGGAAGCATGGTAAACTCCACCCGCTCCCCGCCGACCGCTTTCTTCACTTCCTCCACCAGCAATACCGACTGCTGATAGGGAACCAGCCGATCCACGCATCCGTGCTGCACCAACAAAGGCGCCATCCCCGGATTAATGTATGTAATCGGGTTGGCCTGCGCCAGATAATCCTTATCCAGTGTCTGCAGCGGTCCGCCCATATAACTGCTCTCAGCGGATTCCGGCTGGTCATGGTCTACAAAACTGACACCGTTCTCACGCGCCATATCATCCATAACCGCAAAATCAATCGGGCCAAACTGATCGACCGCCACATTCACACGGCAGCTTCCGTCGAGCGACAGGTTTTCCTCTCCCGGGAAATCACCGTTTGGAATATTCATACCCAGGATCGCGCTTAAATTTCCGCCGGCAGAACCGCCGATCGCGCCGATATGATCCGGGTCAATATTGTATTCCGTCGCATTTCTGCGTAAAAACCGAACCGCTTCCCGGCAGTCCAGAACCGCGGCAGGAAAAATCGCCTCCCCGCTGAGTCTGTACTCGATCGAGCCCACCGCGATGCCTTTACTCAAAAACTTCAGATATGTATCCATATGATCGTCGCGCTTATCCCCAAGTCCGAACCCGCCGCCATGAATGTGTAACAGCACAGCGAAGGGTCCGTCTCCCTCCTGCGGATAATACAGATCAAGAACCTGATTGGGGGATTGCGCCGCGTAAGCGATATCCAGGTTTTTTCGCTTTACCCAGCTGATATCAGCCATCTTCACCTGCATTTCCTCAGGCGCACCGTCGAATTTCAGAGAACCATCCAGTTTGTCATAGTCCAGTGTCTCCATATTGTTTTTTTCTTCCATCTTCTTCTCCATTCTGCCGCATGATCTGACCGGCAGTTCAAATACCAGTGATTCTTCCTGTAAACCCTTACTGTATTACGCTGCTTTCTCCGGCTGCGGCTGCTCTCCGCGATACTGCGGCGCATATTTTTCTACATTCGTAAGGAGTACCAAAATCAGGATAACCACGCCGAAAATAGCTCCCATATAGGTATAATCGAACTTAATGGCTGCAACAGCCGCTGCGGACTGCACTTCCGCTGTAGCATCATAACCGACTCCCGCAAGGATCCATGCGCATATCGCGGAGCCTAAGCCCATACCGATCTTGGAACCGATGGACTGCGCGGAAGAGATCAGGCCTTCCGACCGCATACCAAACTTCCAGTTGCCGTACTCGACGACATCCGGAACCAGTGCAAATACTGCGCTCAGAAGCGGGCCTGCACCGAGGGAGCGGATGACTGTGCCGAATACAATCATCGGCTGATTGGTTCCTGCAAGACCGGTAATCACAAAACCGATGATAAGCAGAACTGCACCCATCGTCAGATAGGAACGCTTGGAAAACTTATTTGAAATAATAGGCATCAGGAACAGAATAACAATTCCGGGTGCCTGACCGGCAGTCATTAATACTGACATAAAGAGTGGTTTCCCAAGAACCGCATTGCAATAATAAGTCTGCGCCGCAATCGCATTGGCATTCATCAACAGACTGAATACACCGATCAGCAGGAGCAGCCAGAAATACCGGTTTTTCATAACGGAAGGGAACTGCTGTTTTAAGGAAGGTTTCTCCAATTCCATTTCTTCCCCTTCTTCCGGGGTAATCTCCTTATTGACCAGACCGGAAATCAGAATCAGCGCACCGGCAACAAAGCCGAGCACCACACTGGCCCAACGCCAGCTGAGCGCCAACACCAACGGAGTGATGGCTGTACCGGCGATCAGGCCGATCACGTTATTACCAACTGCAGAAAAAGTAGCAAGCATCGTACTGTCTTTCGCGTTTCTCGTCATCAACGGCAGCAGTGCAGTATTGGAAATACCGAAGATCGTATACACGATAACGTTCATGAATATGTATGTCGCATACGCATAGACCAGCTTCGCGCCGTCGCTGGCGCCCATGGGAACATTCATCAAAAGAATAATACCCAGCGCAGTAAGCGGACCGGATAAGATCAGCCATGGTCTCGCCTTACCCCAGCGGGTATTCGTTTTGTCTACAATGGCACCCATAGCAAAATCGCTGACACCATCAAAGATACGGCAGACCACAAACATCGTTCCGATGGCCGCCGCAGCCATCATTGCGGTATCTGTGTAGTAGCTAAGCAAAAAGGCCGCGCCGATCTGGCTGAAAATATTGCCGCCGCCGGTGCCGAGTCCGTAAATTGTTTTCCGCCAAAGCGGAACTTTCTTGTTTGCGTTCATTTTTAAATCTCCTTCTTCTTAAATGTAATGCCGCAAATACGGTGCGGAGTCGATGGATCCGTATCTCCTCCGCAATTGTTCATTGTCTTATAAAACAATTTTCAGGATGGATTCATTATAATTTATGCAGGATTGACAAGCAATTCGAATTGCGGTAGAATCAATTCCAAATCAGAATCGTGCAATTCAACAATTATTGACTATTTTTTCACAATATTTTGTAGGAGATTTACAAATGAACATTGATTATTTTCGTGAATTTATCGTCCTGGCGGATTGCGGCAGTTACATTGAGGCATCCGAGCGCCTGTTTATCGGACAATCCTCCCTTTCCAAACATATCATGTCTATGGAAAAAGAACTGGGCGTACCGTTATTTGAGAGAACCTCCCGCAAAGTAATCCTGACCAGGTTCGGGGAACTGATGATCCCTTACGCCAACCGGATTGTACAGGCGCAGTTTGATTATCGTCATGCGCTGCAAACGGAGCAGGAGTCTACACGCGGACGCATCACAATCGGCACCATCTCCATAGTTTTGCAACAACATATATTTTTAATTTAGCTTGAAACATTGATTT
>JAJPZY010000020.1 GCA_021204085.1 Clostridiales bacterium | reverse complement strand
ATCAACTTATCATAGAAGATCTGATATATTTACAGAAATAAATTCACACACTCCGATCAGATCCAGAATGTGACTCATGACTGTAGAAAATTTACTGTCATAATTAAAGATATTAAGCTTCAAATCTATACCTCCGTTCTAAAAACCGCTTTTTATGGCCTGAATCAATGTGTCCACATCATCTACGGAAAGGAAGAAATTTTCCTCACCATTCACGCTGATGGTACAGTGATCTTCATCATAGGAATAGATCTTTATCCTGTAATCGACCGCATTGTCCAGATTGCGGATGTATTTGATCGTAATCAGAGGCTCCCGGTCATCATCAAGCTCAGTATCGTCTGTGATTTCACCGTCCAGCGTAGGCTGCATCAGATTGGAGTAGAGGCTGGTGTAGTCTTCCGCTTCGACTTCTTTTCCGCTGATGGTATAAGTGTCGCCGTCCATAGTCATGGTGTATGTTTTATTCTTATATGTAACATCCACTTCCGAAACGGTTTCATAGTTAACCAGATAAGGCACCTTGATCAACAGATCGTAAGGCTCCTGTTCAAGCACCACATCAATGAGCGAAGCGCTTAAGTACATGGCTTTTTCTTCCTGGCCTTTCAGTACACAGTAGTATTCACTGTCTTCCTTTTCCCCAATCAGCAGGGTAAACGTGTGATCCGGGTCGGCTTTCTGGTCATCATCGTCATTGCTTTCATAATAATTCAGCATAATATAGGAATCAAAGGAATCCGGATCCTGAGCGCTGTCTACAGCACCCGCCGATGCAGAGGTAAGATCCAGAGAAGCCAGTGTATCAAAAAGTTCATACATGGCTTCTGAATCAATAACTGCTGTGGATGCGTAAGGGGTCACCATATCCCAAAACAAAAAGCTTTGCCGGTCTTCCCGCTCAGTATAATTAATCTGATAGAGGATCTCACCGTCTGATACAACTGAAAGCCCCCGAACCTCTTCTTTTGTAAATGACGGGCTTTCCGCAGTCTCAAGCTTTTTCGCAACGTCCTCGGGATTTACAATTCCATATTCTGTTACATTACTTTCTTCCTCATCCGTTGTAATTTCCGTATCAGCTGTCCCAGTACTTCCACAACCGGCCAGCAGAGAGCCTGCCGTCACTCCCGCAAGAAGAATTGCTGCCATGCGTTTTTTTAACATATCTTAACACCTGTAATCCTTTATTATCTATATATTCAAAAGCCGGACACTTTTATAGAAAATCACTATGTGTCGCCGCCTAAACAGTCATTGGTTTCATCGTTCCTCGATATTTATATAGAGAAGGTGATTTCTGCCGGTATTGTTCCAGTCAGAGCTGCACTTCTTGCATCCGGCTGAGAAAAGCCCACGTAAAGTGTAAAATGCTTCGACATAATCAGACGCTTCCCGTTTTCATCTACAACCATCATTGCGGTATTGTCGATTGTCAGATCAATCGTCTCTGTCTTACCAGCGTGAATTGCAATTCGTTTGAAGGCGCAAAGGCTGTAATTCTTTACGGCCAGAGAACTATCCTGATCTTTTATATACACCTGAATCACATCCTCTGTGTCAGTCTCATCTGTATTTTGTACAGTGACCGTCAGTTCTATATCAGAATTCAACGTGGGCGTTGCCATCAAAGAAGCAGCCGTCACTGCGGTTTTCCCGTAAGTAAGTCCATATCCGAACGGATAAAGTGCTTCCTTTTCCATGTAGCGATAGGTTCGCCCCTTCATCGAGTAGTCTGTGAATGCCGGCATGTGGTCTGTGTTATAGTAGAATGTTACCGGCAGTTTTCCGCTGGGGGAACATTTTCCAAAGAGGATGTCTGCAACCGCTTTGCCGCCTCTCGCACCCGGATACCACGCCTGAAGGATGGCGTCCGCATGCTCGTCCGCTGCTGAAAGATCGATGGAGCTTCCAGCCATTAATATTACTATAAGAGGCCTTCCTGTGTCAATTAATGCCTGCACCAGTTTTCTCTGCGGTCTGGGAAGAAGCAATGTATCTTTGTCTCCGCTGCCAACGCCGTTGCTCTGATCCCTTTCTTCTCCTTCCAGAGTTTCATCCAGTCCGAGAACGGCAATGGTCAGATCACTGTGCTTTGCTACCGTCACTGCTTCTGAAATACGATCATCTGCATAAGCGAGTCCCTCGACACGGTCTTTATACAGATGACAGCCTTCAGAATAAAGGACGCGCACATCTTCTCCCACCTCATCCTGAATTCCTTCCAAAACAGTTATATACCGGGAAGATGTCCCATAATAATTCCCATACAGAGGAATCCGGCTGTTTGCGTTCGGACCAACGACGCCGATAACTTTCAGTTTTTCTTTATTTAAAGGGAGAATTCCGTTGTTTTTCAGAAGCACCGCACTTTTTCTCGCCACATCCAGTGCCAGTTCCACATGATCTTTGCATTCTACAACTTCATATGGAATTTTATCGTAATCACTCCCGTCAAATAGTCCTAACAGATAGCGTGTCGTAAACAGACGTTCACAGGATGCCGTGATGTAGGATTCATCAATCAGTCCGCTCTTTACGCCGTCCATAATACTCTGATAGGTACATCCGCAGTTGCAGTCGCAGCCGGCCTCCAGAGCCATTGCTGCGGAGTGCTGCGGTCCGACAGTTACTTTGTGATTTTCATGGAAATCCTTGATTGCCCAGCAATCGGAAACCACATGACCTTCGAATCCCCACTCGCCGCGGAGAATATCAACCAAAAGCAACTGGCTGCCGCAGCAAGGCTCCCCGTTTGTGCGGTTGTAAGCGCCCATCACGGACTCTACTTTTGCTTCCTTTACCAAAGCCTCAAAAGCGGGCAGATAGGTCTCATACATATCCTTTTTAGAGGCGACGGCATCAAATTCGTGACGAAGAGCCTCCGGTCCGCTGTGTACCGCAAAATGCTTTGCACAGGCGGCCGCTTTCATAACATCGCCATTCCCCTGCATTCCTTTAACAAATCCAACGCCGAGACGGGAGGTCAGATAAGGGTCTTCACCGTAGGTCTCATGACCTCTGCCCCACCGCGGGTCGCGAAAGATATTGACATTCGGAGACCAGAAAGTAAGCCCTTTATAAATATCACGGTCATCCTGCGCGGAATAAGCGTTATACTTTGCTCTGCCTTCTGTAGCGATTACGTCACCGATCTCCTGCATTTTTTCTTCATCAAACATGGCTGCCATTGCGATTGCCTGCGGAAAAACCGTGGCTGTGTCGGCACGCGCCACACCGTGAAGCGCCTCATTCCACCAGTTGTAGGCCGGAATGCCGAGGCGCGGAATTGCCGGTGCGTCAAAGCGCAACTGGGACGCCTTTTCCTCAATTGTCATCTTGCTTACCAGCTCCGCAGCTTTTCTTTTTGCCTCTTCTCTGGTCATAAAACTTTTCTGTCCTTTCCGGATTCAACAAATTTACTGATGTCTTATTTGCAGAATCTTTGTCTACGGGAAAATCATATAAACAGGTGGATTTATTCTTTGATAAATACGTAATTGTTACGTTTCCTGCTCTCCCTCTTTCTGCCGTTTGTCGCTTCTGTACCGTGTCGGTGACACCCCGCAGTGCTTCTTAAATGTCATGGAAAAATAATTGGTATCATTATACCCTACCAGCATGGCGATTTTCCCGGTATTTAAATTGGTTGTTTCCAACAGCATACACGCTTTTTCAATCCGTTTTGATACAATATATTCGTTGCACCCTATCCCTGTGGTTCTCTTAAACAGGCGGGAAAAATAGTTGGGAGAAACAAAGAAGATTTCCGCAATACTTCCTACGGAAAGTTCCTCCGATAAATGAGAATTAATATAGCGCTTTGCTTTTGCTACGATCTCATGGATTTCATTTTCCTCACCGCCCAGCAGTTTTACGAGATACTGTTTTCCAAGTTCAATACAAGTGGGCGGATCTGCGCCATTTAATGCCTGGATCAGGTTGTCAAGACGCTCGGTTTTCCCGTTACTTCCGTTCATACGGTACGTATAAGTGACTGAAGACAGAAGTTCAAAACAATAGTTGCGAACCGAGGATGCGGACAGGCTATAAGAATCCGCGGCCGCGCAGAACGAGTCAAACGCACGCAGTACAAAGGAAAGGTCGTTTATATTTGCACACATTTCCCTCTTCATCTCCTCGAAAACTTCGAGGAACATATGACGGCGGCGTATGACATTCTGCGGTTGCAGAACAGAATGTACATTTTTCTTTTCCGTCCGCAACAGGTACATGGCATCCTGATAAGAAGTGTCAATCAGTTCAATGCCGGCTACCTCATTGCCGATCGCGGTCTTTGGTGCCGTGCCAAATTCATCCTTAAGTATATCTAAGAAATCAGCGACAAGAGTTTCTGCCTCCTGATCAATGTTTTCCAGAGACAAAACAATAAAAAGCCGCTCCCCATCGCTGTCTCGTACAGTAACTCCTCTGTTCTTCGAATCAAAAAGTTCCATGCACAGACTTTCTATCTGCCGGAATTGAATCTCAGCATCCTGATGATCCGTATTGAAATCTGTCCCCTGCACCAGAATGACGACCGCATATTGACTTCCCGGAAGAATATGCGGATTTTCCGAGAGGAAACGAATGGCATCCTGCTTGTCATGTCCATGTATCAGATTGTTCAGGATTTTTTCCAATTCAATCTGGGCGGTAAGCCCGGCAGTCCGCACCTGCACATTTTTGATCTGCCGCTCCTTTTCCATCTCTTTGAGCGTATTCACCTGAGTACGTATGGATGCTGATAAAATATTTTCGTCAATGGGTTTCAGAAGAAAATCATGTACGCGCAGGCGCAAGGCATCTCTTGCATAATCAAACCGGTCATATCCGGTCAGCACCAGAATCCGCATGTCCGGCATGAGTTCAAGAGCTCGTTCGATTAACGAAAGCCCGGACATTTTCGGCATGCTGATATCAGTGATCATAATTTCCGGCATATACTGCTCTATTGCTGAAAGCGCCTCAGAGCCGGTAGCGGCTGTAAAAACCCGGTCGATCTCAAGGTCTGTCCATGGAATTGTCTGTTTCATTCCCTCCCTGATAATCCGTTCATCGTCTACAATCAAAACCTTATACATTCTGGATGCCTCCCGATTCTTCTTCATATTCCTCCGGAAGAAGAATATCTGCAATAACCCCGCCGTCTGGATTCGCATGATAATACAGGCCATAGAATTCGCCGAAAAGCAACTGTATCCTTCGATTGACATTTCTTACGCCATACCCAAGTTCCTCATCAAAGTTCTGTATAGATTGATTGAGTTCCCGGATCTGCTCCTCACGCATTCCTTTTCCGTCGTCAATAACCTGTATGAGTATTCCGTTTTCTGTCCTGCCTGCTTTGACACACACGACGCCTTTCAGTCCTTCTTTTATCCGGATACCGTGATAAATGGAGTTTTCTACCAGCGGCTGCAATGTTAGTTTTGGTACTTTGACATTTTGCAGGTCTTTTGGCACATCTGTTTCATAAGTTATGATATCTCCAAATCTCGTATTCTGAATTTGCAGATAGTAGGAAATCTGTTCCAGCTCCGTAGAAAGCGGAATGATATCCTTTCCTCTGCTCAGGCAGATACGGTAATATTTTGCCAGTATCATGACCAGATCGGACATTTCCTGTTTGCCGTCCATCTTCGCCTGCCAGTGTATCGTATCCAACGTATTATACAGAAAATGAGGCTGAATCTGCGACTGAAGCGCATTGAACCGGATTTGATCCGACTGATGCTGCTCTTTCAATAGGCGGTTCATCAGATCCTGAATCTCATTCATCATATCATTGAATCCGGATCCCACCTTTTCAAAATCCGGTCCCATATCCTTTGTCTCAATGCGTGTATCCAGATGATTCTGCGACACACTGTCCATGACATCCATAATTTTCTGCAGCGGCTGATAGCTTCTGTCTATCATACATCGCATAATCTATAATCCGACTATGAGAAGAACAATAGTCAGAATAACAATGAGTATAGCGGTTTTTACGCTGTCCTTGTAAAATTCCCACAGCGGTATAACACTAACGACATAAAAATTCCACCCGGAAACCTGCTTATATACATAAATATAGCCGTTTTTGACAATATTTCCAGCTTCCTCATTCCGGATCTCCAGAATCGTTTCCCAGTTTTCCATCCGTTCACTGTCTGTAGACAAAATAACAGAACCGGTATTATCCGTAAGACAATATTCTATATTACCGGAAGTACTTGTACTGCTGAGAATGGAATCACTCAAATTCACACAGGCCATGCCAAGCTGCTGATCCAAAATTGTTGAGGAGTAGATCGGCTGGTAAAAGGTGATCGTGAAAAATTTTCCATTCGCATACTCATAACCGTAGTCTACCGTGAGTGATCCCCTTGTTTTTGCTTCGCGGCTTGCCTCGAAACTGTCCGCATAAAATTCTTCAAAATAATAGGAGAATATACCTACTCCCTTCCCCGAATAAACATAATTCCCTGTGGAACCGTTTATTATCGTTATAAAATTAACATCATTGCTGACATATTTATAGCGATTCAGGTAATCAGACAGATCCGTGTAAAGCAGCTGATATTCTTCACCGTTTTCATCCCCGGAAGCGCAAAATTCCTGCGTCTCTTTTTCTAACAACATGGTAGACATCAGATTGTCCACGGAATTCAGCCAGGTAGTGTAACTTGCCGACATAAAATCTACCTGTGCTGATGCTTCCTGTACCGATCTGTTATAAGATGACCGAATCGTAGAAATCATAAATATAAAAAGAGAAAGTGCCATCAGTACGGAAATCATAAATGTTATAAATGTCCGCATTTTCTCATTCAGATTTTTTCTGGAAAAACTGTTTTTTATGGTCACTGCAATACCTCATCAATTATAAGTGTAAATAGGACTCCGTTTATCGGGAAACAGAGTCCTATATTTTACAGTTTCCGCTTTTATAATTAACCAGAATATATTTAGCCTTTTACAGTCCCTGCCGTCATGCCCTTAATCAACTTATCCTGCATTATAACATAAAGAATAATCATAGGGAGTACCGTCAGAGTCAGAACTGCCATAATCATAGGTGTATTCATAGAGTACTGGCCCTGAAAATCCCAGACTGCCAGTGGAAGAGTTCTTGCGGACGCTGACTGTGTCAGCGTGTAGGAAAACGAGAATTCATTCCACATAGTGACACCATTATAGATCGCCAGTGTAGACAATCCGGGAGTTGACAGGGGCAGTATCATGGAAAAGAAGATTTTGTATTTGCTGCAGCCGTCAATTGCTGCGGATTCCTCAATCTCCACAGGTATGCCTTTCATAAAAGCAGTTAAAATAAACACGGATATGGGAATTGCAAAAGCCACATATGGCCCGATCAACGCCCAAATACTGTCATATAGTCCGATTTTGTTCATCATCTTGAAAATCGGTATCAGAGTAATATGCATCGGAATTGACATACATGCAATAATCAACGCGTAGATCGGCTGGTTCAACTTAAATTTAAATCTTGACAGCGGGTACGCAGCCATCGCAGAGATAAACAGCAGGATAACCAGAGATACCACAAGAACAATAACAGAGTTCAGTAAGTAGCGGAAAAATCCTCCTGACAAAATTTCCGCATAATTATCAAGATAAAGCTGTTCCGGCATCGAAAATATACCGTTCATCAGCATTTCAAACTGTCCTTTAAATGAGTTCAGAACCATGAAAAAGAACGGAACAATAGCAATAATGAGCCATATGATGGCCATAATCCACATAAAAACCCATACAGCCGGTCTGGACTTTTTTAATTTATATTCTTGTTCAGTGTTATCATTTTTTACCATCAGTTGTCACCTCCCCGGTTCAAAAGCGTGTTGGAAAGAACAGCAATAATCGTAATCAGGATAAACATACCGCCGGCAACTGCGGAACCGTACCCCATGTTGAATTCAGAAAATGACAGACGATACATGTAGGTCGCCATCAGTTCCGTAGATGTACCGGGGCCGCCGTTTGTCATGACATAGATTAAGTCGAAATATTTCAGCGATCCAACCAGCGACAGGGTTGCTGCTGCTATAAGCGTTGGTCTTAAAAGCGGAATAGCCACATAGCGGAAATATTGTCCTTTTGTCGCACCGTCTATGATGGAAGCTTCATAAACATCTTCCGAGATCCCACCGTATCCTGCCATAGCGTATACCATATAAAATGGAATAAACTGCCATGCAATAATTACTATAATAGTACCAAGAGCGGTTTTCGGATTGCCAAGCAAATTAATATTACCCCCGCCGAACCAGCCGGAGACCGTGCTGAAAATACCGCCGTTTGTTGCCAAGGCATAAGTAAACAGGAAACCGATTGCTACAGACGACATCAGATAGGGCAAAAACCATAATGTTTTGAATACCCTGCTTATTTTCTTCTTTTTGCTGATAAACTCCAAAAACGTAGCAAGAAGCAGCCCAATCGGAATCTGAAGAATAATGGAAAATACCATAATAATCAGATTGTGTCCGAAAGAAACCCAGAATGTGGTGTCTTTGATCAGATTCTGCCAATTCTTTAATCCGATAAAAGTCATGTCTGAGGATATACCATTCCAGCTAAATCCGCTTATATAAAAATCATTTATTATCGGATAAAAGATAAAAACCACCAGAAACAGGAAAACCGGAAACAAGAATACGGTTGCACAAGTCGCTGTACTCCGTTTGTTCCGATTTGCCAGTGATTCCTTTTTCATACAAACTCTCCTTTCTGTAAAAAGATGCCGCGTGACTTAAGATGCCACGCGGCTATCAATGAAAATCAAACTCGAAGCAATATATTTAAATATTGAAAGCGTTTACTGTTCGGCAAGGTATTCCTCCATTGCCGCCTGCTCCGCAGCAGCTACTTCTTCCGATGTGGTTTCATTGGAGAAGAGCAGTTGAGAACTGTCGAGATGTGCGTTTGCTACAGCGGTCGGCAGATACTGGTCATACCAGAGCTGAACGTCCGTGCATTTGTTTACGTACTCTACAATCTCAATTGCGATCTGATCTTCTAGCATATCCTCAACGCCCTGGATCGGAGGAATATTTCCGCCATCGATATTCATTTGTATCGCTTCGTCACTCAACAGATAGGAGAAACATTTAAACGCTGCTTCCAGCTTTTCGCCTTCGCAGTTAAATGTGATAAACTGATCACCGATCGTGCCGTTTGCGAGATAATAATTTCCTGCCGGATCATCCGATTCTTCAATCTGGGGGAAGGCAAACCAGCCAAAGTTCTCCGTGTACCAGTCTGCATCATCACTCTTCAACGTACCGCAATACCAGGAACCGCTGTAAAGCATTGCCGCCGTGCCCTGATAAATCGCCTGACGATCCTGGCCGTCGTCGGTGCTCACACCATTGCAGCCCTCCTGGAAGTAGCCTTTTTCCGCCCATTCAAGGATTTTATTTCCAGCATAAATGAATCCGTCGGATTCAAATGTTCCGGTGCCGTCATATGCATCACGGAATTCGTCCAGTCCGGCATAACGCGTGGCCAGTCCCTGATAGAACATGGATCCCTGCCACTTTGTACTATTACCAAGAGCAAACGGGGTAATGCCGTTCTCCAGAAGAGTATCACAGATCTCTTCCAACTCAGAAAGAGTAGTAGGTTCTTCTAAGCCCAGTTCCTCAAAAAGTGTTTTGTTGTAATATACGCCGCTGATGGAGATTGTCTTATATGCTACGGCATAAATTTCGCCGTCGATTGTCCCCTGCGCAATGGCGGCTTCCAGGAGAAGATCGTCTAAGCCATACTCTTCTACCAGATCTGTGACCGGAACACCATAGCCTGAATTTATGTACTCAGCAAGAGGACCGCCGGTCCAGCTTGAGTACATATCCGGGCACTCACCGGAACTCATGGCGATTACAAGTTTTTCTTTGTAGTTGTCATTCTGGATAGCGGTAACCTCTACAGTATAGCCGCCGTAGGTCTCAGAATCATTTTCGTTGAACTGGTCAACCGCATAAGAGACAACTTCTGCATCTGTTCCCTCTGTGGCCACATTCCAGAATGTGATGACGTCACTCCCCGAAGAGGATGAACTGCCGCTTTCCGCTGTTGCCGAACCATCCGATGATGAACTGTCGCTGCCACATGCTGCCAGCGAAATTGCCATAACCGCAATAAGGCCGATGGCAAGTATACGTTTCTTTTTCATGTGAATAACCTCCTTTTTTATTATGAATAGAAACACTAATACTGATGTAATAATCATAACAAATTCTACATTTCGCAAAAATCAAATGATTTGACTTTTTTATAGAGATTTCTTACCTCGTTTACGTCAATTTGCTAAAATTATTTCCTGCCATTGGCCTTATTCTGTACAACTATATAGATTATTTCCGGTGTAAACTCACATTTTTATAACGCTTTTCACAACAGCTGCCTATAGCAACTCAGAAAACAGATTTTTCACGGTCGGATAAATCTTCGCGAACTGCCGGTATTTCTCCTCATACTTTGCCGCGATTGCCAGATCCGGATTGACGGTGTCTACGACCTTTACGATTTTCTCTGCCGCTTCCTCAACGGTTGCATATGCTCCGCAGGCCACTGCTGCCAACATCGCGCCGCCCATGCCGGGGCCTTCCTCAGCCGCGATAATATCTACTTTGATATTTAAAACATTAGCAATGATTTTTCTCCAGAGCGGACTTTTTGCACCGCCGCCGCAGATCTTGGTTCGTTCGATCTGTACGCCCAGAGATTTTGCTACCTCAAAGGAATCACGGATTGCAAATGCCACTCCCTCCAACACTGCCTGTGTCATATCCGCACGCGTCGTGTCCATCGTCATGCCGATAAAGGTTCCTCTTGCATCCGGATTGTTGTGCGGAGAGCGCTCACCCATCAGATAGGGGAGGAAAAACACATGATTCTCTCCGAGATTTGTAATCATTTCCTGCTCTTTCGCATAATCCTTCGTACCAATGATATCATCCATCCACCATTTATTGCAGGATGCCGCGCTCAGCATACAGCCCATCAAGTGATAATGGCCGTCCGCATGGGCAAATGCATGAAGCGCATTGTATTTATCTACGCCGAATTCTTTGCTTGACACAAAGACGGTGCCGCTCGTACCAAGAGAAATATTGCATCTGCCGTCGCCGACGGTTCCGGTACCGACAGCCGCAGCTGCATTGTCTCCGGCTCCGGCCGCAATCTTGCAAGTCTCGGGAATACCGAAAAGATGTGCGACCTCAGGTTTTACTGTTCCCGTTACCTCATAGCTCTCATAAAGCCGCGGCAGCATCTCTTCCCGAATCCCGCAGATATCAATCATTTCCTTTGACCAGCACTTATTTTTTACATCGAGAAGAAGCATTCCGGAGGCGTCAGAATAATCACAGCTGTGTACACCGCTGAGCTTGTAGGCAATATAATCTTTCGGCAGCATGATTTTGGCAATCCGCGCAAAATTTTCCGGTTCATTTTCTTTTACCCAGAGAATCTTCGGCGCGGTAAATCCGGCAAAAGCAATGTTCGCAGTGTACTCAGAGAGTTTTTCCTTCCCGATCTCATTGTTCAGATAGTCTGTCTGTTTTCCGGTACGGCCGTCATTCCAGAGAATCGCCGGACGGATTACCTCATCATTTTCATCGAGAATTACTAACCCGTGCATCTGTCCGCCGAAACTGATTCCGGCCACCTGTGACTGATCAAAACCTGCGATCAGCTCCGTAATCCCTTCACAGACCGCCGACCACCAGTCTTTCGGCTTTTGTTCAGACCAGCCCGGATGAGGGAAATAGAGCGGATATTCTTTGGATACTACGTTCTCTATGGTGCCGTCCTCATTCATCAGAAGAAGCTTTACGGCTGAGGTGCCTAAGTCAACGCCTATATACAGCATAGCTACTTTTCCTCCTTACTTTATGTCAAAGTTATTTCGTGACAGTATAAATATCATGTGCAAGAATGCAGAAAAGCCATTTCAAATCTGACGGAAATCAACCGATTTTATATTGGTTGTTGTCAAATATGGAACTGGCTTTTCCGCAAATTTTTGGAAGATTACAGAAACATTACGCAAATGGATTCTCTGTCGGGTAACGCATTCCCGCAGGCTGGTTATACCCGATCTCCGCAGGCTCTACGCCGAGAAGCTTAAATGTCTCAAAGAGTGCCTTGCCGTGATGCCCGAAAGCAACAGCACCGTGGTGCGGATAGTTGCCCTGTACCAGTACGTGACGGTAGAATCGGTCCATTTCACTGATGGCAAAAATACCGATGCCTCCAAAGGAACGGGTCGCGACAGGAAGGACTTCTCCCTCCGCAACATACGCGCGAAGTTTGTTGTCCGCCGTACTCTGAATGCGGTAAAATGTGATATCGCCCGGCATAATATCGCCCTCGAGGGTTCCGTTGGTCACCTCTTCCGGAAGACTTCTGGCCATGATCTTCTGGTTCTTCATTTCACAGGCAGAAAGTTTGGATGAGCAGGTATTCCCGCAGTGGAAGCCCATAAAAGTCTCTCCCTGTCTGTAGTTGTATTTTCCTTTGATATCTTCATTATAAATGGCGTCTGTGACTGTGTTATTGATATCAAGCAGAGTGACCGCGTCATTGCTTACACACTGGCCGATGTACTCACTGAGTGTGCCGTAAAGGTCCACTTCGCAGGAAACCGGGATTCCTCTTCCGGTCAGACGGCTGTTGACATAGCAGGGAACAAAACCGAACTGTGTCTGGAATGCCGGCCAACATTTTCCGGAAAGAGCAACATATTTGCGATAGCCTTTGTGCGCGTCAATCCAGTCAAGCAGTGTCAGCTCATACTGTGCAAGCTTCTCAAGAATCTCCGGCTTTTTATTTCCTTTTCCCAATTCTGCTTCCATATCCGCTACGACTTCCGGGATACGGGCATCTCCGGCATGGTTATTATAAGCTTCAAACAGATCCAGTTCGGAATTTTCCTCTACCTCAATGCCGAGATTATAAAACTGTTTGATCGGGGCGTTGCAGGCAAGGAAATTTAATGGGCGCGGACCAAAGCTGATAATCTTCAGATTTGCAACTCCGACTGCTGCGCGGGCGATGCCGACAAATTCATGGAGCATATCCGCGCACTGCTCTGCACTGCCGATCGGGTTCTCCGGAATATATGCCTTGACATTGCGAAGCGCAAGGTTATAGCTTGCATTGAGCATTCCGCAGTAGGCATCACCGCGGCCATCGATCAGATCTTCCTCTTCCGCTGCCCCGATGAACATCGCCGGTCCGTCAAAATGCTTTGCCAGCAGAGTTTCGGAAATCTCCGGTCCGAAGTTGCCCAGATATACGCAGAGTGCATTGCATCTCGCTTTCTGAATATCCTCTAACGCCTGTGTCATATGAATCTCGCTCTCTACAATGCAAATCGGACATTCGTAGACAGCGCCGTCTTTGTATTTTGCGTTATAAGCTGCCATCAGGCGCTCACGTCTCCCTACGGAAAGACTCTCCGGGAAACAGTCACGGCTTACCGCTACTAATCCGATTTTGATCTCAGGCATGTTTAACATAATTTTTCCTCCTTGAATATAATTTGTTCAGTTACCGAACGAATGTTGAATATATCATAACGCATTGTTTTTTCTTTTTCAATATAATATTGTGCTGTCACTGTAAGAATTTGTGTTATCAGATTGTAAATCGTTCCCCTTTGTCCTGTGCTGAAAAATATATATAATTTGATAAAAATCCCATTGTTTGATATTTTATATTTTGTTATATTTATAGAACAGGCCGATACATTTGGTTCGCAACGAATTGAAATACGGTCCGCTTGAATCAGAATATAACAGAGATGTGTAAAGGAGAATATGCATGGAGAGAGGAAGTCGGGAGCTGATCCGTGATATGAATACCTCACTGATTCTGCAGACAATTATTGAGGAGGGAGCCTTATCCCGCGCGGATCTGGCAAAACAACTGCATTTTTCCAAGGCAACTGTTTCCGCGATTGTGCAGAGTCTGATTGAAAGGAAGCTTGTTCGCGAGACCGGTAACGGATCCTCGGAGATCGGGCGGAAGCCGATTCTATGGGAGTATGAAAAAAAGTCTGTAAAAGTTTAAATGTTAGGTCTTCTATGATA
>JAJPZY010000075.1 GCA_021204085.1 Clostridiales bacterium | reverse complement strand
CAACTTATCATAGAAGATCTGATATATTTACAGAAATAAATTCACACACTCAACTTTGCCATTTCATAAACAATTCTCGTCCGCTCATCCAGATCCAGATTTTTAAACGGATTTTGAAAAACAATGACCTCCGGTGCAGACATTAGCAAATGCGCGACTTCGGTCTTAAAGATTTCAAAAGACGAAAGCTCCCGCAGGCGCTTCACACCGACTCCCTCCAGTCTGACCTGTTTCATAATCTCTGCCACATGACGTTTATGAATAATTTTTCGATCTCCTGAGAGAAAGGAGCCCGTCTCTCCGTGAGACACATTTTTTTCAACAGATTCCCGCAAAACCAGGTTCCCGGTATCATAGAAAGCGATTTTATCGGATTCAAACGTGATCTCATATACTCCCCCGATGACAGATACGAATTCATTCTCATAGATTGTCAAAGGTATTCTGCCTGTGTCGGGGGCTCCTGCCGTTTTTTCGCGAATATAAATTTCCATTGCCGATATCTCCCTCTGTATCACAAGATCTTTTCCCCGCGCTCCCTGTTACGGATCCGGATCACATCATCCACGGTAGACACAAAAATTTTTCCGTCGCCAACCGTATTCGTACTGATGGTCTCCTGAATATCCGCGATGATATCCTCGAGATCTTCATCCCAGATTACAGACATGATATTGATCTTCGGAAGCAGGTTCATATTCTCATTCAACTGCGCAAACTCTTCGACAATCCCACGCTGATGTCCGCATCCCATGATTGCGGAGACAGACAAACCGGAATATTCATATTTCGCCAGAATTTTTTTCACCGGGTCAAGATTCTCCGGACGGGTAATAATTTCTAATTTTTTCATGATAACACTCCTTATATCAATTCATATACTTTCCGCCGTTCTTCTTCCGTCAATGGGAAATGGCAGGCTACAAAATGCTCCGGCTCCGCTTCCCTCAGCTCCGGCGTTATCTGATCACAGACCCCTCGTTTTACTTTAAAACACCTTTCACAGAAGCGGCATCCCTGCGGCACATTGACTGCGCCGGATGCTGTTCCCTCCAGAACCAGACGGCTGTCCGCCTCCGCCGGATGTTCCTTCGGTTTTGAAGCCAGAAGAGCCAGCGAATAGGGGTGGAGGACATTGGAAAAAAGCTTATCTGCCGGCGCGTTTTCCATCACCGCTCCGAGATACAGAACCAGAACTTTATCACACACATGCTCCACAACCGTCAACTCATGGGAAATAAACAGAATCGTTAAATCCAGATTATCCCGCAAATCCATCAGCAGATTCAGGATCTGCGCCTGAACCGACACGTCCAGCGCCGATACCGCTTCATCTGCAATGATAAATTCCGGATTCAGATACAGCGCCCGCAAAATTGCAAACCGCTGCAGCTGCCCGCCTGAAAGTTCCCGCGGATAACGGTTGATAATGTTTTTCGGCAGGTTTACCTGCTCCAGGAGTTCTTCCAGCCGTTCCCTCTTTTCCCTGCGCGTTTTATCCCTGATATGCACATTCGCAATCTCCATCACCGCGTCGCCGAGGCGCTGCCGGGGATTAAAGGATGAAAACGGGTTCTGGAAAACCATCTGCATATTCTTTCGTAAATTCATCAGTTTCCGCGTGGGAATATCATCGATACGCTGTCCTTTAAAAGTGATGACGCCATCATCAATATCCAGCAATTTCAGCAGACACCGACCCAATGTGGACTTCCCGGAACCGCTCTCTCCCACAACCCCGTAGATCTCTCCCCTGTGAATCGTAAGACTCACATGATCTACAGCGTGAAGGTACTGTTCCTCCTTCGTTATCCGATCTTTTCCAAGGAAAAAATATTTCCTTATATCCCGCGCTTCAATGATGATTTCTTTTTCTAACGCCATCCGTCATTTCCTCCGTGCTGTCTTAAAATAAGCCGCCAGATGCTGATCGCCGACTCCGGTAAGTTCCGGCGCGCTTTTTTTACAATCCTCATCCGCGTACGGACACCGGGGTGCAAACGCGCATCCGCTGATTTTCTCGGAAAGCTTTGGCGGTTCCCCGGGAATCGTCGTCATCCGCTCTCCTTTTTTACTGCCTGACGGCCGGCTTCGCATCAGCGCTTCCGTATAGGGATGCACCGGATGATCAAAAAGTTCTCTGACGTCCGCGGTCTCCACGATCTCCCCGGCATACATAACGGATACCCTGTCACAGATTTCAGCTACAACGCCAAGGTTATGCGTCACGATAATAATCGCCATGTTATACTTTTCACGAATTCGCAGCATCAGATTTAAAATCTGTTTCTGTATGGTCACATCCAATGCTGTCGTCGGTTCGTCCGCAATCAGAAGCTTTGGCCTGCAGGCCATGGCAATCGCGATCATTACCCGCTGAAGCATGCCGCCGCTCATCTCAAACGGATACTGCTCCATCCGCTGATCCACCGGGTCGAGTCCAACCTGCTCCATCAGCACTTTCGCCCGCGCCCACGCCTCCGCCTTACGAAGCCCCTCTTTTTTGCGAAGCATCTCAGCGATCTGCTTTCCTGCCTTCATAATCGGGTCAAGAGAATTCATCGGATCCTGAAAGATCATGGAGATCTCCTTTCCCCTCATATCCATAATCTCTTTCCGGTTAAACTCTAAAATGTCATTTCCGTGAAGCAGGATTTCTCCGCTGTAAAGGCAGCGGCTTTCATCGTGAAGGCGCATGATCGACTTCACCATCATACTTTTCCCGCATCCGCTCTCCCCGACAATCCCGTGGATTTCGCCCTCGTGAATTGTCAGATCCACGCCGCGCACAGTATGTACAATTCCGCGGGTTGACATCAGATCCATTTTCAGATTCTGTATCTCCAGAATTTTTTCACTCATATCCAAACCCGCCTTTCTATTCCGACCGAAGTCTCTTCAGATATTTTTTGATGGAGGGGACTTTTCTCTGATCCGGATCCAGATACCGCAAAATCCCGTCGCTTAAAATATTCAGCGAAACGGTGATCAGGACAATCACCACCGCCGGACCCAGAATCAGATTCGGATAGCTGAAGATAGATGAAAGTGCATCGCTGAGCATACATCCCCAGTCGGCTTTCGGCGCCTGCACGCCTAACCCCAGAAAACTCAGCGATGTCAATGTGGTAATCGCATAGCCGAAATCCAATGCCAGCTCCGCCACCATCGTCGGAATGCAATTCGGCAGAATATGTCGGAAAATAATCCGCCTGTCAGAAAAACATACTGATCGGCAGGTCTCCACATACCCTTTTGTCTTTTCCGTCAGGATTAAAGAGCGGGCCAGCTTCGAGGTTCCGGGAATGTACATGATTGCGATCGCGACAACCGCCACATATCCGCCCCGTCCTAAAATAATGACCAGAATAAATGCCAGAAGGAGTCCGGGAAACGCCAGAATCAGGTCACAGATCCGCATCCACAGTGTATCAATCCATCCGCCGTAAAAACCGCAAAGCAGCCCCATGGGGATCCCGACTACCATAGCCAGCAGCATAACCAGCAATGCGTTCAACAGCGACGTCCGCCCGCCATAGAGAAGACGCGTGAACTGATCCCTCCCCAGATCATCGGTGCCGAGAAGGTGCGCAGCACTCGGTCTCAGATGTATATTCATCAGATCCACGGCGTCAGGGTCGTATTTTGTGAGAACCGGCGCCAGAAGAGACATCAGGATAATAGCTATCAGGATCGCAAGTGTCACAATCATCGGTATCGTAAAAATTTCACGAAATTTACTTTTCTTCATAACGTTACCGCCTTGTAATTCGAGGGTCTACGATGGAATAAATAATATCCACCAGAAAACTGATCAGCAGAAATACTCCGAGCATAATCAGCGTAAGGAACTGTACCAACGGATAGTTATATGTCTGGACCGCGTCCACCAGGCAGCTGCCGATCCCTGGCAGCGTAAACACTTCCTCAATCATCACCGTTCCGGAAATCATCAGACCCACCGTCAGTGAAATCGTTGTCAGTACCGGCAGACATCCGTTGTGGAACGCATGCGTTATAACCACATTCAGCCGTCCCATGCCTTTCGCCTCCGCCGCGGTCACATACTCCGACTTCAGCTGCTCAATCATACTGCTGCGGGTAATCCGTGCAAAAGACGCCAGCAATCCGAGCGCCAGCACAACGGACGGCACCGAGATTCGCGCAAAATATTCCGACAGGTTGGAATAAGTTCCCACAATCTGATATCCCGGAACCGCGACGGTAATGATCACAAGAACAATCAGCCCTGCCAGAAAACTCGGAATGGACGTCAGTATCAGCATAACTGTCGACAGCAGCGTATCTGTCCGGCTGTTCCTCTTTACCGCGCAGAGAATACCCAACGGAATTGCAACAACAATACTGATTACCATACTCATGATTACAAGTCCTGCCGTAATCGGGATTTTCGATGCCACAATCGCCTTCACATCCGTCTTTGTCTCATAATCTACGCCAAAGTCGCCGTGCAAAGCGTCGCCCAGCCATAGAAAATATCGCTGCACAAGCGGTTTATCCAGATTATATTCCTCCGTCAGCGCAATCCGGTTCTCCTCCGTCATCCGCTTCGCGGAACCCACCAGCGAAACCTCATCGACATTATTCAGCCGCATAGCGACAAATATGAGAAAAGACGCCAGAAACATAATCAGAATCATGATCAGGAATTTTTTCAGTATGTAGAGCAGATTATTCTTCACGTCATCCCCTCCTGTCAAAAATATTTTTCTGTCCTCAATCACCTTGCACAAAAGCAGATGACGTTTATCCGATCACTTTTTTCCCTTTAAAATACACAGATTCCGGGCGGATAAACTCGTAATCATAGACATCCACCTCAGAAATCGCAGTGGGAAGTATGACAAAATCCGCGGATTTCCCTGCTTCCAGACTTCCGGTAATATCCTCATAAAACATTTCATACGCCCCGTTGACGGTGTAACTGGCCAGCATCCCCGCAAAATCGACCCGGCATTCCTCCCCGCCCCGGATACAATCATGATATTCTTCATAATCCGGATGCGTCTTCGGCACCTGCCGCGTCATCCCGATCTGCATCCCCTGATAAGGATTTAAAATCGGAACAATCGGGAAATCCGTGCCCGACGCCAGACGAACGCCGCGGCGATATAATTTCCCATACGGATACCCCTCCTCAATCCGCTTTTCACCCATCAGCGAAATGTTTCCCTGCTCGAAGCTGTCAAAAATTCCCCAGCAGGGCTGGACGGATCCGATCACATGCAGGGCAGCCATCCGTTCGATGTCCGCATCACTGATATTCATGACATGAGCGATGGCGTGGCGATGATCCGCGCCGGGATTTTTTTCTCTCGCATACTCTATTGCGTCCAGCGTATCACGGGCCGCCCCGTCTCCCATCGCGTGGACATGAATCTGAAAACCTTCCCGGTCAAGTGCGGTAAACAATTCCTTCAGTTTCTCAGGTCTCCACTGAGGAACACCGCGGTAGTCCGACGGATATCCCGCTTTTTTCAAAGCATCCGCCTCAAAGGGCTCCCGCATGTAAAACATAAACTCCACGCCATCCTCAAAAAATTTCGCGGTGGGAACATGATACATATCCCCAGCCGTATCCACTCCGCTGTTTTTCCGTTCAATCACCGTCTTCAGGATCTCGTCCAGACGATCCGGTGTAAAAGAGTAGACGCCGCTGACCCGAACTTTAAGTTCCCCGGACAACGCCAGCTCCCGGTAGGCTTCCATTGCGTTCGGCGTCGCCAGCGCGTCACAGATCATAGTGATGCCCATAGGCAGCGCAAACATATTCTGAAACTGCAGAATGCTCTCCTTATATTCCTCCACCGTATGGTCGGCCTCCGGCAGGATCTCCTTAATGTAGTTTACCGCGGAAATCTCCTGAAAAATCCCGGTCGGCACGCCTTCGTCATCACGGTAAACCACGCCATCCTTTATATCCGGAAAACCCTTACCGATGCCGGCCTTTTCCAACGCACACGAATTCAGCCAGATATAATGCTGGCAGACAGAGCGAAGCACCACCGGAACCTCATCGCACGCTTCATCCAGATCTTTCGCGGTGGGAAACCCCTCCGCGCTGTTACAGAATACAACCGGATTCCATCCGGTCAGCCGGATTCCTCTGGAGATGTCTTCCGTTTCCATAAACTTCCGGATCGTATCCTGCACAATCTCAATTGTCTCGGCCCGGGTATGCTCTTCCTCTACGGTAGCATAGAGGTTGTATTTCCCGAGAATCTCCCGTGTGCTGGAGGCGTGAAGATGCGCGTCGCAGAGTCCCGGAAACACGGTTTTTCCATGAAGATCCAGAATCTCCGTTTCAGGATCTGCGTATTTTTCTATATCCTGTGTCGAACCCACTGCAAGGATTTTCTCTCCCGCAACAGCCATCGCCTCATACTCAATCAGCTTCCCGCTCAAATCACAGGTTTTGATATCGCCGTTTTTTAAAATCAGTGATGCTTTCTCCATTATGCAGTTCCTTTCCGATTGTTTTATTATCTCAAATCAGTTTGCCGGGCAGGCCCTTCCTGCAGCCTGCACCGGCTTTCATGACAGTGCTTACTCTGCCAGTTCAATTTCCGCATAGGATAAATTGCTGACCCACGATGCGGAGAAATCCTCATAAACGAACCGGTTGTTTAAAGCCAGCGTCACGTTTTTATATCCGACAATCAGATACGGAGCATCATCCATAACCAGGCTGCACATCTCCGTGACTTCCTCAGCCTTTACACTCTCATCCGCCTCCATCTTTGCCGCTGCAAGCAGTTCGTCCACCGCAGTATTGGAATAGCACGCAATATTGCATCCGCCCATCCCGCAGCTTGAAGTAGCAACAAGCGGTTCATAAAAATCAAGCGGCTCATTATAGCTGGAGGACCAGAGACATACAAACATATCATAAGTCCGGTAACCATTTTCATCCGTAGAGAACCCATAGCTTGCGGCAACTGCCTCCTCTGCCGTCTGCTGCACCACTTCCACTTCAATATTCAAGGCCTTCAGCGCGTCCTGAATGGCAATGCACATATTGTAGCTGGCCGAATCACCCCAGCACATCACATTACAGGAAAAACCATCCGGGTAATCAGACTGTGCCAGATATTCCTGTGCGGCTTCCACATCATACTCATACCCGGTAGTCTCAGCCGCCAATTCAGCCAGCCCGTCTTCCGCGTATCCGTAAGAGCCGGGAGAAACCAGCAGATTTGCCGCTTCCGTATAATAACCTTCTCCGTATTGGCTTTCCATCATAACGGAAGTATCCAGCATTGCAGAAACTGCCTTTCGTACATTCACATCTGAAAACGGTCCGGTTTCTGTGTTAAAGCACACCAGCTGAGTTGCGGTAGTCCGGTCTTCCACCATATTCAGGGTAACATTATCCAGTGCCGAAATATCACCGTTCATGCCGGAATCCGGTTCAATCCAGAAATCCACCTGACCGGATTTGAGAGCCAGAAGCAGGGAGCTGGTATCAGAAAAATACATCACTTCCACTTCATCAATATCCACATTGTCAATGCCGTCATAATACTCGTTCTTCACCAGAGTCGTGCTTACGCCCTGATCCCAGGCTTCTAACTGATAGGCTCCGGTTCCGATCACTCCGCCTTCCGCGCTTCCAAACGCATCTCCGGCCTCCTCATAAGCCGCCTTGCTGAATACATAGCAGTACGTCAGGCTGATTTCGAATGCGGTATCCGGCTGTGAAAGCGTAATGGTTACTTCATAAGTATCTGTCGCTTCCACAGACTCTACGCTTGCAAAAAGCGCCGCATAACTGGACGCCGTTTCCAGATCCATCAGATGTTCAATGGAAAAAGCCACATCCTCCGCGGTTAACTCCGTACCATCTGAAAAAAGCACACCTTCCTTCACTTTCAGGGTATACGTCATATAGTCTTCCGTCTCACACGAAACCAGTCCATCCACTACATTTCCGTCCTTATCCACGCCCAAAATCTGGTCACAGATCTGTGCCGTAACCTGATAGGATCCGAAATCAGAAATCTGTGCAGGATCCAGACTGGTTTGTTCCACCACTGCCCCGACTGTCATTTTCACTGTCCCGTCGGAAGCAGTTTCATCCGTCTCGGCCTCCGATGCGGCAGCAGCAGATGTTGAATCACTTCCTGTATCGGTATTGCTGCAGCCCCAAAGGGCGGTGGCGCATACTGCAATCAATGTCATCGCCAGAATTTTCTTTTTCATGTAATCATTCCTCCCGTCTTGTCTGTCTGGCATAATTGCCATCTTTTTGTCATAACCACAGGTTTGTAATATCTTTTTACCTTTCTCAAAAGTACCTGTTCAACCGGTATGCCAAATACTTTTGATGCTATCGATTTTATCATTCGGCCATTTTGAAAACGATGACAAAGAACGAACGGATTGTTGACAATTTACAAAAAAAGAAGCCACTGAACTATCAATGACTTCCTTGTCGTTTTCTCTTTATTTCCCGTTACTATTTCTTCAGGTACTCTGACATCTCCCTCGCAGCCAGCACACCGGAACCGAGCGCCAGTCCGACACTGGCTCCTTCATTGTCATAATACGGAACACTGTACATACTTCCGATATCATTGCCCGCGGCATACAGCCCGGGAATCGGTTCATTGTCCGCCTTTACCGCACGCAAATGACTGTCTGTCTTCAAGCCTCCCAATGTACACCAACCGCTCGGAACATATTCAAAAGCGTAAAACGGCGGAATTGTCACCGGTTTTAAGAAACAGGCATCCTTGCCAAACTCCCCATCCGCGCCATATGTACAATACTGATTATACTTCTCGACTGTCGCGTTCAGGTGAACCAGTCCGAAATAATCAACCAGCTCATCCATCGTATCTGCCCTGCAGGCCCAACCCTCTGCGATCGCCTTTTCCAGATGCATCGCCTGATTTCCCGGAGTCGGATTATAATACTCCGCCGATTCCCCAGATGTCCATTCTTCCGGAAATCCCAGATACGATCTGATTCCCTCCGTATAGCATGCGTTATAATAACATGAATCCATGATTGCATACGCTTTCCCGACCCGGGTCAGAGCCTCCCCGCCGACAGCCAGAGGATACCGGGCAATTTCCCCTTCATCGATAAAACGCTCCCCGTTCCGGTCAACAAAAAGGCCGCCAAACAGCCAGTAACCGTAATGTTCGTTCCTGTTTTTCCACGCAGCGGTAAACGGCCATCCCGCCGTGGCCGCAGATACTGCACCGCACTCATTACCGGCGACTGCGAAATTACGGTCCATTGTTCCGCCTGCCGCCTGAACCATACGGATTCCGCTGCCGTCGCTCAGCGTATTACCCAGCGGAAAAACCTTCGTATTAAAATGTTCCATCTGCATCTCGCTGCTGCCCAAAAACCCTCCCGTACAGACAAGAACGCTCCGGGTTCGGATAAAAATCTCTTCTCCGGTCCTCCGCAAAACTCTAAGACCGGCCACGCAGCCCGTCTCTGACAAAACAACTTCCTTTCCCTCCGTCTTATACAGAAAAACGCCTCCGTTTTTCTCGACAGCAGACACAATCGGCCGTGTCCGGTTTAATCCGCTCGCTTCGAAAAAATGGCGGCCGCGAAACCCGACCCCATACGTATCTTCCATCAGAGACATACCAATGCCCAGATCAAGCATCGCATTGACTGCTGTTCCCGTGCAGGCGAGCACACTCCTGAGTAATTTTCCGTTTACACTCCCACGGGAATATTCGTACATATGTCGATACATCCGTTCAAGCGTAACCTCCGCACCCGTTTCCTCCTGCAGTCTGGTCTCACAGGCAGCGGGTCCTCCGCATCGGGCAAAATTTGAAACAGCAGCGGAAACGCCCTTTTCCAAAACAATTACCTTCCGGCCATTTCGGCACAGGAAATACGCGGCCATCAGGCCGGCCGCACCGGCGCCGACAATTACGGCATCTGCCTCATATATATCCGAAGCAGCAGACATTTTTTCACTCGCTGCTTTATCATCTGAAAATCTGTTCTCATTCGACGTTGTAGTTCCCATCGTTTTCCTCCCAAACGATTATGCCAGCTCATTATTAGCCTATGGCAGCCCTGCATACACAAATGCAGTCATTCTTTCTGTTCCCGAATTTACATCTCTCCGCTCATCCTTTCCCGGATCCAAGTCCCGGTCGAAGTCCCCGCCAGACCGCCCTTTCCGGTTTCCCGGATATCTTCATGCATGCTCCTGCCGATACTGCGCATTGCATCAATCACTTCATCCGGTGGTATTTTCGTACAGATTCCTGCCATCGTCATATCAGCTGAAGTCATTGCATTGACCGCTCCCAGTACATTTCGCTTCACGCAGGGTACTTCCACAAGCCCCGCCACCGGATCACACGCGAGACCGAGCAGATTCTTCAATGCCAGCGCCGCGGCATTCACGATCTCGCCCGCACTGCCACCCTGCAGATAAACGGCTCCTCCGGCTGCCATTGCGGAAGCGGAACCGACCTCCGCCTGACATCCGCCGGCTGCTCCCGACAAAAACGCACGGCTCGCAATCACGCCGCCGATGCCAGCCGCAACATATAGCGCCTCCACCATCACATCTTCTGTAAACTCCATCTCCTCCTGCATCGTCAGGAACACAGCAGGTACCACGCCGCAGGAACCCGCGGTCGGCGCCGCCACGATGCGCTTCATACAGGCATTGGATTCACTGGTTTTTAACGCCTTCTCCATCACTTTTCCGATAAAATCTCCGCAGAGAAGCTTTCCCTCTTTTCGGGCAGCCGCCATTTTGGCACCCTCCGTTCCTACCAGACCGCTGGCGGAATGCAAGGTTCCGTCATACTGTTCATCCGCCTGATGCATTGCCTGATACATGGCGCGCATCTGTGCAAAGGATTCCTCCTCCGTAATCGCGCGCTCCCTGCAGTCGTCTTCCTGAACAAGCTTCCAGAACGATCTCTTTGTTTTTCTTTCCATCTCACATAACTCTTCCAGAGATGTGTACATATTCGCACTCCTTTCCGGTCTTATAACAAATTCCTGATTGCGAAATTCTTCCGTAATCGCCTACTCCGCCAGGCTATAGTACGTCACCTTCAGAACCCCTTCCAGATGTTCCAGCCACTTTACGGACGCCTTCGGGATTTCCTGGTCACACTCCAGAACCATAACCGCATTCCCGCCGCGGCTCTCACGGTAAAGCTGTATTGTTGCGATATTAACGGATTTGTGCGCCAGCATAGACGTTACCTCCGTCACATGCCCCGGCTGATCCAGATTGTGTACAATCAGTGTGGGATATTCGCCGCTGAAATTCACCGTCAGCCCATCCAGTTCGCAGATCAGAATCTGACCCCCGCCCGTCGATGAAGCCACAATTTCCAGATTTCTCCCTGTCACCCCGGTCAGGTTCATTTTTACCGAATTGGGATGTACGTCCCCAAGGTCAATACCGGCAAAAGTAAAATTCAAACCTCTCTCCTTTGCCAGCACATAACTGTTCGGAATATCAGGGTCATCCACCTCCATTCCGAGAAGTCCGGCAATCAGCGCTTTATCGGTGCCATGCCCCTTTCCGGTCGCCAGAAACGAACCATGAAAAAATATCTCCGCATTCGCCACTTCCTCCGCCAGAAGTTTTCGGCTGGCCCGTCCGATTTTTACCGCACCCGCCGTGTGAGAGCTTGAAGGCCCTACCATTACCGGCCCTATAATATCCAACAGATTCATTTTTTCCTCCGTATGCTTATGTATTTCCGCATTCTTCAACAGAATTGTTTCCTAAATCGAAAAAAGAGGCGCAACCATCATCGGTGCAACCTCTTCGTCTTTCCTATTGTACCCCAGAAATACTTTTCATATCAAGTAATAAAATGACTGAAAATCCACACAAAAAAACAGGAAAAGCGTCTTAAACCCTTACCTCTTCTGCGCCCTTCTCCGCAAAAACTCAAACCATTTCGTCAAATGACGCATCACGGACTCCTCTTCAAAAGCGAAAACCGCCGCCAGCAGGGCACATCTCATGGAGATTCCGCTGATCGCAAAAAGCTCATTGAAAAACAGTGCAAAGAAGATCATGGCCGCGATGCATCCAAACAGTACGCAGGCGCGGTACTTATTCAGCGGCTCGCAGATCCGATACAGGATCAGGAAACCTACGACAGACAGGAGGAATGTACTGGCGACGCTTACATCCTCCGCGGGCAGATTGAACACATTTCCCAGCATAACCATGGCCGCAATGGAGAAAAATGAAGTCAATGCCGCCGGCAGCGACCGCAATAGAACGTCGAGCAGGAATCGGATGTTCTGCTTCTTCTCACTGGACTCAAACGCCAGAAGGAACGCCGGTACCCCGATGTTGAACATGGAGATCAGCGAAACCTGCGTCGGCTGCAGCGGATACGTAAACATATTGATAATGGAGAAAATCGCCAGCAGCATGGAGAACAGGTTTTTATAGAGGAAAAGCGTAGCTGAACGCGTGATGTTGTTGATGTTGCGCCGCCCCTCATAAATAATCTCTCGCATATGGGAAAAATCGGAATCCATCAACACGACCTGCGCAGCCTGCCGGGCCGCGTCGCTGCCGGCACCCATGGCGATAGAGCAATCCGCTTCCTTCATAGCCAGGATATCATTTACGCCGTCGCCGGTCATGGCAACCTTCTGTCCGCTTTTCTTAAGGGCAACGACCAGATGCTTTTTCTGCTCCGGCTTTACCCGCCCGAAAACCGTATATTTCTGTACCGCCTCCATATAATCACTTTTCGTCTTCAGCGTGGAAGCGTCAACATACCGATCTGCATTCGGGATATCCACCATCGCAGCAATCCGCGATACAGTCACAGGATTATCACCGGATATGACTTTCACCGACATCTCCTGCTCGGCAAGATATGCAAACGTCTCTTTGACGTGCGGACGAAGACCATTTACAAGGCAGACAAACAGCAGCGGTTTTACCGTGTCGCCGCGGATACTGACAAAAGCCAGCAAACGCTCTCCTTTTTCCATATGTTCACGGAGAGTCTCCTGGTTTTCCTTAAGCGCCGTCTCGTCCAGAAGAAGCTCCGGCGCGCCCAGGCGGTAAACCTCCGCAGCAGTTGCAATCTCTGAATATTTTTCTTTCGAGCTGAAGGGCTGCATAGAGACGGCAGACAGTGTCCGACCCTCTTTATAGTATTCGCAAAGAGCCTGCGCCGTACTATTGGAATCCTGAATCGTATGGACATAAGCTCCCAGAATCTCCTCCGCGTCCGCACACGCAACCTCATCACATCCCATCGGTGCGCATACAGCAGTAACCTCCATCCGGTTGTCCGTGATGGTGCCGGTCTTATCCACACAGAGGACATCTACGCGAGCCAGCGCCTCCGTACTGCGCATGTCGTGAAGCAGCACATGCTGCTGCCCAAGACGCATCGCACTCAAAGCCAGCGCTACCGTCACCAACAGATAAAGTCCTTCCGGAATCATCCCGATGACAGCGCCCACCATAGAGACGACCGCCTCCGAAAAATCATTTCCATTCACAAACATGCCCTGATAAAACAGGCCGATGCCGATGGGAATAATCAAAATACCGGCGATACGGACGATCAAATTAATATCCGCGATCATCTGAGACGGTTTCTCCCGGATCACCTTCGCCTTTGCGGTCAGCTTTGCCGCATAAGAATGCGCACCCACACTTGTCAGCTCGGCATAACAATTGCCCGAAACGACAAAACTGCCGGACATCAGCTGCGCACCGACCGGCTTTTCAATCTCATCCGCCTCACCGGTAAGCAGTGACTCATTGACCATAACCTTCCCGGCAACCACCTGCGCGTCCGCCGGAATCTGCTGTCCGCCGGAAAGCCGGATCACATCTCCCAGCACCAACCGGTCAGAGGGAATCTCCCGCTCCTCTCCGTCCCGAATCACCCGATAAAAAGCGACATCTAAAAGCGACAGCTTATCCAATACCTTTTTCGCCTGCAGCTGCTGAATGATACCGATTACCGTGTTCGCCACAATCAGCGGAAGAAACGTAAGACTGTTATAAGACCCTACGATAATCAAAAGTACCGCAATCATACAGAAAATCGCATTAAAATAAGTAACGACATTCCCAAGGATAATCTGTTTTACACTTTTTCCCGAATGCTCCGGCATCACATTGACATTGCCATGCCGCTCCTGCTCAGCCGCTTCCTGTGCGGTAAGTCCTCTTAATACGTCCTGATTCAAATTATCTGTCCTCTTCCTGATCTGATTCAAACATCTCCCGCATCGCACACTCCGCGAACTTATAATTTCCTTGCTCAGAGAAATGCACGCCGTCGAAAAGTACCGGAATCTCCCAGTCGCCTGCGCAGGTAAATGCAATGCCTAACCGCTCTGCCATTTCCCGATAACAATCATCCAGCCGTTCCGACTCCCGGCACCGCTCGTCAATCTCCACCCACTGGCCGCGCCGAAGGTGCACCGGTGAGATCAGGCGCAGACGGATCCATCCGTCTTTGACTTCCTCACATTCCTGCAGCTTTTTCAAAAACCGCTCCATCCGGTCTGTCACCGATTCCGCCGTCATCATCGGATTGTGAAGGATATCGTTCGTTCCCAGCATAATCCAGAGCCAGACCGGCGCCGTCTCATTTTTCCACTCTTCCAGCCGATTACAGACATACGTAATCTCCGGTAGAAAATACGGCACACACCGCCCGTTTTTTCCGAAATTTTGAACGGTCCACTCCGTCTTCGCGTTCAAAATCTCCGGCCAGCGCTTTTCCTCTTCATAGCGTCCGCCTAAGAATGACCGCGGATCATATCCGTAAGTATTCGAATCGCCAAAGCATATGATCGTACCCGCCATCAACTTATAGTCCTTTCTGCATTCATGCGTCTCATGTCCGCATTATAACATAGATTCCCCTGCAATATTCCCCATTTTACCAAATCTTCACAAATTGTTCCCGAAAATTTAAATCTGCGCTTTCTTTTTTATGGAGAAGAGATTATGATAGTACGGAAGCAGTCGATACCGGATCGGCACATGCCGAAATCACGATTTGCATTCGACAGAAGTTTCAGGAAAATCAAAAAAACCATTTCACACAATATACAGGAGGACTTTCACATGAACAAAACAATCTCTTTTATCGGAACCGGCAACATGGGCGGCGCTCTGATCCGCTCTTTAAAATCCGGGCAGGTTTATATCACGGATTACAATATGGATAAAGCAGAAGAACTGGCCGCTGAGGTGGGCTGCAAGACCGCAGCAAACAACACAGCGGCGGTAGAACTCGGCGAGTATATCTTTCTCTGCGTCAAACCGCAGGTGATCGGAAGCGTGCTGGAAGAAATCTCCCCGACATTAAATGCCGCCATAGAAAAAGGGGAGCTGAAAGTTCTCATCTCCATCGCCGCAGGCATGAAACTTGAGACGCTTCGCGCCCGCCTGGTCGGTCCCTGTCAGGCTCTTCCATTCATCCGGCTGATGCCGAACACCCCTGCTGCCATCGGGATGGGAATGATCGCCCTCGCATGCGGCAGCGATGTCTCCGATGAGGCTGCGGAAACGGTCATGGATATCCTTTCCGGCGCCGGCCGCGTCATGCGCTTGCCGGAGCACCTGATGGACGCTTTCTCCGCCGTAAGCAGCTGCTCCCCGGCTTTCGTCTATATCTTCATTGAAGCTTTAGCAGACGGCGCTGTCATGGCCGGTATCCCCAGACAGGACGCCATCACTTACGCCGCACAATCCGTTATGGGTTCGGCAGCTATGGTCCTTGAGACCGGTCAGCACCCGGGAGAATTAAAGGACGCTGTCTGCTCCCCAGCCGGTTCCACCATCGCCGGAGTCGCCGCACTGGAGCGCAACGGATTCCGTTCCGCCGCGATTGAAGCGATTATGGATGCTTACCGCAAAAACGCGGATCTGGGAAAAAACTGAACTTTTTTCACATTGACAAATGGGCGGCCAAAGCCGCCCGTTTGCAAATATTCTTAAATTTATCATTTCCGACGCTTCTGACCAGAGCGCTGCAGGAAACCGGGCTTCCGGACCGGTCTCTTTTCCTCCTCACCGGAAAGCTCACACATACGCCGATACAACTCCTTTTGCCGCGGCAGCATATCCTTTAGCGGACATCCGGATGCATACTCATCACGGAGAGCAGATATGTCTGCCGTACTCATGTAATCAAGTAACGGTATCGCCAATGCTTCAATAGAAAGCAAGCCCAGGCGAATACTGTCCTCCACACCGGTAAAATCTCTGCGCCCATACAGGATCACCTCACGCGCCGCACACGCCGCTGACGCTTCATCCGGCTTATCCTCAAGCTGCTGCACAACCAGCGATACTTCTTTCTCCATATCCTTATACAGCTGCTCATGACAGGGGGCTTTCTGCGTTTTTCCCATACCCAGCCAGGTACTTACCGAATCCCGCGCGGTATATTTTTCATATATCAGCGCCTGCATATCCTCAATATATCTGTCTATAATCTGCGTTATACTCATGATGCCTCCACCGTCACATTATAAAACAGAATTTGCTGCGCGGCAAGCCGGTATGTCCGCCTGATGATAATCATTCGTAACTGTTTACGCCTGTGTGGATGCTGCCGGAGCCGTGCCGCTGACTTTCTTCGCCGCATTGATTACAGCTCTCGTCTGCAGAGTATCAAGCGCAACCGCAAACAGAAGAACACAGCCAAGCGCAACATACTGCCAGTATGTATTGATGTTCAGGAAGTTAAAGCCCTGATTCAGCACGGAGATAATGAGTACACCGACTACCATGTTGTTCATCTTTCCGCCGCCGCCGCCCATTTTGATGCCGCCGAGCATCGCACCGGCCATAACCGTGAACTCATCGCCGACACCCATGGACTGGGAAGCACTTCCCATACGTCCGATATTTACGATCTGTGCCAGTGCAAAGAACAGACCTGCCAGTGCAAAGATTGCGATACGCATTTTCGCCACGCTGACACCGGAAAGGGCAACCGCATCCGGATTGGAACCGAGAGCGTAGACATTACGTCCGAAATGCGTCTTGTTCAAAATCAAAGAGCCGATAATAACAAGGATTATCATTACAACGACACCGGATTTCAGGCTCGATCCGCCAATAAACGGGATATTGTAGCCGCCCAGAACTTTGTACACGCCGGACAATTCTGATCCCCGGAAGGTTTTCTGAGCACCGCCGGTCAGCAGATACGTCGTACCATTCAGGATATACTGCATGGCAAGAGTGATGATGAACGGAAATACTTTCAACCACGCATACATAACACCGTTAAACCCGGAGAAAACCACACCCAGAATGATACCGACACCGATTGCCAGAATCCAACTTCCGGTATTAATATCAACCAGCGACATCGCAATACCGACACTGGACAGGATATAACCGGTGGATAAATCCATCGCGCCGCCCAGCATAATAAAGGTAATGCCAATACCGACAATAATCTGGTAGGAATAGTTCCCCAGGATATTCATGATATTCGCCATGGAAAGGAAATCACGTCCGGTCATTGTTTTGCACAGAACCTCAAATATAACCAACAACACAATAAGTACAATATACATCATGTACTTTTGGAGCAGCCCTGACATATCAAATTTCTTCTTCATAAATTTTATACCTCCGCTTATTCACCCGCAGGACCGCCGGTGGAAGCCATATCAAGAATCTTTTCCTGACTAAACTCTTCCTTCTCAAGCTCCCCTGCAAGACATCTTTCGCCGAATACAACAATCCGATCCGACATTCCGAGCAGCTCCTCCATGTCGGACGTGATCATAATCACGCACTTGCCATCCTCGCACATCTGGTTCATCAATTCATAAATCTCATACTTTGCTCCGACATCAATGCCTCGAGTCGGCTCATCGAAGATGACAATCTCTGACTGCGTCGCGAGTGCCTTTCCGATAACAACTTTCTGCTGGTTTCCGCCGGACAGCGTCATTACCTTCGTCTTATCAAGGTTCGGCGCCTTGATTCGCATTGCCTTTCCGTAATAATCGGCAATTTCCGCTTCTTTCTTACCGTTAATAAAACCGCCTCTGGATATTTTCCCCAGAATATTGTACACGATATTCCACGAAATCGTCTCTGAGAGGAAGCATCCCTCTCGCTTTCTGTCCTCCGGAATCAGACAGACGCCATACTTATGCATTGCCTCGTTCGGGTTTTTAATATTGGCGAGTTTTCCGTTTATGTAAACCTCACCCCACTGCTTTTTCTCAGCTCCATAAACCACCTTCATGATCTCAGTACGTCCGGCTCCGACCAGTCCCGATACGCCAAGGACTTCTCCCTTGCGGGCTTTGAAAGAAATATTTTTTACACCATTTCCAGTCAGATTCTTAAGTTCCAGCGCAACATCGCCGATCTTCGCATGGCGCTCCGGGAATGTCGCTGTCATCTCACGGCCAACCATATATTTGATCAGTTCAGCCCGGTTTGTTTCTTTCGTCTTGAGCGTTGTAATATACTCACCATCGCGGAGAATCGATACCCGATCCGTCAGCTCAAACACTTCATCCAGCCTGTGGGAAATGAAAATGATTGCCACGCCCTTATCCCGCAGCTGGTTCACGATACGGAATAAAATCTCCACCTCAGCCACCGAAAGCGGAGCAGTCGGCTCATCGAGGATCAACACTTTACATTCCTTTGAAACGGACTTCGCAATCTCAACGATCTGCATATGTCCGGGCGTAAGATCCCTTACCAGTGTCGCCGGATTGATATCTACCCCAAAGTCATCGAATATTTTTTTTGCGCCCTCGTTCATCTTCTTCTGATTGACGAATCTGCCGGTAGTCTTTTCCCCATAATAGATATTTTCCGCTGCAGACAGGATATCAATCAGATTGAATTCCTGATAAATACACTCTATTCCGTGGGATCTTGCAATCGCAGGCGTCATTGCTTCATAAGTCTTCCCGTCGATTGAAATGGTGCCGCCGTCCGGCGCATGCGCGCCGGTGATCGTCTTAATAAAAGTGGACTTCCCCGCCCCGTTTTCTCCGATCAGCGCATGCACTTCCCCGGGATAAAAGTCTATGGAAACGTTATTCAGCGCGACGACACCGGGAAACACTTTCCGAATCCCTTTTAATGATAATGCCGGTTGTTTTCCTTCCATAACATTCTCCTTATCCTAAAATGCTTTTACCTGTTCTTAAATATGTGGCGCGGACTTTGAATCCGCGCCACACAACATCTATAACCGAACTCATCTCTATTCGGTATAGAAAATCTTATTCATACATTGCTGATTCTGTCTCGTACTCTGTGCACGGGTTATCATCGCCCTGTACCCAGCTGTAAGAATAATCATAAATGTTGGTTGCGGAAATATCATCATAGAAAGCATCTCCGTATGTCCATGTATAATCATCCGTGCAGCCTGTTACGCCGAGAAGAATAGAAGCCAGTCTGTTGCCGGTCTCAGAGAAGGTCATGCCTGTATTCGTATAACCTGCCGCCTCAAACTCTGCCGCAAGGTCAGCATCGGGCTCAGCACCATATGTAGCATAACCCTTGATTACTGTAGAAGAAGCATCTGCCAGAGCATCATCATACAGAGCCAGGAACGTATCGTCTACAGAGTAGCAGGGGATTACACAGAAGTCTGCAAGATCAAGTCCGTTATCTGCTGCGTAAGTCTCAATGTACTGAGCAATACCCATCGCCTCATCCGGCTCATATGCGATAAATACACGGCAATCCGGGTTCGCGCCAAGTACGGAAGAAGCATTGTTATATGCGTCTGTCTGAGCAGCGTCACCATAAGACTGTGTAGAAGAAACTACCGTAAACATCTCAGACTCTTCTGCGGTGCCGTACATTGCGTTGGAACGATACACACCATCCTTAATGCCATAGTAGGTATCAAGAGCAATCGCATAGGTACCATCATCGAGTGTGGGGATATCGCCGCCCTCTGCGATGCGGTTCGTTACCCAGTCCTCAGCAGCCTGAACAGCAGCCATACCGGTGATCGAATAAGCCGTTGCGATATAGCCGGCGATCGTGTAATCCGGCTCTGCACCAAGCATTGCAACTGCAATACCTGCTGCTTCCGCATCCGCACATGCATCCTCAATCGCAACCGTATCCTGTGATGCGATCATCAGGGCTCCTACGTTGCCTGCTGCAATCGCATCCTCGATCAGCTGCAGCTCAGAAGAAGTGCTGGCATCTTTTACAACATAATTAAATCCGTACTGCTCCATAACATAGCCCAGGGAATCTGCATGAATCAGAAGTCCCGGAACACCTGTCGTCGGCAGGATGCACCATACCTCATACTGCTCGTTCCATACAAAATCGCTTGAAGTAGCTTCCGCTTCCTCTGTGTCGTCTGCCTCTTCCGTTGTCTCTGCCGCTGCGCTTTCCTCTGTATCTTCCGTCGTGTCAGAAGAACTTGATGAGCTTCCGCATGCTGCCAGAGAGAATACCATTGCTCCTGCAAGAGCCAGTGCCAAAATTCTCTTTGCTTTCATAGTTGCCTCCTTTTTATAAAATATTTTGGGTTGTATTTATCTTAGTACAATCAAAGGAGGATTCAAATGTTCTTTTTTGTGAAAAAACGTCCGTTTCTTTAGAAACTGGCCGAAACAGAAAGGCAAGACTGCGGTGTGCTGACAGCACACTTCTCTTTTCATACCGCCTGGAAACGTTGATTTTTTAAAATCAAACCATTATTATGTATTTATTCAGGATTTCACTATGAATCAAGACAAATATCAGAAGAAGCGGAACAGACATACATGAATGATGAACGAACAACAGATCTCTTAAATGAACTAAACAATATGGATGACAAACCGGAATCTTTTCAGGCCTTCATGGAACGGCATGCTTCCGCCAAGACCTTCCGCACACTGGCAGACTACCTGAACGATTACATTTCCAGGAATCCGGAACTCCACATTGCGGATGTGATCAAGCGTTCCAATACCGACAAAAATTACTCCTACCAGATTTTTAACGGCCGGAAAAAGCATCCCGACAAATACAAGCTGATTCCGCTTTGCATTGCTATGAAAATGACTGTCAAAGAGACCAATCGAGCGCTTTTTATGGCAGGACAGCCTGCGCTTGCTCCCACGGAAAATCTGGACGCGGCGCTGATCATCTGCATCAACCATGAATACACGGACATGATTTCCGTCAATGAATTCCTGACAGCAAACGGGCTGGCGCCGCTTTGAACTCATTGCAAAGCTGCATCAGCAAAGAGATATGCTCAGAAAGCGTTTTCCACTCCGGTCAATACAGACACAATCACAAACATGATCAAAAAGGTATATAGTATATATCCGAAAATCCTCCGCCCCTTCTTTTTCATCAGCGGCAGGAAACGATGAATATCCAGATAATTAAACCAGAACAGAATCCACAGCATTCCCATGCCGATAAAGCTGGCTCGGTTCGCCAGAAGCAGTTTTCCGGAAAGGGGAACTCCATTGCCATCGTTAAAGTCCGTTGTCAGGACAAAATACCACATCTGTACATATACAAACGCAGACAAAATCATTTTCCAGATGATGCCTGTGCGAAATCCCGGCGGGAGGAGGGGATGTCTTTTTCGCCAAATGGATTTCTTTATATGATTGCTCTTATCCGACATTCCGGGATAATCATTTCGATTTCGTTCCGCAAAACAGCTGCCTCGATCTTTCTGCAGCTGTTCCTCCTGGCAGGTATCCCGGTTTGAGGTCGATGACTTCTGCTCGCGACCTGCTGCATACAAATCTCTCTGCAGCCCGGCGGCAGTCTGATACCGTCTGTCCGGATCAAACTCGATACACTTTCGAATCACGGGACTCAGGCTGCCCGCATAGATGTCCTCCGAAGGATACTTCCCGGTCAGGAGGTAATTCATCAGCACGCCCACCGCATAGATGTCCGTCCGCGCGTCTGTCTGAGCATAGCCGTACTGCTCCGGAGCCGCGTATTTTCTGGTTCCCATAACTACGGTATCATTATCCTGTCCGTCATCATAGCTTCTGGCAATATTAAAATCGATGATCTTCACCTGCCGTTCCGGCGTCAGCAGAATGTTGGACGGCTTTAAATCTCTGTGAATCACCGGCGCTGGGCGCTCATGAAGGGCGCGCAGTGCTTCACAGATTTCTGAAGCCAGACGCCGCACCTCTTTCTCACAAAGCACACCCTTTTCTTCAAAATATTCTTCGAGAGACTGTCCCTGAATATACTCCTCGATCAGCACCAGCTTGCCGTCGGATTCTACACATTCATATATATGAGGAAAAAATCGGGAAACAGTCGACTGTAAATCCTGATATATATTTTTGTCATATACAGTCAATTCTTTCCTCACATAAATCTTTTTCGTCTCCGCATGCTGCACAAGCACAACGTTCTTATGTGTACTGATCTCGGCAATTTTTCTGTAAAAAGAAAGCCGGCTTTCCTCCTGTAGTGTCATTTCTTTTAACTGATGTCCTTCCCGCTCGTTCATTACCACTTGTTTTCCGCAATCCCATGATAAAATAAGTACGAATATCTTCTCCTTTGTTCCATCAGCACACGTTCCACACGATCCTTAATTTCCTTCGAATAATATTTTTCTTTTTCCAAAAGGTCGGCAACATCTTTCCATGTAAAAGAAAAAAGTATATGCCGTCCATACAATTCTTCCGCAGCATCCAGCTGTTCCTCAAAATCCCGGCAAAAAGTCTTCGCTTTTACACTCTGTATACAATCATACATATCAACCGTAAGAGGATAATCCATCGTTGTATCTGCAAGAAGAGCGGCTCCGTGATCAAAAAACGGACAATAGTGAAAATCGCCTGCTGCGTCCATCAATACAGCTATATTATGCGTATGCCGATCTTCATTAAGAAAAAACGCATCCAACGTAAGCATTTTACAAATATACACTCCAAAATCATGCAGTCCCGTTATGCGCTCCGTCTGATCCACCAGAAATCGTACTCTTTCTTTTACATCTGTCAGATTGTAAATCCTTTTAGCCAGACTCTCTCCGTAACAATTGTGAAACAATCTCTCCAACGTCAGAAGCTGACAGCCCTCCGGAAGAAAATTCTCACTTACGCACCCCAGATATGTTGCCTGCCGATATCTGATTTTTTCCGTTCGGTAAGCAATATATTCCTCTCTGCCCAAATCAGAATACGCGAGCAGGGACGATACCATATATTCTGCCAGCCCCTCATATCCTGTATAATCTGCTTTATACCAGAGATTCCCGTTTTTCCATTTCAATTGGTTCCCTTTCGAAGACTGACGGTTTTCACCCATTCTTTCGTTTTCAAATACTTCGACCATTGCAATCCCCTACCGCACATTACTTAATATCATCATCTATAAAACAGCCAACAGGCATCACAAATTCGCTCTTTATACTGTTGCAACTATCTTTCAATCCTGATCCAAAAAAAATCCTCTGCCATCCGCCCCTGTGTCTTTTCGATTATCAGAATCGGATCATAAAACGGTAAACCGAGGTGCTCCAGTTGCAATTTCATCTTATCTCTTTCCGGCGGAAAACACCGACTCTCCAGGAACTCCTCGTACTGCTCAAAAGAAGGCTCCTCCACTCTCCCAAAAGCTCTCTTTATTAAATCATTTGTAAAATTATACATTTTTACTTTACGCAAACGTTCCTCTACGTCAATGATTGTACAAACCTCATTTTGATACATATACCACAAACGCAAAGAGAACTCCTTTTTCGGAACCCTCATTTTCTGTTCAAAGTCCGGATATTCGCCCAGCATAGAAATCAATGGAACGATGGGTCCTGATACTGACTCTTTTCCCGTTTCCCATCGCTCTACGGTTTTCTTTGATACACAAATGAAATCTGCAAACCCGGCCTGTGTCAATTTTAATTTTTTTCGAATTGCCTTGATTTGCTCAGGTGTAACCGCATCAGGCAAAACATACGCTTCCCGATTCATGAATATCTCTTTCCTTTTAATCCATCCTTTAAATTAGTTTACATATCACAAGCTATTATTAAAAATCTTCTTGCATTTTTTAACCCCAACAAATAGTATACCCTCAAAATAAGGGTAAATCAAGCCGTTTTTGTCCTTATTTTGAGGGTTTTCTCGATGTAGATTCAATTTTCTGTATATCTGTCTTACCCGATCGCCGCCAGCGCCTGCGCCACATCCGCGATCAAATCTTCCTTATCTTCTAATCCGCAGGACATGCGGATCATCCCTGCCGGAATACCCGCCTCCGCAAGCTGCTCATCGGTCATCTGACGATGCGTGGATGTCGCCGGATTCAGACAGCAGGTGCGCGCATCCGCCACATGGGTCTCGATCGCCGCCAGCTTCAGTGCCATCATAAACTTCTCCGCAGCCGGGCGTCCGCCCTTCAGCTCAAAAGAAATCACTCCGCAGCCGCCGTCCGGCAGATACTTCTGCGCGGTCTCATAATACGCATCCCCCGGCAACTCCGGGCAGGTTATGGAAGCAACCTGCGGCTGTGCCTGCAGATACTCCGCAACCGCACGGGCATTCTCCACATGGCGTGGCATACGCACATGCAGGGACTCCAGACCCAGATTCAGGTAAAACGCATTCTGAGGTGCCTGAATGCTTCCCAGATCGCGCATCAGCGTCGTCGTACATTTTGTAATAAAAGCTCCCTCCAGCCCAAATCTCTCGGCGAAAACCACACCGTGGTAAGACTCGTCCGGCGTCGTCAGCCCCGGGAATTTATCCGCATGGGCAAACCAGTCAAACTTTCCGCCGTCAACGATCGCGCCGCCAACCGCTACGCCGTGACCGTCCATGTATTTCGTCGTAGAGTGTGTCACAATATCCGCGCCCCACTCAATCGGCCGGCACAGCACCGGCGTCGGGAAGGTGTTATCCACAATCAGCGGCACGCCATGCGCATGCGCTGCCTTCGCAAACTTCTCAATATCCAGAACCGTCAGCGCCGGGTTCGCAATCGTCTCCCCGAAGACAGCCCTCGTATTCTCACGAAACGCCGCATTTAATTCCTCCTCAGAACAATCCGGCGCCACAAACGTCGCCTCAATCCCCATCTTCGCCATCGTGACGGAAATCAGGTTGAACGTTCCGCCGTAAATGGAAGAAGAAGCCACAATATGACTGCCGCACTCACAGATGTTAAAAAGTGCGAAGAAATTCGCCGCCTGTCCGGATGACGTCAGCATTCCGGCCGTACCGCCCTCCATATCCGCGATCTTCGCGGCTACCATGTCATTTGTCGGGTTCTGCAGTCTGGTATAAAAATATCCGGCATCCTCCAGATCAAACAGACGTCCCATCGCCTCGCTCGTATCATAACGAAACGTTGTAGACTGAATAATCGGGATCTGCCTCGGCTCCCCGTTGCCCGGCCGGTAGCCGGACTGCACACACTTCGTATCTATTCTGTACTCACTCATAATCCATATTCTCCTATTCTCTGTTCTTTTCTAAAATCATATCCCTGCACTAATTTTTTCACTATATCAATTCATACCGTAAATGGGAGGGCGCCCGAAAATATTTCATAAGAGGGCGCTCTCATGTGCCCTCGTTGAAATCATTTTCGGGCGTCCTCCCCTCATATACGAAAAGGCTATCGTTCCTCGATTGGTATATACCCTGTATGCACCCCGACATATTTATACGCCGGACGGATAATCTTACTGGTATTGATCAGCTCTTCCAGCCGATGCGCACTCCATCCGGGCATACGCGCGATCGCAAAGAGCGGCGTGAACAGTTCCTCCGGAATTCCGAGCATGCTGTACACAAAACCGCTGTAAAAGTCCACATTCGCGCAGACATTCTTCTGCATGTTTCTCCGTTCCATGATCAATCTGCCGGCCAGCCGCTCCACCAGATCATAGAGAGCGAACTCTTTCATCATATCCTTTTCTTCCGCCAGCTTTTTCGCATACTTCTTAAGAATCACTTCACGGGGGTCAGAAAGGGTATAAACCGCGTGACCCATACCGTAAATCAGGCCGGAATGGTCAAAAGCCTTCTTGTCCAGAATCTTCTCCAGATATTCACTCACCGCCTTTTCATCGGTCCAATCCTCCACATGCTCCATGATATCTGCAAACATATACTGCACTTTCAGATTCGCTCCGCCGTGCCGGGGTCCCTTCAGCGAACCCAGAGAAGCCGCGATAGAAGAATACGTGTCCGTCCCGGTAGAGGTCACCACATGTGTCGTAAAAGTAGAGTTATTACCGCCGCCGTGCTCTGCATGGAGAATAAGCGCCACATCCAGAACCTTTGCCTCCAACTCTGTATATTTGCCGCTGGGACGCAGCATAAGGAGGAAATTTTCCGCCAGGGAAAGATGCCTCTCCGGATTGCGAATGAACAGTGTCTCACCTTTCCGGAAATGACGATATGAATGGTAGGAAAAAATTGCAATCAGCGGCAGCTTTGCGGTCAGCTCCATCGTCTGCCGCAGCACATTTCCCGGAGAAATATCTTCCGGGTTCCTATCGTATGTATACAATGTCAGGACACATCTCTGCATCGCATTCATAATATTCGGATTCGAAGCCTTCATCACTACATCACGGACAAACCGCTGGCTTAAATCTTCCATCTGAGCCATCACCGGGAAAAAGAGGTCCAGCTCACGCTGACTCGGCAGCTTTCCGAACATCAACAGGTAGATAACCTCCTCAAAACCATACTTCCGGCCGCCCAACCCATTCACAATATCCGTTACATTTACGCCCTGATAATACAGCTGACCATCCGCCGGAATGCTGCGTCCGTGAACCAGATTATACGCGCAGGCATCGGAAATCTCCGTCAAACCCGTCAGAACGCCTTTTCCGGATGAGTCACGGAGTCCGCGCTTTACATCATATTCGATATATAAATTCGGATCAATGCCATGGTTTTTCATCAATTCCTGTTCCAGCAAAGCCATATTATTGCAAAGATCACCCATCTCTTCCACACTGATCATCTCATTAGTCTCTGTTGCCATATGATACCTCCTTTTTCAATACTGCTTCCGGGCAGTTGCGAGATTCCCTGTTATAAAATCAGGGAGACAGATTCCTTTCACAACAATTCCCGCAACTACTCTGTTATCATCTCATACCCGTATTGCTCAAAATAAAATCCGAGCCTGCTGTTAATCTTGTCTCTCAGCACAGGGTCAAGAGAAAATACATTCTTCTGATAATCCTTCTGGCTCTCCAGATATGCCTCAAAATACGGCTTTGCCTCCTCGAATCCGCCAATGCCGAGCTGATCGTAGATATTTTTCACATAGGTCAACGGTTCCTTGCAGAAATCTTCATATTTGATATCAATGCGATCCTCCGCAGACATGCGGTCCAGCTCGACAAACGCCTTTTTATAGATACGTTCAAAAAGACTGATGGAAATATCCTCGATGACTTCTCTGGGAGCCGGCGTATTCAGGCAAAGCAAATCCATCTCTTTCGTAAACATGTTGATCGTGGACATAATTACCTTATATGGATTGCGGTAAATATTGATAAACTTTGCATCAGGATAACACCGCTTCAATTCCCCGATTCTGCAGGTATTCTCCGGACTTTTCAGAAGGAGCGGCTTTCCCTTATCCAGCCAGGTCACTTTCTTCAGAATATAATCATATGCCTTGCGCCACTCCCGCTGGCGCTTTTCGTCCTGCTCGTCAATAAAAGCAGTCTCAATATACTTTGCACCCCTGCCGCCATCCGGGAAAACCAGCATATGGCTGATTGCCTGAGTGGAAATCGTCGCCTGCGCAAAAACCTCCTCCATGGGAAGATCCAATTCATAATTCATGTTATCCATAGGGCGTGCATTCTTCAACAGGCGCTTCTGTATGCTGGCCAACATGTGCTTTAAGAGGATACAGTTATTAAACGTAATCGTTTTGACCGGATCAAACCAACCGAACTGCGGATCCCGCGTAAGGAGATTCTGCAAAAAAGTAGTACCGGACCGCCAGTATCCCACGATATAGACCGGTCCCTCCTTTACTTTTGTTCTGTGAATCGGAATATAAAAAATCAGCCACTCCAACAGGGCCGGCAGTCCCAGAACAAACGTAACCACCGTAATAAAACGCTGCTGCGTCTTATTCGTAATGGGATTCGTACGCTTTAGGCGCAGCCAGTTGTCAAACCTGCATCCGAGTAAATTATGTGATAAATTAATTTTAGCCATAATCTTATATCCATTCTCTTATGTAATTTTAAAAGGGCAGCCGGTCAGCAGCCAATGCAGCATATTACCATACCCTTTTGTTTCCTTAATCATGTGGTATCCGTTCATTTATGTAAACAGAATAACCATAACAGCAGAATCCGCATTCTCCAGATACTGCACGGACTTTAAACCGCTGCAATAATCAAACAGCCTGCTGTCTTCCACGAAATACTGCAGCGCCTGCTCACACATCTCTGCATTTACAAAACGAATGCGGGCCGCCTGCTGTCCGCTCTCATAAGCGTCCCGAATAATGCCTCCAATCACGTCAACATCCCAGGCCTCGACATAAAGCCCCTCATGAATATAATAATTATCCGCCGTAGCTGTACAATCCGGCAGCGGTATCTCCGAATCCGGCTCGTGCGTCATCAGAAGAGTCTCCGTCGTCACACCAAAATAATCATAATTCAGATACCCGGTACTGACTGCATCTCCTGCGGAAAAGTCTTCCCCATTTTCATTGAGATATACGAACCGGGCATTGCCCCAGGTCGTATCAATATAATAATACTCTCCGTCAAGGACAACCAGGTTCCAGGCATGTGCCGCGCCATTTGCCGTGCCGATCACCGTCGTACACGGAATACCCAGCTGCTCCAACAAATACTGCGTCGCATAAGCATACCCCTGACAAATCGTCTCATGATTGATAAACACACTGATGATGTTCTGATTGTTCTCTGAATCCGTCACATAATCGACTTCACGGATCAACGTCTCATAAACATAGAGCGCTTTGTCATAATCGCTGCCATCCACAGGGGCATCCGCCAGCATCCGCGTTGCTTCCGAATCAATCTGTTCCTGCAGCGCTTCCTGCTCTTCTTCTGTAACCGTATACGTGGGGGTAAGCGTAATCGAGACAATTTCTCCGTTTCTGCTGTTTGTCACATAAGCCAGCTGATCCAGCCAGAAAAATTCACAGTAATCATAGCGGACTGCCTGATATGCCCGTCCCATTACATCAACATCTGTAGTGGAAAGTTCCAGTTCCTCTACCCGGTTCGAGATTGCATAGACAATTTCATCATAAACGGTCTGCTCCTCGTCATCCAACACCTGCCAGGCATATTTATCTTCTGAAACACTCTCGATTTCCACTGTGCGCCCGCCGCTTCCGGAACTTTCTCCGCCGGACAATCCAGCTTCGGACAAAGACTCTGAGACATTCTCAACAACATTCTGTACCGTAGAACTCAATGCGGACTCCGCATCCTCCGCTCCGCCGCCGCACCCATATAAAGGCAAAAAGACTGACATTGCCAGTATAAGCAGGCCTATTTTCTTTTTTCTATCTATAAGCAAAATTGGTATCTCCCAAATATGTTTGGCTATTGCTTTTCCACGAGGATACTTCTATAATTAAAATCAGGAACCTGATTTCCACCCGGGTTTACCCACATATAGGTTGCCTGTGATCCCATGCAATTGCAATATATCATGTATAATACCACAGATTATTTCTTTTGTGAACAGGAGTTTTTATGACAGCACTGCAAATAACAGATATCGGCCCGCTGCTGAACGAGATGTTGAAAGGGGATATGTTTGATCGCTTTCTCCTGAAGGAAGCTTCCGTTTCCGCTGCATTTACCACTGCCATCGACGGCATGATCTCCGAATCTTTTTTTTCAGAAGAAGATCTGGAGAAGTTCGCTCTGGCCGGTCTTTCTTACATTCCTTTTTCCTTTGTCCGCCCAATCTGCCTGAACCTGATCAGGGGAAACCGAAAGCCGACTGCCTTTCAGTTCCAGTTTCTGCTTTCTCCGCAGAATCAGAAAAAGACAGTTGAACAGTCCGGCAGCAGCTTCCAAAACGAAGATATTACCGGACTGTTTCTGAATCTTAATTATAAAAATGACGCATTGGTGTGCACAACGGGCATCTCTTACAAAATCTTTTCCCCGGACAAATCACTGGAAAATGAATGGGACCGCCAGGCCGCGATTTTTTTCAAAAAACACGGTATCGCTGTCAGCAAACTATAAATACGCAGACGTAGCTGTTTCGGCAAATCATTTACATCAAACACCATACAGCTGATGGCACTATTTCTCAGACAATTCCTTCATAATCTGCTGATATACCTTCCGAAACGGCAGATTTTCTTCTCTGGCAATACGGGCCGCACTCTCAAATTCCGGCACAAACTCGCTTTGACCGTCCGTATCCAATACTTTGACTTCAACTTTCCCGAACGATGTCTCCATCACCCGGCTCTGCCGCGGCAAAATCGTACGGTTCATCAATTGCCGCCTGATTCCGATTGTTGTTGTCTCCGCAAACAGGATTTTTTCCATGATTTTCTGCAATTCCGGCTCGCAAATCAGCGTAAGCAAATAAGCAGGACGGTTTTTCTTCATAAAAATCGGTGTGTAATAAACATCCCTTGCTCCTGCCTGAAATAACCGCTCCATCGCATATCCCAGAGCCTCTCCGCTGCAATCGTCAATATTACATTCCATTTTCATAATTCTGTCAGATTGACCAGCGTTTAGGCATGTGCTTTGTTCAGAACCGGTTCCTTCCCCCGTTGCAATCAGCATGGCACGGAGGATGCTCGGCCGCTCATAGTTTCGCTTGCCTCCGCCAAGTCCGATTTTTTCCACCCGATATGCATCCGGAAGTCTCTCACCGGTACGAATCGCCGCTGCGATCGCCGCTCCCGTGGGCGTCACAAATTCTCCTTCGGTCTCTGTCTGATGTAGAAGCAGATGATGCTCAGCAACAATATTCAGCGTAGCCGGGACCGGAACCGGAATGACTCCGTGCTGACACCGAACATATCCTCTGCCCTCATAAAGGACAGGCACGATGACATCCTCTATCCCCAGATCATCCAGACAGATCGCTGCCGCCGCAATATCGACAACCGAATCGACAGCTCCCACCTCATGAAAATGTACTTCTTCCAATGGAACACCATGTGCCTTCGCCTCCGCATGAGCCAGAATATCAAAAATCCGAAGAGCCGTCTTTTTCGCTCGGGATGTCATGGCAGAATGTTCGATAATCCCCTTGATTTCCGGAAGCCCGCGGTGGGAATGTCCATGATGATGCATATGCCCATGGTCATGATCATGCAGATGTTCATGCGAAGGGGCGTGCCCATGCTCCGGCAGTTCTCCGTGCAGATACTGCATATCATGATCGTGATTCTCATGTGCTTCGTCCAGCTTCACCGCAAAATCACAGACATCCAGTCCGCTCTTTTTTACCCGGGAAACCTCCACCGTATATCCATCCAGTCTCAGGCTTTCAAGATCCCGGCGCAATCTTTTCTCATCTGCCCCCAAATCCAGCAGGGCTGCTACTGTCATATCACCGCTGATTCCGGCATAGCATTCAAGATATAATTGCTTCTTCATAGTATTCTCTCTTTCTCAAAGTCGTATGTTTTTGGTAATTATTCCACAAAAATCGTTTCGAAATCGCCGGAATTACCGTTCGGTAATTGACAAAATCGCCAAAAAATATTTTATTTAAATGAAATGATTGTGAACACTTATTTTTATTTTCTGGTATTATAATATACGTAAACCCCCAATACATTATAATTTTTTGCTACCCCCATAGTAAAAAATACCTTCTCCTTGAAAAGGACAGCAGATTTATCTGCTGTTCTTTTTCTTTATCAAATAAATTGTCGCCCTGCGACACTTCGCGAGCGAACGGTTGCAAAGCAAAAAAATCCTATCCGCACCTTTCTCATACCCGAAGCACCTCAAGCGCCCCATACGCATCCAAGAATCCATACCCATACGCATGATTCGGATATGCACGCCCATCATTGCGCCGCGCGCCCCGGATCAGAAAATTTGACAGACTCACAGAATTCAGCCAGGAGGCTCCCAGCTGCAGAATTCCCCACTGGAAAAGCTGCGCACACGCACCGGCAGTCACAGCTGCTCCGATACTGGTTCCTGTCCGCACGGTATAACTGTCCCGAAGCCCCGGTCCATATACGTTCACTCCGGGTGCAAGAACATCCGGCTTTACTGTTCCGGACACACTGTATCCTCTTCCGGAAGCCGGCCAGATTGCATCACCGTTTGTCTGATATGCACCGACACAAACCGCCGCTGCGGACATTCCCGGCGAAAGAATCGTCGTATCCGGATCCGACCGCAGAAACACAACCTCTCCCTTTAGCAAATCCGTTAACGGCAGCCAGCAATGAAAAGCTCCCTCCAGAACCAACACAGATGTCAGCTGCACCGTCCAGACTCCGGAATAAGGAGCAAAAAAGGCGAGCCGAATCAACTGGTTCCTCATGTTTTCTCCCGTCACCGCATAATCCACCGTCAGCATCGTCTTTTCAAAAAGAAATTCATGCGTCTGTCTGCCGATCAGGCTTCCGCTTCCCACAAACCGCTCTCCTGACGGGGACACAATGGCCACGCGGTAAATCTCCGGCACTGCCGCCCAGCACTCCATAAAAAAACCCGGCACACCATCTCCGACCGAAATCTCAATCGCATCTGTTTCGTTTTCTCTCATGCCGGATTTATAATAATGATGACGCGCGTTTGCCTCATTTCCGGCACAGGTCACAATACACTGCTGCCGAAGCCGCCCGATTTCATCACAAAAAATCGAAATCGCATCCTCACCGGCATGACTGCCTATGGCAGTCCCCATCCCGATGCAGATAACCAGCGGTTTCTGAAGCCTCTCCGCCATGCGGATCAGCCATGACAGTGCCAGCATCAGATCATTCTCCTGAAACACCGGCACGCCATCCGGGACATAATAATACTCTCTCAGATAAGGCTTCGCTTCCTTACATTTTACCACCAGAATTTCTGACAGTGGAGCGGCTCCGGTAAAATCCGCCGCCGCATTTGTGCTCCCGCAGGCAACCCCTGCCAGAAACGTCCCGTGCCCATGCTCATCCGTAACCGGTACAACCTCCAATGGATTCTCCGACAAAAGCGCCGCATTAACCGCATCCCTGTCATAAAAGGCGCCGTAAGAAAAACCTTCCGGCGGCACGCCGTCCTCCGCCGTCTGATCCCAGATCGCGGCAATCCGCGTCATCCCATCCGAATAATAGAACGCCGGATGGGTATACTCGATTCCGGTATCCAGAAAACCAACCAGAATCCCCTGCCCGGTAAGATCCAGGCCCGCCGGATTCTGCAGCCGCAGAATGCCGCTGTCCTCCAACGCCGTCTCATTCATCAGGGCAAAACACTTCGGAATCGACGAATAAGGATACTCCTCCGGACTCAGATCCGGCATCTCCGACCGAGGATAATAGGCTATATCAAATCGGTTGCTCACCTTCTGAAAACAGGCCGCTTCCTCCATGGGGAAATCCGCAAAATAATCGATGATAAAATCATAATAGTCATCAGAGTAAATCGCATCGCGGCAGGGGAAAGAATTCGAATCCGTCATATATCATTCAGGAAAATACCGATAGCTCATATATAGATAAACCAAGTCATCAAAACCGGTTATGTATTATCCTCTTCCGGCCCTCGGCATTCCTATATTTATTTACTCTATTATATGTAAATCCAGACCAAATGATCTCCTTCTTACGCATCAATCGCTTCCAGATACATCTCCACAGGCACATAGTCGCCCCATACTTTCGGAATCAAAATTCCGCCGTTCATCAGCGCATTCCCGGAATAGATCACCCCGTCCTCGCGCAGGCGGTACTTTTTATCCGGATCCAGACCGCGCAAACGAATCGGATACCGAAGCATATTCGGCTCCGTCCGGAAGATCAGCGCATGGACAAGCACCTTTTTCGCATCCCTAGACACATACTCCCAGATTGCATACTTTTCCCGGAACGGATCGCTCAGGCGATAATATTTTCCGTTGTGAATCAGCGGCCCGTACTCTTTAAACAGCGCGATCTGGAGTTTGACTTCCTCTTTTTCCTCATCTGTCAACTTATTTAAATCCAGTTCAAATCCAAAGCTTCCCGACATAGCCGTAATTCCTCTGGATTTGAGCGGCGTCACGCGGCCGGTCTGATGGTTCGGCACCGCCGATACATGAGATCCCATGGCAGAAATCGGATAGAAAAATGAGGTTCCGTACTGAATCTGCGTCCGTTCAAAAGCATCCGTATCATCACTGCACCAGATCTGCGGACAGTAATACAATATCCCGGCGTCAAATCTTCCGCCTCCGCCGCAGCACCCCTCAAAAAGCACATTAGGGAAAGCCGACGTCAGACGCTCCAGCAGATCATAGAGTTCAAGTACAAAGCGGTGGGACATTTCCTTTTGCCGGGCAGCAGGCAGCGCCTCCGAATACCAGTCGCTGACACTGCGGTTAAAATCCCACTTCACATAGGAAATGTTCGCGGAACTTAAGATACGGCTCAAAGCGTCAAACAGGTAATCCTGCACATCCTTTCTGCTCATATCCAGCACCAGCTGAAAACGACTCCGCGTCGGCTTGCGTCCGGGAATCTGAATCGCCCACTCCGGATGCGCGCGGAAGAGGTCACTGTCCTCAGAAACCATCTCCGGCTCCACCCAGATGCCGAACTGCAATCCCAGATCATTGACTTTCTTTACCAGGCCCTCCAGACCGTTCGGTAGCTTCTCCTGATTCACGTACCAGTCGCCCAGCCCCTTGCTGTCGCTGTCGCGCTTTCCGAACCATCCATCATCCATAACCAGCATATCCACGCCGAGTTCTGCCGCGCCCTTCGCGATCTCTACCAGTTTGTCCTCATTAAAATCAAAATAGGTCGCTTCCCAGTTATTAATCAGCACCGGCCGTTCGATCATTTTATACTTGCCCCGGCAGACGTGCTCCCGGATGACCCGGTGAAACTGGTGGGACAGCGTCTCAAAGCCGGTGGTAGACTGTGACAGGATCACCTCCGGCGTGTAAAAAGAGTTCCCGGGTTTCAGCTCCCAGCTGAAGGTATGTGTATTCATCCCCATGACCACCCGGGTCTGATTCAGCTGATCATACTCGATCTGCGTCTGAAAACAGCCGCTGTACATCAGCACCGCGCCGATACAGGTTCCGCTGGTCTCCGTGCAGCCCTCCCGGCAAAGCAAAACCACCGGATTCTGCTGGTGGCTGCTGGTGCCCCTTTTACTGGAGCTCTGCTGGATTCCGTGAAGAAGCGGCCTGCGCTCCGGCTCGCGCTCCTTCGTCCACCTCCCATGGAAATGTACCCATTCCCAGTGTCCGTACGGGATATCCAGACAGAGACTGTGCGCCTTATTGACCATGACTGCCTGTGTGCCGTCATTGATGATCACGGCGCTGCGGGTAATCACGTCAAACGCCGGCAGTACACCGTATTTTAAAACAACGCGAATATCTGAGGCGGTGTCTTTTAACGTAATCGCCACCGTCTCCGCCTCATATTCTTCCGCGTAAACTGCCGGTAGCCCCGGAATCGAGTACTTTCCGGGCTCAATCCGATAGCTCTCATACCGCAAATCCAAGGCGGAAGCCCCGTTCGGATACCGCACGCCTACCGCCGGGATACGAAAATCCCCAATTCCTTCCGTCGCATACTCAAGCGGCAGGGTATCCAGTGAATAGTTTCGATTGTTCTCCGCGTCATAAATATTTCCGGAAAATCCCACATCCGGGTAATCCAGAAGATATTCCATGTCCTGGCCGGTTTTTGCACCATACCACAGGTGTTTCAAAACTCCATACTCATCCGCCTTCATCTGGTAAAGCGTATTCGCCGTCTCCAGATAAAACGTTCTTCCATCAACTCTGACTCCCACTTTGTTTGTCCTCCAGGCTTGGGATGCCCCGCATCTGAATCAGCGGGCCACCCGTTTTTTCTATGTACTCCCTTGTGATTGTTACTTTACCGATGTTTTCATCCTTCGGTATCTCATACATGATATCCAACATAAACTCTTCAATGATTGAGCGCAGCGCACGGGCACCCACTTTTTTCTCTTTTGCCTTCTTTGCGATGGCCCGCAGGGCATCCTCCTCAAACTCCAGCTGCACCTCGTCCATCGCCAGCAGCTTCTGATACTGCTTAATGATGGCGTTCTTCGGCTCTTTTAAAATCTGTACCAACATATCCTCTGTCAAAGCATCGAGTGAGAAAAGGATCGGCAAACGGCCGATAAACTCCGGAATCATGCCGAATTTGCGGACATCTTCCGTGGTGACATGCCGCAAAATATTTTCCTCCTCATCATACTTATCCTTCAGATCCGCACGGAAACCGATCGCCGCGTGTTCATTCAAACGCTCTTTGATGATATCCTCCAGTCCGGGAAACGCGCCGCCGCAGATAAAAAGAATATTCTTTGTATCGATCGTAGTCATCGGCACCATGGCGTTCTTATTTGTCGCCCCGACAGGCACTTCCACCTCAGAACCTTCCAACAGACGCAGCATCCCCTGTTGAACGGATTCACCGCTGACATCGCGCTGCGTCGCATTTTTCTTTCTGGCCAGTTTATCAATCTCGTCGACAAATACGATGCCATGCTCCGCCCGTTCCACATCATTGTCCGCCGCGGCAAGAAGCTTCGAAAGAATGCTCTCAATATCATCGCCGATGTATCCTGCCTCTGTCAGAGACGTCGCATCCGCAATCGCCAACGGCACATTCAGCAGTCTCGCCAGCGTTTTCACCAGATAGGTTTTTCCGGAACCCGTCGGTCCGACCATGAGCATATTGGACTTCTCAATCTCTATCCCATCGTCCACAAGGTTCGTCTGGGACGCCACACGCTTATAGTGGTTATATACCGCAACGGACATCACTTTTTTCGCATACTCCTGCCCTACCACATACTCATCGAGGCTCGCCTTGATCTTGTGCGGTGCCGGAATCTGCTTGATGTCCAATACTGCTTCCGGCTTCTTCTCCGGCTTTTTCTGCTTTGCCTTCACCTTCTGCTGGTGACCGAAAAGCCCCTGAAGGTCAGACATATTGACAAAGCTGATATTCGGAATACGGACATTGTTGTTGACACGGCGGTTGTCATCCGTCCCGGAATTTTCGTCCGGGGTTTCGCCATTCTCTTTACCGCCGTTGCCTGCACTGCCTGTCCCGCTGCGGTTGCCAGATTTATTTCCATCTCCGCTATTCCTGCTGCCGCCGGCTCCCCCGAAAAGGTTACTGCCATCAAAATTGCCGGGATTTCCGAACAAGCTGCCGAGATCGATATCCATTCCCTGAAAACCCGGGAACCCCATATTCGCCATACTGTCGAACGTCTTCTGCATGCAGTCCTGACAGATATTCATATTGTTCGGCACGTGAATCAGCCGCCCGCACCGGCTCGCCGGACGATGACAGAGGGAACAGTATTCCTCATACTCACTTCGGTCATCTTTTCTGTCCTCAGACCCGGAAATGACATCTCCCGCAGCACTGCCGCTATCATTGCCGCTTCCGGACGTCTCCCTGATATCGGAACCATCCTCATTTACTTCTCTGAAATCCTGATCATCAAACATAATTATCTCCATTTTTCTGTGTATAATCCGTAAACCAGTGTGTCGTCTCTATCATTTTCAGGTTATCATGTAATAAATATGTCCACACTCACCCGCAAAATCCTGATTAGTATATCATACAAATAAAAAGATGACTATTTATTCTGTTATAAACTTTTTATAAATCTCTGTCAGTTGATCATGAACCCGTGATCCATCGGCCCGCTTCCATGCCCGAGATTCAGCATGGCCGACAAAGCTCCGGAAAGATAATTCTTCGCCCGTCGGATAGAAGCTTCCAAATTATATCCCTTCGCAAGGTTGGCGGCAATGGCGCTAGAGAGCGTACAGCCGGTTCCGTGCGTATTGGGATTATCTATGCGCCGTCCGTAGAACCAGACATATTTCTCTTTTGTCCCCCAATCGCCGGAATTAGTCTCTTTCGCCCGATAAAGCAAATCGTTCGCGTCATTCAGACTGTGCCCGCCTTTCAGCAAAACCGCGCAGCCCCGGGTCTCGCTGATTTTTGCCGCCGCAGCGATCATATCCTCAGCAGACGCAATCTGCTGCCCGGACAGAATCTCTGCCTCCGGAATGTTCGGCGTTACAACAGCAGCGAGGGGAAGCAGCCTGGTTTCCAGGATATCCAGCGCCTTCTCATCGATCAGGCGGGAACCGCTGGTCGCCACCATCACCGGGTCCACCACAATATTTTTCGCCTGATAAAACTCCAGTTTTTCCGCGATCACACGAATCAATTCCGCGGAGGAAACCATGCCGATCTTCACCGCGTCCGGATAGATATCCGTAAAAATACAGTCCAGCTGCTGCGCCAGAAACTCCGGCGCAGACTCCTGAATCGCGGCTACCCCCGTGGTATTCTGAGCCGTCAGCGCCGTGACCGCACTCATGGCGTAAACCCCGTTTGCCATCATCGTTTTTATGTCCGCCTGAATGCCGGCGCCGCCGCTGCAGTCACTGCCGGCGATTGTTAACGCTGTTTTTCGCATGATTTTCCTCCCTTCATTCCGCAACCATCCCGACCGCCCGCTTTTTCAGTTCCCGCGCAGCCGCCTCAACATCCTTCTGCGCAAAAACCGCGCTTACAACCGCAATTCCCGCAATACCGCTCCCTGTAAGCTGAAGCATATTCTCCGCCGTGATCCCTCCGATAGCAACCGCGGGAACGGAAACTGCCTGACAGATATCCCGCAAGGTCTCATAACTGATGTTTTTCGCATCTTTCTTGGTCCCGGTGGAGAACACCGCGCCGACGCCCAGATAATCCGCGCCGTGCTGCTCGGCAAGAACTGCCTGCTCTACAGTTCGCGCAGACACGCCGATGATCTTTTCCGGTCCTAAGACGGCACGGACATCCCCGGCTTCCATATCACTCTGCCCCACATGAACGCCCGCCGCATCAATTTCCTTTGCAAGCGCCACATTGTCATTAATAATCAGCGGTACGCCGTACCTGTCGCAAAGGGATTTGATCTGCACAGCTTCCCGCAAAAAGGCCTCCTCATCAAGCGTCTTCTCACGGAGCTGCAGCAGCGTAACGCCGCCGCGCAGCGCCTGCTCCACCTGCTCATATAAAGTACCGTCTCCGATCCAGGAACGGTCTGTCACCGCATAAAGCAGCATATTTTCTCTTTTTAATTTCACCGGTATCTTCCTCCTGTTTTTCTACTATACCAAAAGTTAATGCCTCAGACAATCCATTTAGCCGTGTGTTTTTTCGCAAAACCGACAGTTTCTGAAAGAAACGCATAAAGAACCGGTTCAATCTGAAAAAGAGTTTCTTTCTCAAAACAGAACCGGTATCCCCATTCATATTTATTGCTCCAGCATCTCTTTCACAATCTGGTTCACCATGCCGGGATTCGCCTTCCCCTTCATTGCTTTCATCGTCTGGCCGACAAGGAATCCCATGGCTTTTTTCTTGCCGCTATGGTAATTCTCCACAGATTTCGGATTATCGGCAAGCACCTGCTCAATCGTTGTGCGAAGCGCATCCTCATCATTGACCGCACCGAGGCCATGTTCCTTCACATAATTCTCCGGGTCAATATCATTTTTAAAGACCTCTTCAAACACTTCCTTCGCTACCGGTCCGGTAATTGTACCGGAATCAACCAGATCAATGAGCGCCGCCAGATGCTTCGGTGCAAAGGAGAGATCCTCCGCATCCTGAGATGTCTCTTTAAGCAAACGCATCGTCTCACCCATCAGCCAGTTAGAGACCTTCTTCGGCTTGCCGCACAGGGCTGCTGTCGCCTCGAACAGGTCTGCCATCCGCTTGCTCTCGGTAATGATCCGCGCATCATAATCGGGAATATCATACTCTTTTTTATAACGTTCCAGCTTCTGCGGCCGCAGCTCCGGCTGCGCAGCGCGGACTTTTTCAATCCACTCGTCGGAAATCTCCACGGGCACCAGGTCCGGATCCGGGAAATACCGGTAATCCTGTGCGTCCTCCTTGGAACGCATGGCATGGGACGATTCCTTATTGTCATCCCACCGTCTGGTCTCCTGAATCACTTTTTTCCCCATCTCCAGGAGCTCAATCTGGCGTTCCCGCTCCCCCTCGATGGCGTGAGCAATTGCCTTAAAGGAGTTCAGGTTTTTCATCTCTGTCCGGGTACCGAACTTCTTCGACCCCACCTCCCGGACAGAAAGGTTAACGTCTGCACGCATGGATCCTTCGTTTAACTTGCAGTCCGACGCTCCCAGATATTGAATTGTCTGGCGCAGCGTCTCCAAATATGCAATAACTTCCTCCGCAGAACGCATATCCGGCTCAGAGACGATCTCAATCAAAGGCACGCCGGAGCGGTTAAAATCAACAATGGAAACGTCCTCCCACTCATCATGGACCAGCTTGCCGGCATCCTCCTCCATATGAATTTCATGGATGCGAACATCCTTTTTCCCGGCAGCAGTCTCGATTTCCACCCGCCCGTCGCGGCAGATCGGCAGATAAAGCTGTGAAATCTGATAATTCTGCGGGTTATCCGGATAAAAATAATTTTTCCGGTCAAATTTATTGTGCTGTGTAATCGTGCAATTCGTGGCCAAACCAACAGCCATCGCATACTCCACCACCTGCTTATTCAAAACCGGCAAAGACCCCGGCATCCCGGTGCAGACCGGACAGGTATGAGTGTTGGGCGCTCCTCCGAAAGCCGTGGAGCAGGAGCAGAAAATCTTGGTCTTCGTGGCAAGTTCCACATGGACTTCCAGGCCGATGACAGTCTCATAATTTTTACTCATATTCAACCTCTTTTCTTACTGCTTTCTCCGAAATAACTGCGAAATTCTCATCAGCGTCCGGCAACAGATTCCGGATGCCTCTTCAAATATTTTATTCCGCAATCATTTTCCTTAAGATAATGGCGCATGCTGATACGCTCTGGTCTGCTCAAAGCTGTAAGCCGCGCGAATGATATTTTTCTCTTTAAAGCAATCACCGAGAAGCTGCATGCCGATGGGCAGCCCCTGGCTGTCAACACCGCACGGGAGCGAAATCCCCGGCAATCCCGCCAGGTTCACGGAAATCGTATAAATGTCTCCCAGGTACATACGGATCGGGTCACTTAAAGACTCGCCCAGCTTTGGTGCCGTGGTCGGCGCCGCCGGTCCCAGGATCACATCATATTTGGCAAATGCCTCATCAAAAGCCTTTTTAATTAATGCTTTCACACGAAGCGCTTTCAGATAATATGCGTCATAGTAACCGGAGCTTAAGACAAAGGAGCCAAGCATAATCCGCCGCTTTACCTCCGGTCCGAATCCCTCAGAGCGGGATTTTTTATACATATTATGAAGGCCGTCGTACTCCGCCGTGCGGTAGCCGTATTTCACGCCGTCAAACCGGGAAAGGTTGGAACTGGCTTCCGCACAGGCAATCACATAGTAAGCGGGAATGGCATACTTTACTAACCCCAGGTCAAATTCTTCAACGATAGCTCCCTTCTCTTCCAACGTTTTTGCCGCCGCGAGAAGTGCGCTCTTTACTTCCTCGTCCAGGCCTTCGCCGAAATAGTCCCGCGGAATGCCGATCTTTAACCCTTTCACATCATCGACCAGAGCTTCTGTAAACTTCCGGTCATCCCGGGGAACCGACGTAGAATCTTTCGTGTCATGGGAAGCAATAATCTCCAGGATTGTCGCACAGTCTGTAACATCTTTTGCGATCGGCCCGATCTGATCCAGGGAAGAACCGTAAGCAATCAATCCATATCGGGATACCGTGCCGTAGGTCGGCTTGATACCGGTAACGCCGCAGAAGGCGCTGGGCTGGCGGATGGAACCGCCGGTATCCGAACCAAGCGCATAGGGAATCTCCTCCGCAGCCACCGTCGCACAGGAACCGCCGGAGGAACCGCCGGGTACATGCTCCGTATTCCACGGGTTTTTTGTCTCCCCGAACGCGGAGGTCTCCGTCGTACTTCCCATGGCAAATTCATCCATATTCGTCTTTCCGATTATTACAGCTCCGGCCTTTTCAAGGTTTTCAACGGCAGTTGCCGTGTAAGTCGGGATAAAATTATACAAAATCTTCGAGGCACAGGTGGTCAGGGTTCCCTTCGTGCACATATTATCCTTGATTGCCACCGGCACGCCCGCCAGCGGTCCGGTCAGTTCTCCGGCGTCAATCTGACGCTGCACTGCATCCGCGCGCGCCAGAATCGCTTCGTCATCAAGCACCGTGATAAAGCTGTTGACTTTTTCTTCCTGTTTCTGTATGGCCGCGAGAGCTGCTTTCGCAGCGTCAACTGCAGTCACCTCTTTATTTTTTATCTTCTTTCCCAGTTCTACCGCCGTCAGACTCATGAGGTTATTTTCTGAAGCATTCCCGCATCTGTTTTTTCTTTCTTCGCTCATCTTCACACCTCCCACTACTCGCCGATGGTCTTCGGCACTTTGAATCCGCCGTCTTTTTTCACAGGTGCATTGGCAAGGGTCGCCTCACTGCCGTCCCCGTTCGTTACCACATCCTCACGAAATACATTGTGAACCGGGAAAACATGGGACATCGGCTCAATTCCCGTGGTATCCAGTTCATTGAGTTCATCGATGTAATCCAGCATATCCGCCATATCTTTCTTCGCAGCCTCGGCCTCCTCGGGAGAAAGCTCCAGTTTCGCAAGGATACCCACATATTCCATCGTTTCATCGGAAATCACATTGCGGAGTTTTCCGTCCGAACCCATAACTTTCATCACATGATTGGAAATCTCCTCCTCCGGCTCAGGATCTTCTGTCATCACCGCCGCACTTACTACTTTTGCGGAAATGCCCAGATCCACAATACCGGTATTGTTCCACCCGGCTCTCTTTAAGATTCCCTCTCTCTGCATCCCGCACTTTTCCATCACCTTTCCGGCATTGGTATTCTGCACGTCATATTTCGCCCAGACGCGTCCGGCTCCTACCTCTCCCATCAGGAAACGCAGCACTTCCGTAAGCGCTTCTGATGTATATCCGTGATGCCAGTATTCCTTGCCGACGCGAAAATCAAGTTCCAGGCTGTTCGTCCGCTCCTGTACAGAAATCACCTCAATCGCGCCGATCGGCTGTTCAATATCATTGAGCTCGATCGCCCAGCGATAAATATCATCATTTTCATATTCCTGTTCCCATTTTTCCAGAAATGCAGCCGTCGTCTCCACACTCTCCTGAGGCTCCCAGGTAAGATATTTGGTTACTTCCGGATCATTGGACCAATTGTAAAACATGCTCTCAGCATCCTCAACGGTGAACCTTCGAAGGGTCAGACGCTCGGTCGCCAGCATTTGTGTACCCAAATGTTTCATATATGATTCTCCTTTCTAGGGCTCAAGCCTGTTCAAATCCCGCGGGAAAAGCGTTGCCTCCCGCACATTTTCTTCTCCGATCAGATGCATCGTCAGACGCTCCAGGCCGATACCCAGGCCCCCGTGAGGCGGCATACCGTGTTTAAAAGCAGCCAGGTAATGCTCCATTCCTTCAGTCTCCATACCGCGCGCCGCGATCTTATCCAACAGTTCCTGATAATTGTGAATCCGCTGCCCTCCTGTGGTAATCTCCAGGCCGCGGAACAACAGGTCAAAGCTTAAGGTATACGTCGGATCCGCCGGGTCGTCCATCGCGTAAAACGGACGTTTTTTCGAAGGGTAATGCGTGACAAATACGAAATCCGCACCGTAATCTTCCTTAAAGAGCTTTCCGATCAGCTGCTCTTCCTCCGGCTCCAGATCAAACGGATTCCGGAACTGGCGGTCATACTTTTCCGCCACCATCCGCTTCGCCTCATCAAAACGAACCTGCGGAATCTCATCCGTCCGCGGCGTTATGATACCAAGGATCTCCAGTTCACCTGCATACTCACGGTTCAGCAAATCCATGGTATACTGCAGAAATCCGGTTTCCATTGCCATGATATCTTCAAAGCTGTCAATATATCCCATCTCAAAATCCAGAGACGTATATTCATTCAGATGGCGTTTTGTGTTATGCTTCTCCGCGCGAAACACCGGTCCGGTCTCAAACACACGGTCAAAAACCCCCACCATCATCTGTTTATAAAACTGCGGGCTCTGCTGCAGGATTGCAGGCCGATGAAAATACTCCAGCTTAAACAAATTCGCTCCGCCCTCTGCGCTCTTCGCTCCCAGCTTCGGCGTGTGAACTTCAGTAAAACCCTGTCCGTAGAGAAAATCCCGAAAGCCGCGGGTAATGCCCTCCTGCAGACGAAACTTTGCGCGCTCCTGAACATTTCGCAAAGAAATCGCCCGATTATTCAGTTTCGCCTCCAGCGATGTATTCAGTTTCCATTTCGAAATCTGCAGCGGCATTGGCTCTGCCGGCTCCGACAAAATCCGCACCGTACGGACACGAATCTCAAATCCTAAGGGTGCGCGCTCCTCCTGCTTTACGATTCCCGAAAACTCAACGGTCGCCGCCTCTTTAATTTCCTTCAGGTCAAAAGCAGAAACGCCCTCCTCATAGACACACTGCAGCAGCCCCTCCCGCTTTCGCAGGACGATAAAGGCCACCTCGCCCATGTCCCGGATGGTGTGCACCGCGCCGTTGACCCGCACCTCACAGCCGGTCAGATCCCGCGCCAGAATCTCACTGATCTCCAGCGTCTCCTTTGGTGTAACTCCTGTGATTACTTTCATAGCACTGTACTCCTTTTCTTTTTGTGTACTTCCGAAACAAGTCCGAAAGCAAACGCTTTTTCTGCGGGGCGAAACACAAAAAACGCCCTGAAATGCCATATGACATCTCAGGGCGAAATCATCTGTTCCGCGGTACCACCCGCATTGGGAACTCCCTTGCTCCCCACTCTGGCGCGTAACGTGCGCGACCCCGTCCGAACCTACTGAAAATGACGGCTATCGAATCTTCTCATCCGGCATCCCCGCATTCAGCCCGGCTGCTCCGGAGTGTTCCCCGTATCTCCTCCGCCAAACAGCGCTCTCAGTCGGTGACGCTGTATTCCTGTCGGCCTCTGAAGATCAGAGTCTCCTTCTCAGCATTTTTCTATGAAAGCGTCGTCAATAGACAGGCAGATGGGCATGCTTGCATGGCCAGATGGCTGGATATTCGACGACTTTCATATATATTAATCATAATATCGGCTGTAAAACAACCGAATCTGACAGCTATAATAGCACATCAAAATTGAGATTGCAAGAAAAAATATCTTATAACTCAAATGCTTTCTTTATACTGTCATAATGAAGAAAAATCCCCTGTGCAGCAAATTCACGGATCTGATCAATATCCGCCAGAAGAAATCCATCCGTCTCTGACTCCTGACAATGCACATCCGACTCCTCAAACTCAAGAACAAACCGGTAAACATCCACAAAGTAGTTGTCTCCCTCGCCGGGGTTCTCTCGATGATAAGTAAACAGATATCCGTCTTCACACCCGGAAACATCTAGGCCGGTCTCCTCCAATACTTCACGGTTTACCGCCTCGCGGGATTCCTCCCCTGCCTTGACTCCTCCGCCGGGGACTTCCCACCAACCGGCCGCCCAGGCCTTGGTCATCACACGTTTTGTGATCAGGAACCTGCCGTCCGGCCGCATGATCACGCCGAGCACGGTCAGATGATACTCATCGTCCGCCAGACACCAGTCGTTGCGCTTCATTGTGCGCCCGGTTTTACTCTTATTTTTATCATAAATATCCCAGTATTCCATATATATTTCCCGCCAAAATCCTTTTTAAACAACTGCTTCTATCAGTAATTTATCACCAATAACAACATCCTTTACGCCAATTTCTTTCTTTTTATTAAAATCAAAACTGACCATATATCCTTTATTTAAGCCAAAATAATTCAAATAGTTTACGAGCTGATTCTCTCCCCGCTCATTATATGCATTGCCACGCCACACCTTCATCTCAATTATAAATCGCTCACCATGATAGTCGATGACCAAATCCATTCTCTCTCTATTTCGCGTTTCCGCTTCCACATAACTGTTCCCCACACCATTAATAATCGGCTTGAGGAATAACATAAAATATCTCCTGCCAACGTCCTCAAGAAAAGTTTCGTTCTGATCCCCATATAAATAGTGAAAACTCTCCACAAATTTTTCCAACACCCGGCGAATATTCAAGTGCCCGCCAGTAACAAACTGGTTTTTTTCCTGCAGCCCCGCTTCATATATTTTGCTATCTACATATTCCTCAGACATAAACCAATTATAAAGAACCGTCTCAAAAATACGATTAGACACAACCGCTGTTCCATTCTCATTTTTGACAAACCCGAACATCGCTGCCATCTCAATATAATCATTCATAGCAGAATACGGAATCGGTTTGCCGGTAAAAAGAAGCTCATATAAAACCGTGCGCAGTTCGGGATAATCCTCCAATTTCCCTTTAAGAGATTGATACAATGGGTTCATTTCATTTATCAACAGCTTCACCGCATCCAAAAAACCAGCTTTTGTCCACGCATCTTTTCTGTCTTTAAATCTGCCATTTCCCGCGATTCGCTCATCAAGGAACTTGCACAACCGTGACACGAGATAAGGATACCCAGACGTATAATCGTAAAGTAACGAAGATATTTCATTAATATCCATGTGGATATGATAATCATTATCATATTCATTAAGCATCCCGGCAATATCTGATTTTGAAAAGCTCATGTCTACAAGAAAATCTGCAGCAATATTCCACGGACTATTTGTCTTATGCTCCTTTTCCGAACGTATTTTTCTTTTTACATTTCTTATATCATAAAGACTTGCCAAAATCACAGACTGAAAAGTCGGTGTCACATCACTATATAAATAATACGCCCTGAGCTGAGCAAGAAAATCCAGAAAAACCTGATTATCCGCTGCCGTATCAACCTCATCTATCATTAAGACCACTGGTTTTTCTGAGACAGAACACCATTCACTAAAACACTCAAATAGATCAGCCAGTCTGACAGTACCATCTTTCACACCTGCAAGTTTCTGCAGTGATTCCCTGGTTTCTTCCGGCACACCGGATGTGTTTTTAATGGCTCCGTTTACCTCCCTTGCTAACCCATTGACAAAAGCAGACTCTCCGGCGAAATCCATGGAACTCATTTTCTGAAAATCCAAGCTTATAACTATATAGCCATCTTGTAAATCATCCGCAAGCGCCCGAAGGAGAGTGGTTTTTCCATATTGCCGGGCTTTATTAATCGTAAAATATTCCCCGGCTTCTATCATAACTCTGGTCTTCTTCAGCCTCGGTTTAAGATCTACCATGTAATGTTTGGACGGTCTGCAAGCTCCGCTTACATTAAAAACTTTTGCCATCTATCAACACCCCCTTCCGTTTGTCAAACGTATCAACTCACCTGCGTTCATTCTAACACGAGCCAACTTGTCTGGCAAGAAAGAACCCGCAAACCGGTCGTATTATAATCGCCCGTCGCGGTCGTGCTTGTCGATGTTGTGGTGGAAGAGGAGGAATCGGTCGTGCTGTCAGTATTAGCCGTTGTGTCGGTGTTGCTGTCAGCAGTATCCGTTGTGTTGTCACCGACATTGTTGTCTTTCGTGTTGTCAACTGTCTCGCTATTCCGCACTTATCCCATGAAATAACAAGGATTAAAGAGATGCGCCGACAGAATCACCGTATTTTATTGCCAGTATCCTTTTTTTATGCTATAAATAGAACTGTCTGTAATTAAGGTAAAATTCAAAAAGAGGTACATACACCATGAACAATCAGAAAAAGAAGATATTCATCGACGGCAGCGAAGGCACCACCGGCCTGCGCATTTTTGAACGTTTTGAGAAAAGAGACGACATTGAGCTGTTAAAAATCCCCTCGGAGTTCCGAAAGGATCCGGCAGTAATCAAACAGTTTATCCACGATTCGGATATTACATTCCTGTGCCTGCCGGACGCGGCGGCAAGAGAAGCTGTCGCACTGGCGGAAGATGAGGATGTCATTCTGATCGACACCTCCACCGCGCACCGGACGGAAGCGGGGTGGGCATACGGATACCCGGAGCTTTCCCCTGCGCATCGGGCGGCGATCCGAAACGGCAAACGAATTGCGGTTCCCGGCTGTCACGCGACCGGCTTTATTACACTGGTTTATCCGATGATTGCCAACGGGATTCTCCCGGCGGATTATCCGATCTCCGCTTTTTCCCTGACCGGCTACAGCGGCGGCGGAAAGAAAATGATCGCAGAATATGAGGGCGAAAACCGCCGCGAGGAGCTCCTGTCGCCGCGGCAGTACGGACTTTCCCAGATGCACAAGCATTTAAAAGAGATGAAAGCCATCACCGGTCTTGCACGCAACCCGCTGTTTTCCCCAATCGTCGCGGATTATTACAGCGGAATGCTGGTGTCTGTGCCGGTTTATACGGAACTGTTAAACGGCAAACAGACACCGGAGACCATTCACGCCATGTTTGAGAAACACTATGAAGGTGAAAAGTTTGTAAAAGTCATGCCCCTCGGCGCGGAAGCGGAATCCGGAAACTTCCTCGGAAGCAACAATTGCTCCGGATGGGACGGCATCGAAATCTTCGTCACCGGAAATGAGGAGCGCGTACTTTTGTCCTCCCGTTTTGACAATCTGGGCAAAGGCGCTTCCGGCGCAGCCATCCAGTGCCTGAATATCGTGCTTAGCTGCGATGAGGCCAAAGGGCTGAATCTGTAAATCAGCCGATGCAAAAAATCTGTTTTTCCGACACGAAACTGCCGGCTATAGCTGAATACTATAGCCGGCAAAATTATTTCTGATGCTAAACTACTATGCTAAACTCAATGTTCGCCTATGGCTCCATTTCGTTAAGCATTCATGCATACACGAAAGCAACATTACCATGAATTTTTATCAGAAAAATCTCCCATCCAATCAGGTCAGCTCATATTTTGACCTCTCCTTATGTACGTGTTCCGCCACCTTATGCCCTCCGCGGCGGTCCATCCCAGTGGCAACGGCTACCCAGACAAGCAGAGGAATACAGGCGTAAATCCCCTTTAGCTCCCACGCTTTGATACAGAACCAGGCGTAAATGACCCCTGCGTGAAAACAGAGAATCGTCCCGCCGAAAAACCGGAAACGGGAAAGCTGTGCCGGGTCGTGGTCGCAAAGGTATTCCGTCAGACCGGCAAAGCATTGCCGCGTATTGTTGGTAGAAAAAACCGTAGCACTGTTATAACCGGCAGCATTCGTATAAGCCAGCCACTGTACAGCCGCCGCGAAAAACATCGGATAAAGTGCCAGCACCGCATCTGTATCAGCCGAAATCTGCGTCAGTATCAAGCAGGCGATCACGTCCACCAGAATCGCCAGATAGCGAAAATCCCGCTCCTTAAAATAGCGGGAAATCCAGGTAGCAAAAACAACACCGCTGATATAAACAGCAGCCGCGCCCAAGCGGATGCAGAACTCCTGCCGCGAACCCTCCAGCCCCGCCACAAACAGGTAGATCAAATTGGCCGTAGCGGAAGAGCCGAAGGTATCTCCTCTGTTTAAAAGTGCGTAAACGCCAAAAAAGCCGCCCACCATCGCCATACTGTGATGTGCGATGGTGGCACGATGCTCCTGTTTGAATATCATCTCAACCATCCTTATTTAATCGCATCCTTAATCGCCGCCAGGAGCTCATCATACTCCTCAAACGCCGGAATCTGCGGATAATCCTTTTTGATCTGATCCGTGCTCTTAAATAAAAATCCCGCCTTGCTCGCCTGAATCATTCCCAGATCATTAAAGCTGTCGCCGCTGGCAATGGTCTCAAATCCGATGGACTGCAATGCTTTCACTGTTGTATATTTCGACTTCTCACAGCGCATCTGATAGCCGGTAATGGAGCCGTCATCCGCCACTTCCAGTGAATTGCAGAAAATGGTCGGCCAGCCCAGCTTCTTCATCAGCGGCGCGGCAAACTGTTCAAATGTATCGCTCAAGATAATAACCTGACAGCAGCTGCGCAGTTCATCCAGAAATTCCTTCGCGCCCGGCATGGGATCGATGGTCTCGATGGTCTCCTGAATTTCCTTCAGGCCCAGTCCGTGTTCCTTTAAAATATTCAGGCGGTACTGCATCAGCTTATCGTAATCCGGCTCATCGCGCGTCGTCCTTTTTAACTCCGGGATACCGCTGGCCTCAGCAAACGCGATCCAAATCTCCGGTACCAGTACGCCTTCCATATCCAAACATGTAATATACATCTTAAAATCCTCCTGTTGACTGATCTTACGTAAGTATAGCATATTTCTTTTATTTGTCCATACTTTGTTACTATTCACAGCCGATGGAGACATAAGCACAGACTCGTCGTGCTGGCACGTAAGAGGCTGCGATTATGTCTCCATCGAGCTTGTGAAGCAGGAACTCCACCCACATAAGCAAAAAGATGAGCAGTGATTTTTGCTGCGCCAGACGCGAAGCAACTGCTTTTGCGCATGTGAGGTAGAGAACTGTGAATAGTAACCGTACCTTCACTATTCAATACTCTTTAACGCTTCCACCGGATCGATCGCATTCAACAACCGATTGGTAATCTGATTGACGATCAGTGCAAACACGAAGGAAATCGCCGCACAGATCACATAGGTAATCGGATGAATGCTGACCGCAAAATACAGTCCGGGGATTTTCAGCACCCAGCACATGCACATACTGATGACTCGCCCCGCCGGCAGACCAAGGACAATTCCGATGGCTGTCAGGATCAGCGTTTCCTTGTTCACATAAGAATGAACCTCCCGGTCAAAAAATCCGAGAACCTTGATCGTCGCCAACTCCCTTTCCCGCTCGGAAATATTGGTCGTTGACAAGGTAAAAAGCACCACAAAAGCCAGCGCCGCCGCCATAACCAGTATGACGTAGACCACCAGATTGATCAGTCGGAACGCCTTGGAAAACTCGGCTTTCAGGCTTTCCGTACTGGTTGTCGAAAGCAGCCCGTCCTTTGCGCCCAGATCTTTGGCATACGCAATGGGATCATCGGCTTTGCAGCTCTCCGTCAGGTTCACCAGAACCGCATTCGGTTCATAAACACTGTCGAAATACGTCTCATAGCAGCTTTCGCTGACATAAATCATATCGCCGAGATAATTTTCAGTGACCATGGCAACAGCAAACTCCGCCTCGTTCAGGGAGAGATCCTGTATCACGACTGTATCGCCAACGGAAAGCCCCAGTACATCCGCCGCACTGTGCGTAACAAAAATACCGTCGTCCGTAAGTGCCGTCTCATTGCCGTCTGTATCCGCAATCTTTATAAAATCAGAAATTGCGGCATCATCCGGGAAGACAAAAATCTGCACGGACTCCGACTCCCCCTCCTCATTCTCTATGGAAACCGTCTCCACCTGAAGATTGAGGTACGAGGCAATGTTTTCTTCATCTTCCATATAGGACAGAAGTGTATCATTATCTTCCGCCTGCACAACAGCCAGAATATCATAACGGTTGACATTCTCATACTGAAGAGACATCAGATCAGTGACCGTATTTTTGATCGCAAATCCGCAGATCAGCAACCCGGTGCATCCCATAATTCCGACAACCGTCATCACCAACCGTTTTTTATAGCGGAACAGATTTCGCGCGGTAACTTTATTCAGGAAAGACATCCGGGTCCAGATGGACCGAATCCGCTCCAGAATAATCCGCGAACCGCTCTTCGGAACCAACGGCCGCATCAGCGCTGCCGGTACCTGAACCAGTTCTCCCTTCACTGCCACGCAGACAGCCGCCAGAATTCCCGCCATAAACAACACAATACTTGCAATGCCTGAAGAAATCTGGAAACGAAGCAGATAATCCGGTATTGTATACATAACCCTGAAAAACGTGAATATAATCTTCGGCAGCACGATAAACCCGCAGAAATCGCCGACCAGTCCGCCTGCCAGACATGCTCCTGCATCATAGATCACATATTTTCTCCGAATCTCACCATTTTTAAAACCCAGCGCCTTATACGTACCGATCAGCCCCCGGTCTTCTTCCACCATCCGTGTGATGGTCGTCAGACTGATCAGTATCGCAACAACAAAGAAAATGAACGGCAAAAAGGTAGCAATACCCTCGATCGCCGTCGCATCGCTGTCCACGTTGGAATAGCCGCTTAAGGAATCCCGCGATTGGATATACCACTTCGTCATCTCAATCTCATCGATCTCCTCTTTGGCATCCGCCAGTTCTTCCATCGCCTCTTCCGTGCTCTCGTCCAGTTCTGCCTGTCCGTCTATCAGCTCCTGCTCGGCGTCCGCCAGCTTCTGTTCGTTCTCCTCAATTTCCGCCCAGGCATCCGCAAACTGTTCTTCCGCCTCTGCCGCCTGCTCCTCCAGTGCAGCCTGACTCTCGTCCAGCGTATCCTTGCTTTCCTGCCACTGGCTCAGGCCGGACTCATATTGCGCCTGCCCATCGGCAAGTATTTCTTCCTGCGCGGCGATCTCCGCCTCCGCCGTTGCAAACTGCTCCGCCGCTGCTTCTCGCTGCGCCTGTAGCGCAGCGAGACCGGCCTCTGCTTCTGCAAGCCCTTCTTCCAGAACGGACAACCCCTCCTCAATCTGCGAAAGAGCATCTTCCAGCTGTACAATCCCCGCTTCCAACTGTGAAATGCCGGCTTCCACCTGCGAAATTCCTGCTTCCAGTTCTTCCAGACCCGCCTCAATCTCAACCAGGCCCGCCTCTACGGCCGCAAGAGACGCCTCCACTTCCGAGGTATCCTCTCCCTGCTCCGTCAGCATCTCTTTCTGAACAGCAAGAGCTTCCTCCTGTGCAGCCAACGCCTCTTTCTGCTCATCCAATGCCTCTTTCTGTTCTACAAGCTCTTCCAGTTGCGCCGTCAGCTCCGCTTTTTGTGATTCCAATGCAGCCTTCTGAGCCGTCAGCTCCTCCTGTTGTTCAATCAGAGTTTCCCGTTGCTCTTTTGCCGAAGCAATCCCCTCTTCATACTGTGAAAGCCCGTCATCAATCTGAGCCAGTGTCTTCGTCTTTGTCCGTTCCAGTTCATCTTTTCCTTCTGATAACTGATCCGCCCCATCCGCCAGCTCCTGTGCGGATGCGTCCAACTGCTTCTTTGCTTCTGCCAGACTTTCATATCCGGATTGAATCTGCGCCAGGCCGTCTGCAATCTGTTCATGGGCGCTGGCTTCCTGTTCCTCCAATTCAGTTTTTCCGTCATTCAGCTCTTTAAGTCCATCCTGCAGCTCCGCCCAGCCGTCATCAATCTCCGTCTGTACGTCCGCCAGTTCGTCAAGGACCTCCTCCAACGCGTCATTATACTCAGCCAGCGCCTCGCCATAGACTGTGTCATAGCGGTTCTGCTGCTGTTCTTCTTTCAAAGTCGAATTAATCTTTGTTTTTACATCGGATATCAGCTGAACGTACTCATCCGAATAGCACATCAGGGCATCGGCGCCCTCCACACTCAGATAGACTGCGGTGTAGATTTCAGTGTCCGCTGCCGAAGCCGGGACAAAAAAAGTATATTCTTCGGAAGCAGAAGCGCGGAAAGATACACTTCCCTCCCTGTTATTTACATCAAACGGATCCAGTACTTTCGCCGTGATCGTATATTCAACATCCGCAAAGACCGGATCTTCGTCCTCATCCGTCTCTGTCACCGTAAATGTCAGTGTATCGCCAACCTGCTTCCCGGTATCAAGAAGATAGCTCTCCGTAACCGCAATTTCATCCGCCGCCTTCGGAAGGGTTCCCTCAATCACCGTCGGAACATTGATCTCTTCCCCGAGTGTCCGAACCTTCGCCTCCTCATGTACCCCTTCGACCTCCACATAAACGGTCTCCGAATATTCGCCCTCAACTGCAGCCACCTCATCCAGCGCCGACAGTGCCGCAATATCGTCTTCATCCAGTCCCAACGTGGAAGAAATCTGTATATCAAAAAGCCCCTGCTCATCATAAAGCGCGTCCGCCGACCAGCGAAGATCATTGCAGGCCGCAGTAAGGCCGGTCATCATGGCCACACCCAGCGCCGTGATCATCAGGATTGAGAAAAATCGCTTTTTTTCTTTTCTGATTGTCCGAAAAATATCTTTTCTCAGTGCATTGTTGTTCATCGTCTTTACCACTTCATCTTCTTAAGACACATACCCCTACCACTCAATCTCATCCACGGAGACCGGATTTGTACTCACGGTCATCTCCACCACTTTTCCGCTGCGGAAACGAATCAGCCGATCCGCCATCGGCGCAAGCGCAGAATTGTGCGTGATCAGAATCAGCGTCACGCCATCTTTCCGACAGGTATCCTGCAGAAGCTTCAAAATCTGCCGTCCGGTATTGTAGTCCAACGCACCGGTCGGCTCATCACAGAGCAAAAGCTTCGGATTCTTCGCTAAAGCGCGGGCAATGGACACCCGCTGCTGTTCTCCGCCGGAAAGCTGCGCCGGGAAATTATCCTTTCGATCTCCCAAACCGACTTTTTCCAATGTCTCCGCCGCATCCAGAGAATTCTTACAGATCTGCGCAGCCAGCTCCACATTTTCCAGCGCCGTCAGATTCGGCACCAGATTATAAAACTGAAAAACAAAACCGATATCCGTGCGGCGGTAACCGACCAGCTTGTTCTTGTCATATTTCGTAATATCATTTCCGTCTACAACCAGCCTTCCGGAGGTCGCTTCATCCATCCCTCCCAGAATATTTAAGGCTGTCGTCTTTCCCGCGCCCGACGCGCCGAGAATAATGGCAAATTCTCCTTTTTCCACAACAAAAGAGGCCTCGTCCACCGCCAGAATCGGGTGTTCGCCGACCTCATATCTCTTTGTAATATGATCAAATTCTATGTATGACATGGGAAATCCCTCCCGGTTGAATATTCAGCAGCGATTTAACGATTCCATTCGCCTCCTCTTATTAATATAGAATAAAAATCGAAAAATGTCATTATTTGCCGGGAAATTCACAGAGTTTTTATAAATAATGCGTGATGGATTGTGTCTCAGCTAAAACCGCCCCTGCAAAGTTGCCTAAAATGATATCTCCGCCATCTCCCGCATCCTGCCTCTACATAACTGGCAGCTATTGAAAAGCCCTCACTGCTCATATAATACGCCCACTTTACGCAAGGCTTCGCACAATTTGGAATAGGTTTCTTCCGATGGGCAGCGCAGGGTATGCAGGTGGATTCCGTCGGTCAGTTCCGAAAGAGCATGCGTGCCCTCCTGCCGGGCTTTTTTCATGAAACCGGAGACGTCGTAACGGGAGGATAGCCGCAACTGACCGACCAGCTGACCATATACCGGGTGCTCAACGATCACGTCAAGGACACTGCAGCCGTAGTCCACGCACAGGTTCAGCTCCTCCTCCATTCCATTCATGTCATGAATGCACGCAATTCTTCGGATCAGCCCTCCGGGTTCCTGCTCCTGCAGCAAATATCCCCGGGGCGTCGCCGCAATATTTGCGCCGCCGGCTCTTAAAATTGCCACATCCCCTACGATAATCTGTCGGCTGACAGAAAACTCCGCCGCCAGAACGGAAGCGCTGACCGGCGCGTTTTTATCTCTCAGGTATTCCAGAATCTGTGCTCTTCTCTCCTCTGATTTCATTTTGCCGCTCCTTCAATGCTATGATTCACAAATCTTCATCTCACATGCGCAAAAGCAGCCGCTTACGCGACCTACGCAACAAAAACACTGCTCATCTTTTTACTTATGTTGGAATGGTAACACACTATTTTTCATTTTTCAATTGACATCTCTGTCAAAAGATATATAATTACATTTACATGTGTGTTTTACAGGTGTCTTGACACCTCCGCGCAAGCCACGGAATTGTCTATACCGGAGAATTGTGAATCATACCAGTCGTTAAAACAAAACCAACCGAAGAAAGGAAACGCGCATCTGCGCAAATATGAAACTATGAACGGAAGAATCAAATACAGCGTCATGTCTCTGGACGAGCTGACGCTTTTTAAAAATCGAATGGAGCGGCTTTTAACCGAACGCGGAATTACCATGGATCACCCGCAGATGAAAGAGGAACTGTCTGCAGCAGGATGTGAAATAAGCGGTGATCGAATCCGTTTTCCCAAAAACGTCATTGACCGGGCGCTCGCCTCTGTCCCGAGGAAGTTTACGCTCTATGCTCCGGATGAACGTTACGATATGGTTTTCCCGCATCCACAGGGAAGCTTCTATACACGGACCTGCACCGGCGCGCCCAATTATCTTCCGGTTGAGGGAGAAAAGCATTACATTACGCTGAATGATACCGCTGAGTGGTTTCATCTGGTCAACGAGATGGATCAGGTCGATTATGTGGCGCTGCCGTCGACCTGTGACGAAACTGTTCCGGGCAAGGCGATCGACGTCTTCACACTGGAACAGGCACTTCGGATTTCAAAAAAACATATCTGGATTCAGCCCTATGAAGCAGACAATACCCGCTACCTGATTGAAATGTGTGCGGCTGCCGCCGGCGGAATGGAGCAGTTGCGGAAACGCCCGATCTGCAGTTTTATTTCCTGCAGTGTTCCGGTGCTGAAATTTAAATTTATGGACGCGGAGATTTTATATGAATGCGCAAAAGCCGGCATCCCGGTTCAGCCCTGTGCACTTCCGACCGCGGGAGCCAACACACCGGTGACCGCTCAGGGGACGGCCCTTGCCGCCTGCGCAGATGTGCTGGCACAGATTGTCATGCTCGAGCTTTTATGCCCCGGACTTCCGGTCATCGCGACGCCGCTTTTGTTTTCCATGGATATGCAGACCACTTACACGCTCCAGTCCAACACGGAAATCACCTTCGGACGCCTCATCTGTATGCAGGCTTTCGAAGAAGGCTATGGTATTCCCTGCCATTCCTACGGCACCGGTACGGACAGCATGACGCTTGACGGGCAAAACATGGTCGAGCGCACATCCCTTATTCACATGATGGCCATGTCGGACGCCAGCGTCCTCGGCGGCGCAGGGCAGATGGAAACCGCCAAGACCATCAACCCGCTGGCTCTGATCATTGACAACGAAATCTTCGGCATTGCCCGGCGCCTCCGTGCAGGTCTTGCCGTCGACGACGAGACATTGGACTTTGACGAGTTGCTTGAAGGCGACGACGAGGACGGGTATCTCATGAGTGATCACACGCTGGATCATCTCCATGACGCCCACCGCCCGGATCTTTTTTATAAAGGCTTTCTTCGGGAAAAAAATGATGAAGAAAGAACGCTCCTGGATCGTGCGCGGGAAAAATACGATGCAATCATGCAAAAGGAAACTCCGCATATGCTGGATTCTGAAACAGAGGAGAAACTGCATGGCATCGTGCTGCGTGCAGCGGAGGAACTGTCGTAAGTAACCCATTTATTTCTGAATATAAAAAGGGGAACACATTTATGAAAATTACGAAAACAGAAAAAATCTGGCTCGCTGCCGTAATCATTTTCTATATCTGCTACAACCTGCCTTTTGTCCCGCCCTACGGCTACGCAAAAGCAACGCTGGTTCACGCTCTCATCACGCTGGTTCCGCTGTGGATCGCCATCTATGTCGGTCTGGTAAAGGTCTGTCGGATTTATCGCATCCGTGACCCGAAATCCTCTGAGAAACAGGAAAACACCGATTCCGATAAGACACTGCCGGGCTCTGAACCACCCGGACAAACGACATTGTAACAGCTTAATGAACCGTGCTAAGGAGGATACCGCATGTTAAGCAGCACCGCCATATGGCTTGCTTTTATACTATATCTCGCATTTCTGCTGATCGTTGCCCTGATTGAGAACATCCGATCAAAACAAAAAAGCGCCCGGGGCTTTGCCACAGCGGGCGGCAGCATCAAGTGGCCGTTTCTGGTTATGACTTATCTTGCTTCCCTGATGAGTACCTGGGTCTTTTTTGCCGGACCCGGCGCTTACTACCGGGGAGGTATCGGATACTGGGCGTCCGAACTGAGTTATATCTGCCTTTTCCCGATTATCGTCCACTTTGTTATGAACAAAGTCTGGATTATCAACAGTTCCCGGCATTACACCACGCCTGCGGACTTTTACTATGATCGTTTTAAAAGTCCCCTGCTGCGCGTGATTCTGGCGTTGATTTTCCTTAGCACCTCGTTTCCCTACATTGCCAGCGTCCTGATCGCCATCTCCAAAGCGGCGGAGATTGCCACCGGGGGTGCCATCGCCTACCAGAATGTAGTGATCGTCGTCGGGGTTGTAATCATCGCCTACGTCATGATCGGCGGCTTAAAATCCATCGCCCTGACCGACACAATTCAGGGACTTGCTTATATTTCCATATTATGGATCATTGTCATCGCCTGCCTGTACTGCGCGTTCGGCGGCTCCCTTCCGGCAGCATTTTCAGCCATCTGGGAAAATACAAACGAATGGTTTTCCTACCCCGGCCCGGACGGATGGGTACCTTACAGTGCACGCTTCGGCTATCCGTTCAGCTGTGCCATCGGTTGGACCGTCATGCTGCCTCATGTGTTTATCCGCTCCGGCTATTCCGGCTCCGATCTGCACACCCAGAGAAAGCTGATGTTCCTGACCCCGATCCTCCAGGCATTTGTCTGGACCGGCACCATGCTCATCGGCATGGTCAGCATCGCCCTGCTGCCGGGTCTTTCCACCGACGAGACCGAGTATATTATCCCTTATCTGATTCAGAATATCATCAACCAGATTCATCCGAATCTGGCGGTAGTATTGATGATCTTCTTTTTCGTCGGCGCGATCGCCGTGGGCATCTCCACCGCAGATTCTTTCCTTCTGGTCACCGGATCAATCATCTCGGAGGATTTGCTTCACCACACGTTTGGCATTCACATGGATGAGAAAAAACAGCTTCTGTCCGTCCGCCTGGTCATCCTGGCAGTCGGCATTGTCAGCATCATCTTCGCCATCAATCCGCCGGACCTGATCTATACGCTGATCATGTTCGCCATCGCCATCGTCATGCCCCTCTTCCCCATTCTGGTCCTGGGCATCTACTGGAAACGCGCCACGAAACAGGCCGCAGTCGTCTCTGCCATCGTGGGAACCGTTCTGGTACTCATGACCTACTTTGTCTGGGATCTGGGCGGTTCCTGGTACGGTGCCTTCGGTTTCACGGGATCACTCGTCTGCATGATCGTCGTCAGCCTCCTCACCCGGCAGAATCCGGAAGATTCCCGGGAATTCTATGAGGCGCTGAAGAGTGGCGAAGAAAAATATTACGACAAGGTTTTAAGCGAATAGTTTCGTTTAACGTCATGGCACTCGAATAACGAGTGCCTTTTTCATTAATCCTGCAGCATCACCGATGTGCCCTTCTCCGCCGTCACTACCATATAAAAACCTTCACGAAATGGAACCTCCTGCTGACAGACCGGTAAATCACCATCCACCACCGAAAAGTAATCCAGTCCGTCCCGCAGGCCGGCTCCCGTGTATTTTACATAACTCTCTTTATAAGCCCAGAGTCTGAAAAACTCATTGAATCCGTGTCCCTCAAGCCACGCAATTTCAGAAGGGTGAAAAAAACGTCTGGCAAGCTTCTCCTCCCGGGCGGTTTTCACCTCCTGAAGGTCAAGGCCGACCTCCACGTCACTGACCGCGCAAGCCCAGAAACCTCCGCTGTGGGAAATGGAGAAATGAACATCCGGCAGTTCCGCGATATACGGCTTTCCAAACTCATCGTCCCGGCAGACCGTTATCGCTTCCACTTTTCTTTCAAGATAACGTCCGAGCGCCCGCCGAAGCAGTTCATGGCTGGGAATCTCTTTTTCACTGCTCCAGGAGTATATATATATACATACATCCGATTTTTCTTTTTTTCCTGAACTCATATTTTCATATCCTAACCCGGATAAACCGAGGAAAAATTTATCGCTTTGTGCAAAGATCATTTTTAGTGACTAATGTTACAATTATATATACACGTAAAACACGTTTTTTCATGGGTTTTATTTTTTTTCAGGCTGCTATCTTCCTTCCTGACACGCTTTTTCACTGCTTTCCTTCGTTTTCGGGTCATTTATCCATCCCGCAACACGTTTTTTCTCAGTTTCCCTTTGTTTTCGGGTCATTTATCCTTCCCGCAACACGTTTTTTCTCATGGCAACACATTTTTAATGACATTCCACTACTTTATCTAATGTAGAGTCAGACTACGACAGATGCCATTGATATATTTTCACGGCAACTTTGCAGGGGCGCTTTTAGCTGAGACAAAATCCATCGCTTAACGACTCATCTGTCGAAGCGCAGCTCCGTTTGCCTGAAAAAATATCAATGGCATCTGTCGCATTTGTTCATATATGACACTATCACTTCCGATCGCATCTACTCATATACGATACCGTCACTTCCAATCGCATCTGTCCATATATGACACCATCACTTCTGATAGCGTTCGTACAGCCTCTTGAATGCCGGCAGACTTCGTCTCGCCACCTCATCCGGCACACAGTAGGAGATCCGCACCCAGCCCGGACCGGAAAATGCCGCACCCGGCGCCATCAGGATTTTTTCCTTCTTTGCTTCCTCACAAAACCGGAAATCATCCGGCTCCAACGCCTTCATAAACAGATAAAATGCTCCGTCCGGGTGAATACAGGTATACCCGATATCCACCAACCCCTGATATAAAATGTCTCTGGTTTTCTTATAAATATTGATATCCACAGAAGCGTCCACACACTTCAGCAGCATCTTCTGCTGGAGAGACGGCGCGTTTACATATCCGAGGTAACGCATGGACGCAGTCATGCCCGCATAAAGATCCTGCATATCCTGTACACAGGGCTCCATAGCCAGATAACCGATCCGCTCACCGGGAATGGAAAGCGCCTTGCTGTATGAGTAAACAACAATCGTATTCTGATAATAATGTGTCAGATACGGAACCTCGATATCATATGCAAGTTTCCGATATGGTTCATCCGCCACCAGGTAAATCGGATGGCCATATTCCTCCTGCTTTTTCTTCATAATATCAGTAACAGCGATGATGGATTCCTCCGTATAAACGGCACCCGTCGGATTGTTCGGCGTGTTGATGATCACAAACCGGGTGCGGGGACTCAAAGCCGCCTCAAAAGTTTCCGGATCCGGCTGCAGGGTCTCCATATTACACCGCGCCGGAACCAGCTTCCCGTAAAGGGATTCCACGTAACTCTTATATTCCCAGAAATAGGGGGCGAAGGTTACAACCTCATCTCCCTGATCCAGCAATGCGTTTGCGATGACAACAATGGCTGCCGCAGCGCCCACCGTCATAATAATGCCGTTCTCATCATAGTTGCAGTCATATGTCTCATTTAAATACTTCGCAATATGCGCCCGAACCTCCGGATGGCCTACATTTGCAGGATAACCATGCAACGATAAGGAATTCTCATTATCAAGAATTTCTTTCATCGCCTCGTTTACAATCGCCGGCGGCTCTATGCTTGGATTCCCAATCGTAAAATTAAAAATGTTCTCCTGGCCATAAATTGCGGCCAGCTTCTTTCCTTCCTCAAAAATATCGCGGATGCAAACGGACGTATCCAGAGATCTCCGCAGACGTTTTGCTATCATATCCTTCTCCTCCACTATGTTCTTGCCAATTTGCCGCCCAAACGCATTAACGCTTTAGCGCGGCAAATCCAACGATTATCATAACACACTTATCATAAAAAAGGAAGAGGAAATTGAAAAGCGGTGCAGCTTTTCGCTGCACCGCCGTAATTCTGTCTGTTTCACTTTTAGAAAATTCTTCGAACCGCAAGAATCGACCTGTAAGTAGCAGTTGTATATTTAATACCGCTCTTCGCATTCGAGGCATTTACAATCGTATTATTTCCTACATAGATGCCTACATGGCCGCTGTAGCATACGATATCTCCCGGCTGCATGTCCGATACGGAAACGCCATAACCCACAGACCGAAGGGCACTGGAACTGTGCGGAAGAGATACCCCAAAATGTGCGTATACAGCCATCACAAATCCGGAACAGTCACATCCGTTCGTCAGGCTGGTGCCGCCCCATACATAAGGATTCCCTATGAACTGGCAGGCATAATTCGCAACCGCGCTGCCGCTGCCGCTGGCACTTGAACTGCTGGAGCTGCTCGAACTGCTGGAACTTGAACTGCTTGTACTGCTGGAGCTGCTTGAACTCGAACTGCTTGTACTGCCGGAAGATCCGCTGGTAACCGAACCGACTGTCGTCGTGGCCGCAGCTGCCTGTGCTTCCGCAATAATTGCGTTTTGCTCCTGAATCGTCTCCTTATACTGTTCAACAAGGCTCTCTACTTCCGCAAGCTTGGCATCATAATCCTCCAGCTCACTGCTCTTCTCCGCCTTTACTTCCTCAAGCTCTGCTTCCTGCTCTTCGTAGGTCGTTTTCATATCTTCCAGTTGCTCTTTTTCCTCTTCAACCTGAGCAACCAGATTCTCAACCTCAGTCTTTGTATTCTGATACTCTACCAGAAGACTTCTGTCATAATCATAAACGGTTGAATAACTCTCAATCTTATTTAATACATCCGCAAAGCTGTCCGCACCCATCAATGCTATGAGGAAAGAGGAATCTCCATTCTCGTACATATAAATAATCCGCTCTTTCATGGATTCGTACTGCTCTTCCTCAGTCTCCTTTGCCTTCGCAAGATCTTCCTCGGCTTCTGCCAGCTCTACTTCTTTATTTGCAATATCATCTTTCGTCGTCTCAAGATCAAGCAGCACTTCCGCCAGTTCGGAATCAATTGCGTCAATCTGATCCTGAAGATCCGCCTGCAGGGACTCAATGCTGCTGATCTGTGACTCCGCTGCACTGAGATTGCTCTCCGCCTGACTCTTTTTACTCTTTGCCTCTGACAGGCTTGTCGCGCCTGCTACCTGTACGCACCCGAGCGTCATGACGACGACCAGGCCAAGTGCGATCAGTCTCTTCTTCATAAAAAATCCTTCCATGTCTGATGTTAAAACCGCCCTAACTGTATATACTATGTATACTCTTACAGCTATAAACGTGATCTGTTATCTGTCTCATAAGGAACTGCATCCTTTAACGAGATTCAGTATAACATCAATCCGGAAGGATTTCAATACAAATAGTCACTTTTCAGAAATATT
>JAJPZY010000040.1 GCA_021204085.1 Clostridiales bacterium | reverse complement strand
AACTTATCATAGAAGATCTGATATATTTACAGAAATAAATTCACACACTCTCTTTTTGGTTAACCGTCATATTTTACTCCGTTCATCTGTGTGAGATTTCTCATATAATACTACCGCTGATTTTGATAAAATGCAATATACAAACGCAAAGACAGGAGGATTTAATCAATGGAACAAAGGGAATATTGGGATAGCGTATCAGAAAAAAAACAATTCACGACTCCTTTTCATGCAGATAGATTTTCGAAATATGTAAATCCGAACGCCAAAGTTTTAGATGTAGGGTGTGGGTATGGAAGAACTCTGGATGAGTTATATCACATCGGTTACAGAAATCTGACCGGACTTGACTTTTCGAAAGGAATGATTGATCGGGGGAGGGAGCAATTTCCCTATCTGGATTTGCGGGTAAAGGATACGGATAAAATTGACATGCCTGATGAGAGTGTTGATGCTGTCATTCTCTTCGCAGTATTGACGTGCATTCGGACAAACGAAGAACAGAGAAGCCTGATTCGGGAAATTCGTCGCGTTTTAAGTCCAAACGGAATTTTGTATGTGAATGACTTCCTGTTAAATACCGATGAGCGGAACGTTTCGCGTTACAAAAAATACAAAGATACCTATGACGTGTATGGTGTGTTTGAGCTGCCAGAGGGTGCAGTGTGTCGACATCACAGTGAAGAATGGGTAAGGGAGCTTCTTGGGGATTTCTCGGAACTGGAATACCAGAACTTGATTTTTACAACAATGAACGGGCATAAATCCAATGGCTTCTATTTTATTGGAGTACGGGATGCCTGATGGGAGAACGGTATCGTGCTGCTTTTCTCTTTTGAAATTTTACGTTGGCTGGCCAAAGGGCTGGGCTGTGTTCAACATGGCAAGGGGAGAAAAGCTCATTGAATGGGAATTGAGCGGATTTTGACCTTTTTTGAAAATCTGTTGATTTTCCTTGCTTGATTGCATATAATAGATATAGCTAACAGCGGGTGTATCTCAGCCCTGAATGAGAAAGTTATAAAGCGGGTTTCTCTTGACCCTTATGCAAGAAAGTTACGAGAGAGTGTTTCGCCGCTCTGAGTGCGATTGTAACAGCGGAGGCAGGATAATTTGTCTCCGTTTCTTTTTTGGTTCAAACAATTGTGGCCAGTTAAAAAGTTAAACTCAGAAATGGCAGGTGAGGGCAGCTATGCTGCGTCGCGCCGCTACGGCAAAAGAAGGAGGCATTGTTTATGATCCAGGATTTGGGATCTTTCCATTTTGATAATTCATACCACAACATACAGCCTGAGGCGCATGACCGGATCATCAGTTTTTCCGGGGAACAGATTCTTCTCGGCGGAGAAAAAGATCAGATTACATTTCCGCGGTTTTCTGAATTGGCAGAAAAAGATCAGTCCTGCGGCAGCTTTACATACCTCTTTGCCATCGGCGGCGAGCGTTTTTTTCTTTGCAGAGATCTCACGACAGACGGTTACCGATATGAGGATACAAAAATACTGCGGCAGTGCGGACCGCATACCATGGTCTATGCGGGTCTGGTGGGTATGCAGCTGGCGCGGTGGTACGATGCGCACCGTTTTTGCGGCCGGTGCGGCGCTGCCATGGAGGTGGATGAGAAAGAGCGGATGATGCGCTGCCCGGTCTGCGGGCAGATGGAGTATCCGAAGATATGCCCCTGTGTGATCGTGGGGGTTATTCATGAGGGAAAAATATTGGTGAGCCAGTATCGCGGCGGGTTTACGGATCACTACGCGCTGATCGCCGGTTTTGCGGAGGTTGGAGAGACTATTGAGGAAACAGCAATCCGTGAGGTTTATGAGGAGACACATCTCTCAATCAAAAACCTTCGCTATTATAAATGTCAGCCATGGCCCTATTCGGAAAGTCTCCTGTTTGGTTTTTTCGCAGAGTTGGACGGGGCGGATGATATCGTCATCGAGGAGGATGAGTTATCGATGGCGAAGTGGGTAACGCCGGAAGAAATCTTCGAGAAGCCGAATGATTTCTCCCTGACAAACGAAATGCTGTGCTTATTTCACAAATCTCTGGATGGCCTCATTTAACTCAGTGATTTTATCGTAATCTTTGTTTTCCACCGCATCGATCATACAGTGATTAATATGGTCGGACAGGAGAACTTTTCCTGCGTTGTTGATGGCGGAACGGACAGCCGCAAGCTGAATCAGGATCTGGGCACAATCCTCCCCGTTATCCACCATGCGTTTCACTGACTCCAGGTGCCCGGTGGCTCTGGCCAGACGGTTCGAAACAGCCTTTGCGTTCGGATGATTATGGGCGTGCGTATGGGAATGCCTGCTCCCGTCATCCGTTTCTGCATATTCCTGGTCGTCAGGATGGCTGTGAGTATGATCATGAGAATGATTTCTGCCTTCGGGCTTGGCGGCAGCCGGATATTCCGTACAAAGCAGCCGATAGGGTGGCACATCTTCCTCAATCTCGGGAAAGCGGCCGACCGGTTCGTAAAAGAAATTGTCCGTATTGTCATCGTTGCACATGGAAACCTCGCCAAGCAGAACAGCTCCTGTTCCCGACTCAACGTTAAAATCATGATACATGTACGGGTATATCGTAATGCTTTCGCCCGGTTCCAGTTTGACGGCTGTTCCGGCAGACACCCAGTGCGTGCGCCCATCCTGTGTCACTTTTACATCCGTATCGGAGAGCTGTCCGTCCTCTGCGGAATTGTATACGGTAATCAGGACATTGCCGCCGCCGCGGTTTATGATGTCTTCCATCTTATACGCGTGGTAATGCATGGGAGCATGCTGGCCATCCCGCACCATAAGAAGTTTTTCTGCATAGGGTTTTGCATATTTGCCGTCCATATGCCGGTTGCCGTTTCGTATGGTAATTAGCGAAAAGCCGGTTTTGGAAAAATCATTCAGACCATAATCGGTGATATCCCATCCGAGCATGTTGTCGCGGATTTCATCATATTCGCTGTTTTTCTGTTTCCATTCCTCCGGCGTCCACCGGCAAAAAGGCGGGATTTCAAAACCGTGTTTGCGGATTAATTCTTCCATTTCAATGATGGCCTCATTAATTTCAGAGCGTTTCATGGCGATGTCTCCTTTCCTCTGAACCGTAATTTTAGCGTAATTTGCGGATTCGTGCAATGATTTCCTGTGAAATCATATAGTAACACATCGCGAAATTTAAGATTGCATATACCCTGCTTCAATTTTATTGAAATTTATAATACTTCCTGGCCAGCCGATATCCGGTCAGGATAATCTCTGCATCTTCTCCGCCCGGCAGGAGGGAATCTACACATCTCTCCAGATAATCTTCCGAGTTATAACAGGGAACAGCAAATGTAATGTACTTCATCGTCGAAATCCTCTCTTGCTTTTATTTACATATTGCTATGTGTTCATTTGTTTTTTATTCATCCAGAATATGGGTTACCTTTATTCTTATGATATATAAGTATAGAATCTTCCTCTTTCCATTTATTTGCCAATCTTTAAATAAATGCGAAACATATTCTTGTTTTTTCCTGAATTTACAGTGAAACATGTATTTAGGAGATGGTTAGATTCCTGTGTTTTAATATGCATATAAGACGGGACTCGAACCCGCTTCCTGTGCCCGGAAACCCGCATAAAACCTGGCTTTTTTGGGGAGTGGATAATCAAAAAGGTAATCAAATGATTGCGTTTGATGCCTCGCCGTGTTATAATGAGCGCAAGAGAGTCAACATTCTTGCATGATTGACGAGTGACGAATTGGATTGTGATGTAATCACGATATAATCTAATCAGCAATTAACGAGGAGGGATGAATTATGGCAAGTTCGTTTGTTCAGTTTCGTGTTGATGAGGATATAAGAAAGAAGGCAGTTAATATTTGCGAAAAGTTAGGGATAGAGCTGCCAACTTATATGCGCATGTGTATTTCCAGACTTGTTCAGGAAAATGGTATTCCATTCAGTATGAAACTTTATGAAGACAACGACAGCAGAGCATTGAAGGCTATGAAAGAAGCGAGCCTGATTGCGGAAGAAAATGGCATTTCAGATATGTCACTTGATGAGATAAATGCTGAGATCGCTGAGGCAAGGGTACAGATGAAATGAAAAAATACTATGCAGTGATTGATACCAATGTGCTCGTTTCCGCAATGTTAAAGTGGAATTCGATACCGGGAAGTGTTATGGAACTCACATTTGATGGGCCGATTGTTCCGGTTCTAAATGCAGATATTCTCGCGGAATATAGAGAAGTATTGATGCGTCCAAAATTTTGCTTCACAAAAGAGATTGTTAATAATGTGATTGAGAGTATAGAATCCAAAGGAATTTTTATGGATGCAGAAACACTGGACATTGATCTGCCGGATCCGAAAGACCGTGTGTTTTATGAGGTAGTCATGGAAAAATGTAAGGAAGATGATGCGTATCTTGTCACGGGAAATATTAAACATTTTCCTGTCAAGTCTTTTGTCGTCACTCCGAGGCAGATGTTGGGGATTGTTCTTGGCAGTGAATGAATGGTATAACTTCGATTTATTACGATCGGAGATAATAAAATAAAAATTACATAATGGACAAGAAAAAGCGTTCAACTGTAAAAGGCTGAGCGCTCTTTTTATGCCCATTTTTCAAAATTATTACGAGGAGGTGTTTGTCCTATGGGACGAAGAAAGAAACCGGAAACAAAAGAAGAAATTCAGGCGGAGCTTATCTGCGCTAATTAAAGCACAGATACTGAGAAAATTAAAATGAAAATATCGACTTAACAATGACGAAAACGATATAATAAAGAAAGGTATACAACTGGCCGGAAAAATGGAAAGGTCGTTAAGTTTCTTCCTCTGAAACAGAAAAATCGGCAGTCATTTTTATTATGGAAAGAAATTCTTTCATCAGCGGAGTAAGAGAATTCTGTTTATAAAATACGCCATAAGAAAGAGGCGTTGTGTTTTGCAAAGGGATGTAAGTCACCTCCGAATCGGTAAACCCTATTCTGGGAAGGATGGTGAATCCGTACCCGGCTCGTACCAGTGTCAGCGCTACCTGTGGATTTTCGCATAGATATGTATTCTGCGGAGGGATCTGTTCAGTTAGATGGTTTTGCAGTTCCGAGGCGTGTGAGGGTCCGGCAACACAGTGGACGAAATGTTCAGAATAGAGGTCTGCTTCCGAAATGGTATTGCGGAGGGCATAGGGGTGTGATTCTGAGACGACACAGCAGAGCGGAATTTGTGCGAACTCTACATAGGAAAATCCGTTGCGGAGCGCAATATCCTCCCGGAAGCCGACAAGGAAATCAAGGTCCCCCTGTGAAAACAGTGACAGGATGGAGCGGTGCGGGATTATTTTTATAAACGGATGGATTTCCGGAGCCTGCAGCTTACATTGTTTCAGGATATTGCATAAAAAACTAAGATCCACCTCGTTTCCGCACCCGATGGAGACAACCTGGATCTCGGTTTCCGTCCGGTGTTGAATCCTGGCGGAGGAAACGCGCAGAGTGTTTACGACTTTTTTTGCGTCCTCCAGAAAGCTGATGCCTGCCGGGGTAAGCGTAACCGTCCGGGTTGTACGAAGGAATAATTTCGCTCCGAGTTCGTCTTCCAGTGCATGAATCTGCCGGGAAACCGCGGACTGTGTCATATTCAGAACCTCGGCCGCCCGTGCAAAATTAAGGTTGTCCGCTACCTGTATAAATGTCTCTAACTGTTGTATATTCATTTTGATTTCTCTGTTCAGGCTGATTATTGCGTTTCTGTCATTGACAATACCATTTTTTCATTTCCAATTCAAGGGTTTTTGGCATATAATTGCTTCCAAAACTGTTTGATGGCTAACAAAAATGAAACAGAAGTAGGGTGTAATTTGGTACCGGATCCCCGGAAATGCTTTGATATCACAGGAGGTATTTAAAAATAATGAATAGTGCGAAAGAAAAGAATTCACTGATTTCCGGGGCAATCTACCGCCCTATGATGACGTTTATGCTGCCGGTCATGGCTGCGACGTTTTTACAGGCAATGTATGCCGCGGTGGACCTGTTGGTAATCGGACGTTTTGTATCCACGGATGCAACGATCATACAGAATGCCACCGCCGCAGTTGGAACCGGCGGTATGATTATGACATTGATTACGTATGTCATTCAGGGTCTGACCACGGGAATCACCGTCACTTTGGGCAGATTCATTGGAGCAAAGGACAGAGACGGCGCGACCCGGACCGTGGGCTCTGCCATCTGCATTTTTGCTGTAATGGCGGTATGCCTGACAGTGATTATGGAAGTCGGCGCACCCTATTTTGCCGCATGGATGAATGCGCCGGATGTGGAACTGACGACCTTGTATCTCAGAATTTGCGGCGGCGGTCTCATCTTTATCACTGCTTACAATGGAATCAGCGGTCTCTTTAAGGGCATTGGCAATTCAAATCTGCCCTTGGTATTTGTCGGCATTGCCTGTGTCGTCAATGTTGCCCTTGACCTTATTCTTGTCATTGTGGTGGGGCTTGGCGTGGCCGGTGTCGCCATTGCCACGATCAGCGCTCAGGCGGTCAGTGTGGTATTGTCGCTGATTATCATCAGTCGGAGGCAGCTGCCGTTTGATATTAATAAGAAAAGCATCCGGTTTCATCCGGGTGAAACGAGATCTATTCTCCTGGCTGGTGTTCCGCTGGCGATGCAGGATTTCCTGACAAACTTTTCTTTTGTAGTGATTAATTCTGTGGCCAATCATCTGGGCAGTGATCCTACGGTTTGGTCAGCCATTGCTTCCGGATATTCCGTAGATAACAAGCTGACTGCTTTTATGATGGCAATTCCAGTTGCGTTCCTCCAGTCGATGTCGGTCTTTACCGCTCAAAACGTGGGGGCAAAGCAGCCCGAGCGGATCAAAAAGGGTCTACGGTATATGATTTTCACTGCGATCGGAGCCGGCATATGCCTTTCACTGCTGTGCTATTTCGGCGGCAGTTTGCTGGCAAGTATTTTCACTGCCGATGTTCAGTCGATTTACTATGCGGCGGAATACTTAAGAGGTTATGCGGCGGATGCCCTGATTGCTTGCTTACTGCTGATGATCACCGGCTATTTTAACGGGCAGGGGCACTCAACCTTTTCTATGACACAGGGGCTAATCGGGGCTTTCTGTGTCCGTATTCCGATTATATTGACCATTTCCAAAATGGCGGATGCAACGCTGTTCCAGGTCGGATTTTTCGGCGCTATGGCTACCTATACACAGTTGATCATCTGTATCTGCTTCTTCTTTGTATTTAAAAAGAGGGATAGTAAGAAGTTAAAGTGAAGCAGATTATGAAAGCATATGGAGATTCGGAGCACAAAGCGCAGAAGAACGTGAAACAGAGAACCGCTTCCCGCAGTTCTTATTACCGCAGTATTACCAGAAAAGAATGGGGTGATGTGCATAACTATGACATCGTGATAGACAGCTCTGCCGGTGTGGAAAAATCTGTAGATATGATTATGAACATGATTGCCGACAAGTAGCTTAAAGAAGTGGAATGATGGCGCTGAGAAAAATACGCTATGACGGAGATGATATTCTAAGAAAAAATGCAAAACCGTTCAGGTAATGAATGAAAGGATATCGACTCTGATTGATGATATGATTGAAACAATGTATCAGGTAGGTGGGGTGGGACTTGCCGCTCCTCAAGTCGGAATTTTGAGCCTGCCGGGCAAAGCGGCGTCCGTTTTGCTTTGTTGATCTTGTTCCGCCAGTTCTGGGTTTCGTTCTTATAGGCCAGGTCATAATAGTTCTTTTTGGCTCGTTTATCAAATTCCCGTTTGTTCTGCAGCGCCTGTGCTTTCCGGTATTTCCTGGTCACCAGATAATCTTTCCAGTGGATCTAAGATAAAATTGGGATTAAATGTTTAGGTGTTGTTAAGGAATTGTTTAGCTTTCTCTGTTACAATGTTTAGGAAGATAAAAAACAATAGGGGATATTATAAGGGAATAGTATACAGGATATCTTATGAGAGAGGCGACATATGGGAGAAAACAGAATCAAAGAAAGAAACAGATCCAAAAAGAGCGTGGCAAAAGAAATCTTTCGCACAAATATTCTGATTATTTTAGTGTCACTGGGGATTTTCGTAGTAATTTTTCTGTTCGGTTTAAATAGAATGGATGTTTATAGTTTCTATAGTTCATCTTTCACGCAGGAATATGCAGAAGTGATGTATATGCTGTCTGCTTTCGACGGAGATCAGAAGGATGCGGGATCAGCGCTGGAGGAATTGGCGGAAGAATTCCTGGAACGGGGGTACTACCTTTATGCCGAGACCATGGATGGAGCGGTGCTCATGGAAGGGGGAACTGCGGTTGATACATCCAAGGAAAAAGATAAAGATTTGTGGAAAAGGCTGGAACAGGAAACAGAATGGCTGCTGAACGATTCATCAAATGACATTTTTTATGAAAGTTCCGGTAGTATGAATATTATTTCAAAAATTTCAGGAGATTCCGGAATTCAACTGTATGCAGTGACTGTGGGTACCACAGCTTCAAAAGAGGAGTTGCGGGATAGCATTATCAACCTGCAGTATGTCTCAGATGGCGTGGAATCAAGAAAGGCAGTTTATACGCGGGTTATTCTTTTATGTGTCAGTGTGTTTGGTCTGGTTCTGATTCTGATCAGTCTTCTTTTTTCCAGACGTCTTGTTCGTCATATCATGGTGCCTTTTGATGCGTTGGGTGAAGCTGCCGGAAATATGAAACGAGGAGATTACACCCATGAAATTTCCTATTTGGGAGATCGGGAATTTGAGGAGGTCTGCACGTCTTTTAATGAGATGCAGGCGCAGATCCTGCAGGAGCAGCAGAAGCGGGAGGCATATGAAAAAGCCAGAAAGGACATGGTGTCGGGAATTTCCCATGATCTGCGGACACCACTGACCGCAATTCGGGGTTCTGTTCTGGCTCTGCGGGATGGAATCGCAAAGACGCCAGAAACAGAGCGGCAGTTTCTGGATATGGCTTACCGGAGGACGCTGGAGATGGACAGGCTCTTAGACCAGCTCCTCTATTTTTCAAGGATAGAAACCGGAAATATGCCCCTGCATCCGGAGCGGGTGGAGTGGAATGCGTTTCTGGAACAGTATATCGGAAAACTGGAGCGTGAACCTCATGAAGCGGCAGAGGAGTATATCATGGAAGGCACGGACGAACCTGTCTTTTCCATGGTGGACCCGGGAGAGATGGAACGGATCTTCGACAATATTGTTGGAAACAGCAGAAAATATGCACAGGCGGAACCTCTTCGGATTACCTTTACCCTTCGGATGGAGCAAGGCCGGATATTTCTCACGGTTTCAGACAATGGGGAAGGTATACCGGAAGAAAAGCTGCCGTTTGTTTTTGATATGTTTTACCGGGCGGACGAATCGAGGAACAAGGTGGAAGGGAGCGGTCTGGGGCTGCACATCGTGCAGTATCTGGCCAAAGCGATGGGAGGAAGCGTCCGGGCAACGAGTGACGGGGGATTTACGGTTCATCTGGAATTCCCGGTGATGCAGGAGGAGAAATAAGATGGAACAGACTTGTCGTATTTTAATTATAGAGGATGATGCGGATATCGCCATGGTCGAACAGGTATACCTGGAAAACTCCGGGTATGAGACGCATACGGAGCCGAATGCGGACCGGGTGATGCAGATTTTAAAAAACGGTTCCTATGACTTAATCCTTCTGGATCTGATGCTTCCGGGAAAGAATGGGTATGATGTCTGCCGGGAAATACGACAGAAATATAATATGCCGATCCTGATGGTCACGGCGCGCAGGGAATCCTTCGATAAGGTCAAGGGATTAAATCTTGGCGCTGACGACTACATCACAAAGCCGTTTGACCCGGCGGAGCTAGTCGCCCGCGTCAGGACAAACCTTCGCCAGTATAAGCGGAACGTTTCGATATCAGAACCGGAAGCGGAGAAGGAGATCGTGATCGGAACGGTGCGGGTTCTGAAGAAAGCCAGAAAGGTTTTTAAGAATGGGAAGGAGATCCATTTCCCGAAATATGAGTTTGAACTGCTTTTGTTTCTTGCGGAAAATCCCAATGTCGTTTTTTCCAGGGAACAACTGATCACGAATATCTGGGGATATGATTATATGAGCGACGGCAACACGGTAATGGTGCATATCAATCGCATCCGGAACAAGATCGAGGATGACAAAAGAAATCCGAAGATTATTGAAACGGTGTGGGGTGCCGGATATCGTCTGAACCAGTGATATTGTTAAGGAAATGTTCAGCTTTTGTTTTGCTTTTAGACAGCTGACAGAAAAAGATTTGAAAGAGGCGCATGGTAAAATCACAGTATCAGGAGCGAAAGGAAGGATATGTGATGGAATATGCGTTGCAGACAAAATCTCTGGAGAAACAATATAAAAAATATCATGCGCTGCGGGGAGTGACAATGAATGTTCCGAAAGGCTCGATCTATGGTTTTGTAGGAAAAAACGGCGCCGGGAAGACTACGCTGTTTAGACAGGTCTGTGGGCTGCAGGAACCAACTGCCGGTGAATATTTCATTTATGGGAAGAGCAGCCATGACAGGGATATTATCAAATCGCGGCGGCGGATGGCTGCTGTGGTGGAAACGCCATCCATCTACCGGGAGATGACGGCGGAGGAAAATTTAAAGGAACAGTACCGGGTGCTGGGTCTGTCGTCCTTTGATGATATTCCGGATCTGTTAAAAATGGTTGGCCTGGAAGACACGGGAAAGAAAAAGGCGAAAAATTTTTCTTTGGGTATGCGCCAGCGGTTGGGGATCGCGGTCGCATTGGCGGGCAACCCGGATTTTCTAATGCTGGATGAGCCGATCAATGGTCTTGATCCGGAAGGGATTATCGAGATGCGGGAGCTGATCCGGAAACTCAATCATGTGCAGGGAATCACAATATTGATCTCCAGCCATATCCTGGATGAGCTGGCGCGGGTGGCGACGCACTTCGGCTTTATTGATAAGGGTGTTATTGTACAGGAGATCACAGCGGCTGAACTGGAGCATGAGTGCCGGAAACGGATTTATATTACGGTGACTGATACGGAGATTCTTGGCAGGACGCTGGATGAGATGGGGTTGGAATATAAAATCCTTTCACAGACGGAGGCGCAGATTTTTGGAGAGACGGAAATTACCGCCCTGGTCTTAAAACTGGCTGAGAGGAACTGCAGGGTGAAAACGTTGTCTGAGCAGGAAGAGAATCTGGAGAGCTTTTTTATGAACCTGGTGGGGGCGAGACAATCATGAAGAGATTATTGAGGGCAGATTTTGCACGCCTCCAGGGTAATGCATTTTTATGGATTATTTTTGCATTGGCGGTGTTTATGGGAATATTTTCACCGATATTTGGACATAGGACATGCGTCATCTATATGGCACCTGACAGCAGTTACAGTATGGACTACTGGCTCTTAAAATTTACAAACGTACTGGCATTTTCGGCTGCGTTGTTTTGCAGTCTGTATACGGGGACAGATTATAGCGAAGGTACGTTGCGAAACAAGATTGCCGTGGGACATAGCAGACGATCCGTTTATGTTTCTAATCTGATAGTAAATGTGGTGGCGATATCTGTTGCTTATAGTATTCATCTGCTTGTTGCGTTGTGTGTGGGGCTCCCGTTTTTGGGGACGTTCCGGCAGCTTGCAGGGAAAGAAATTCTGGCGTTAGTTATTTGTGCATATGCAGCTATGGCAGCTTTTGCAGCTGTGTTTACCCTGATTATTATGATTAACTCAAATCCCACAACTGCGCTGGGAATTAACCTGTGTTTTGTGATAGTCAGCCTGTGCTTTGCTATCCATCAATTAAATCTGCTGACGGACGTAATGTTTTGGACAGATGCTATGGCAACAAGACGGGAGATGACATTGTTCCTGCTGGATTTCCTGCCGGGAAGCCAGATTATGGATTTTTATGCTTTGAAAGACGGACTTGGCAATTTTGATCCGGGTGTAATGTTAGGCGGATCTGTTTTCTTCATCGCAGCATCAACTGCTGTTGGTCTGAAGGTATTTTGCAGGAAAGATTTAAACTAAGCAGATGGAGGTGCAAGTGATGATGAATTTATTAGGTGCAAATATTGCGCGTATGCGGAACAATACGCTTTTCTGAGTCGGAATTCTATTTGGGGCGGCTTTGGGGATTATCTGCCCGCTGGGGGCGGAACTGGGATTCTGGCTTTCCGAGCTTACAAATGGAACGGTATCACTGGGACTTATAGCGGAGAAACCGATTCTTGACTATTATTTTTTCACATGGACAATATTCCTTGTCTTTTATTTCGCTTTATTCTGCAGTTTTTATGTAGGAACGGAATATAGTGATGGGACTCTTCGCAACAAGGTTACAGTCGGACATTCCAGAAAAGAGGTGTATCTTTCAAATTTTATTACTAATACAGTGGCGGGATTTGTTTTTTATTCTGCGTATCTGCTTCTTACAATTTGCATCGGATTTCTTATGTTGGGCGGTTTTCAGATTTTTGAGAAGGGTGAGGTAGTGGTATATGTCTTATGTGTTTATGGAATTATGGCTGCACTGGCTTCCCTTTATACATTGATTGGGATGTTAGTATCGAATAAGGCTATTGCTACTGTTATTTGTGTATGTATGGCACTGGTACTTTTTCTGGTTCCCATCTTTCAGACGGGAAATCTGCAGTGGGAACAATATTTTCCTGATGACTGGAATGTTAACGGTATTGATTATGCTGCAGGCGAAGTGAATCCATATTATATCGGCGGAATCCGGCGGCTTCTTTCTTTGTTTTTTCTTGATTTCCTGCCGGGCGGACCGTTGGTGCAATTTTATAATTTTTCCTATCTTTATAATTATGGGACACACGCATATGCGCTGCATCCGTTTATTATTTTGATGGGAATCGTATTTTTTGTGATTGTGCCGATGCTGGTCGGAATGCGCTTGTTTAAAAGAAGAGAGTTAAAATAGGAACTCGCTTTTGTCTGGATATAAAGGGAATTGTATGCTAATTGGCAATGAATTGAGGTGATAACCGTGAGAAAAAAGCGAAAATCGCGCAGAATCATAATCCTGACGGTTGTTCTGATTGTCATTTTCTGTTGTTTTGTGTGCTGCTCCTTTCAGAGTAGTATGGCAAAGCAAAATGTCGTGTCGGTGAGAGCGCTGGGAACAGCAACGGATATCCATGACATTCAGATTGATATGGAATATGGTGATGTAGAGATATACTCTTTGAGTATGGGATTAAAAACATTGTCGGATCAGATGAGCATGAAGGATATTTCTGATGATGAAATCCTTGTGGAGGTGAGTGACAGGGAAAATGTTCCGGAGGTAACAATGTCAGTTACGCAAGAAGGAACGCTTCAACTGGTCGAAACCGAAAAAAGAGGGGAAAATACTGTTGAAAACTATAAGGTATATATTTATATCCCGGATGATATGCAGATTGGTACATGTTCAGTGAAAAATGAACTGGGAGAATTCTCTTTAAGCGGGAAGCTGGTTATTGACAGTTTGTCGGTAGAATTGAAAAACGGAGATTTTTATCTTGAAGCAACTAACAGTACGGGAAAGGATAAGGGTACATTTGGAGATTTTTATGTGTATGCAGAGGATGGGAGCATATATGTAATCTCTATCGATGTTGAAGAAAGTATAGATTTACTGGCCGAAGACCTGATTTCAGTGGAGGATGCAGACTGCTCTGGAGATGTATCTATGCAGAGTGAAATCGGAGATATCATTTTTGACGGGACGGTAATGGGGGATTTGTTTGCATCCACGGAAAAGGGTAGTATTGATATTTCAGGCGAACTGGACGGAGGTATTACTCTAATCGGAGAAGAAAGCAGTAATATTACTTTGAAATTAAACGGAGCTCCGGGAAAGTACAACTACAGTGTTTCTGTACCAAACGGCAGTATCTTGTATAATAACGAGGGGACTGTAAGCAAAACTCTCGAAAAAGATAATGGCGCTGACAACATTATCAGTATAAAAGGAAATGGGGCAGATGTTTCGATTACATTTTATTGAACTATGGTTAAATGTGAGGATTAAGAGTTGGAAATAAGATTCTAATGAGCGCAAGCGAGAAGAACATGCTGGCATGTTCGGCGAGCGGCGAAATGCAGTCATGTGTTGAATTTACACATGATATATTGTCCGTATTTAGAGCCTAAAAAACCCAGGAAAATCAACGGCTAAAAAATAAGATTTCGGTGTCTGCGGATATATTATCGAGGATTCATATTTTGCGGTTTGAAATGCGGACAAAGAGATGTGTCAGCGGTAGAGATTAAATCCTGTTCAAATAATGGCAGATATCGAAGCTGATAGGTTTTATTTTGCATGGACGGCTCTCCTTGCGTTTGCGAATACAGTCTGATGTGATAACCGCTCAGTGGTTGACGCAGCCTGCCGGTCGGCTTCATCAAGCTTTATTTCAATATCATCGGTGAGGTTGGAGTATTGTTCCAGGCTCAGGACAACCATAGCTCCATAACCGTTTTTGGTCAGGTATACCGGCTGGCCTTCATTGACAAGGTTTTCAATTTCCGGGAATTTATTTCTTAAATCTGAAACCGGACGAATCTGAATCATAATAGCACCTCCTGTTTGTGTTTGCTTATCGTTATTCTATTAGAATTTTATCATAAATACAATGGTAATACGATAATTAAGCCCAAATTATTCATGACAGCTTAGCATCATCCGGATTGGACTAAAAATATCGTCA
>JAJPZY010000053.1 GCA_021204085.1 Clostridiales bacterium | reverse complement strand
ACCAGCACCATGGAATTTAATCCTTCAAACTGGAATTTCAGATTTCAATTCACCGTGACAAAGAATCATCCTGACCACCTGACTTTTCCTTGACTTCAAACAAGAAACATCATATTATAATCCAAATAGAACAGTTGTATCACCCGTGTACAGACAAGATCTGAAGCGAATCGCAGATGCAGCAATAATCTCCTCGGGTGAAGAACGGAGGATTCGTATGAATATTTTAGGAAAAATGAAGTCAAATCTGATACTGAATGCCATTCTGACCATTCTGATTGGCATTCTCTTTATCGCAAATCCCGGCGAAAGCGAGATTCTGATTGCTACAATAGCGGGCGTGATCATCCTGCTTTCCGGGGTGGTTGACGTTATTCGGTTTCTGGGAACCCGCAACCGGGATATGTCCTCCAGCGGCGTTCTGTTCATCGGCATTGTCAAGCTGATCCTCGGCATCATCATTCTGACCCATACCGGAGCGATGCTGACTCTGCTGATCTATCTGTTCGGGCTTTTTGTACTCTTCGGAGGAATCCACAGCTTGAGCGGCGCACTCCGGCTCAAAAAATTCGGCATCTCCGGCTGGCCGGCACATGTATTGCTGGCAGTGATCATTATCGCTGCGGCTGTATTTATGCTGTTCTTCCCCTTCGCGGTTGTGGAAACGGCGATCACGATTTCCGGCATTATACTCATCGTGGACGGAGTCACGGAACTGCTTACCGGAATACGGATGAAACGACTATAATAGCATAAAAGAGCACCCCCTCAGGGTGCTCTTCTTATAAGCTAGTTATCTCTGCACAGGACTCGACAGGTTCCACCAACATATTTTCAGGCAACTTTGCAGGGGTGTTTTTAGGACCTGCCGTGTCCGTCCTTATGCCCTCTTCAATTTTTCTACTCCAGCCCCAGCACGATACTGGTCAGCCCTTCGCGGAGATCCACCATCAGGCTTCTGCTGATGAGGCCAACGGTTTCTCCATCCTGAACCACCAGGCAGCTCTCGCTATCATACTGGTAAATCTCAATCTCAACCGAAGAATACTCCTCGTCAGAGAGGGTAAATGCCATCGACATTTCCAGCGTATCACCGCTCTCCTCATCCGTAAAGGAATCGATCGTCAGGGCATCCACCGCAGTCATTACGGAATCAAAATCAATCTTCTGCTCATCGATCAGATAGACCAATCCGTCTTCCTCTTCTTCTGTGGAGGTATCCTCCTCATCTTCCTCCTCATCCGTACCGTAGGTTTCCTCGTACTCTGCCGCATCCATGGTACTTATGTCATAGGTTTCGCCGTCAACGGTAAAGGCTGCGCCGGTCACCTGATCTCAGTCAAGACTTACAACGGCAGTCGGGCGAAGATCGTCATACGAAGCGGCTCTTACACTCTCATAATCAGAGGTGGTCAGCTGATAAATGATCTCACTGTCGCCGACACGGGCATAAGCAGTAACGGTATCTTCCTCACCGTCTTCCTCCGCCGGCTCCGTGACAACACCGATATAGATGACGAATTCAACATCCTCGGTTTCAACCTCTTCCGCTTCAGTTTCATCATCCTCTTCCGCCGCAGTATCTTCCGTTTCAGTTTCATCCGTTGCATCTTCAGACTCGTCTTCGGTCTCTTCCTCCTCGGTCTCCACCTCAACCGTACCGGTTACGGTAATCGTATATGCCGGGTCATCCAGACCATAGTCGGACAGGTCTGCTGAGGATGCCGTATAGGTGACATAATTCGTCAGGCTTAAGGATCCCAGAGAACTTAAGTAACTCTCCACCGAGCTGTCATCCAGAATCAAGTAGGTTCCGTCATCCTCCACCTGATAATAGTTGTAACTATCCGTATAAGAGTATTTTCCTTCTTCATTATAAACTGCATCCAGTTCCGTTCTTCCGGAAACAGTCAGCTCCTCCAGGGTAACGATGGACGGCGTCTCATCATTCTGCATGAATTCATCGCGGTCTGTTGTGATACTTTCCAGAATATCATCCTCGACCAGGTAAACTTTCCCGTCCCCGATCTCGATATAACGCTGCTCATCCATCGTGGAATAATCGCCCACGGAAACGGTCGTCTCGCCGTCCTCTGTCGTCAGTGTGATCGTACACTGCAGATCCTCCAGTCCATACTGGCTGTAATCCTCCACATCGTCAATGATAAAGCAGGCATGCACTTCCTCAAACCAGGAAAGGAAATCTGCCATTGTATCCTGATTCACCGGGAAATCCGCATCGTCACTGTCGCACCAGCCGTCATCGGTCTGATCAAACGTCAGCGTTTCCTCCTCATACGTCCAGGAGATATTCGTAATGGAATCCTGGTCGAAGCTTAAGATTACCTCATCTGTTGTATTGATGCTGTCCACATGCTTTGTCACTGCCTGCTCAATGCCGATTACACAGCACAAGACAGCCACAACGACAACCAGGATCACCAGATTCTTTTTACGCTTCATGATTTTTTCCTCCTTCTGATCACATCCTCCAGTCCGAAAAGCAGATAGCACAGCGGAATTATGACAATCAGGACAACCTTAATGATATTCGCCTGCGTCGTATTGATCGTCAGATAGCTGTAGCTTAACGATTTCGAGCGGATGGAAATGGAATCTGTCTCACCGATCAGCCAGGACACCGCGTTCATCACAAAGTCAGAGTTTGCACCGGAAGAGTAGGACACATAAGTGTCATCCATAATATAATCCGTGCTGATCCAGACCATCATGGCTCCTGTGCCGGCGTCCTCCACGGAAACAGCTACCGAGAAAGGCCCGTCAATATCTCCATCTTCTTCATCATAAGTGGTCAGGCTGTATCCGTCAATCTTGGAGAAGGACTCGGATGTCGTATCAAGCAGAGAAGTCACAGTCACATCATCCGGCGTGCTTCCGATGGTCAAACCCTGCGCAATCGCAGCGATAATATAGTTGTTGCTCTCGGAAAGTTCTGCTGTGATATCAGAATCGCCCAGTTCAGGCAGCAGTACATACGGATAACCAAACGCGTAATTGTCCCGACTGCCTTCCACAACAACGCCCTCCTCTGCCGTAATTCCATAGTTCTCCAGAATAGAATGAAGATTTTCCATCTCATCGTCTTCCTGCAGACCTGAAATAACAAACAGACAACCGCCGTCCTCCTGATACTCCAACAGCATTTCCGCCTCTTCCTCGGAAATATCACTGGTCGGACAGTAGATCATGATCGCATCCGCATCCTCCGGAATTTCATCAACCGTCAGCAGAGAAAGCTCCTCGGTCTCAATATTCGCCTTTTCCAGGCTTTCTGTCATCGTGGAAGACATATCTGCTTCCCCGTGCCCTGTCAATACATAAATCGTCGGCAGATCTTCACTGACTACATAATCAATCGCCGTCGTGATCTCGCTCTCTCCATCAAAGGAATAAGCAACGGAACCCGTTGTGTAATAATCGGTATAATCCGAGACATAAATATCGCTGTAAGCAATATATCGGTACGTGTCGCCGGATTCCACAACCAGCGAATTGTTTTCTACCGTCTCATCCGTATACTGTTCAGCAAAGGTTGGATAAATATCCGGGTTCTTCTTCTCTACAGTAATGTTATCGCTGAGCGCGTCATAGACATTCAGCAATTTTTCAATTACCGTGTCCTCCTCGCCCTCCTGCGTAATCCAGTAAATGGTAACCTCTTCATCCAGATTCTGCGCTACGGCCTTCGTAGATGAAGTAACTGAGTAAAGCTGCGCGGCCGAGATATCAAACTGCGTCCAGGTGCTCGGCAGTTTTGAAACCGCCACATTAATCAAAATCAGAATTGCCAGCACGACGATGGTGACGATAAAGCTGTAACCGCCCACCTTTGCCGTCCGGGTATTGAGTGCGTCCTTATTTTTCTGCATGGAATGATTCAACTTATTCATCCGTTATACCTCCGTTTCTCCAGCGCCTGCACGCACAGGAACAGGAAGAATACAATCACGCTGACAAAATATACCACCGCGGTCAGGTCAAATACGCCGTTCACAAAGGTACTAAACCGGGTAAAGAGGCTGATATTTGCCATGATATTCGGAAGAAGCCCTTCCAAAATATCATGGTTAACCAACCAGGCAATCAGCACTGCCGCCGCCGCGACCGCCGCCGTCAATATCCCGGCGATATTGGATTTCGTCAGGAAACGCACAATCAGCGCAACCGCAAAGATAACAACCGCCAGCCCGATCAGGGAACCCGCCGTCGTGGAAGACACATACTCCGCAAGTGTATCACAATAGTAGACAAACAGCATCAGAACGATGCAGATACCGCATGCCAGGCTCTGCGACTCTGTCAGGCAGCTGACAAACATTCCCATGCTCATCAATGCCAGGCCCAGAAGGAAAAATGCCAGAATCGATCCATACGAGGTCGGCAGGTAAACGTCTCCGAACCGCGAAAAAATCAGCGGATAAAAACCAATGATAACCATCGGAATCAGGAAAACAATTAATAAGGAAAGGAACTTCCCGATTACGATATTTGCAGTGGAAATCGGCAGGGAAAACAGAAGCTGATCTGTCTTCTGGCTGCGCTCCTCCGCCATCACCCGCATCGTCAGGATCGGTACCAGGATAATAAATGTAATGGAAATAAAACTTAAAACATATTCAAAATTGGCAATGGAGGAGTTGATATTGTACATCAGCGCCCCAATGCCGGTGAACACCAGCATGATAGCACCAAAAACATAGGCCCTCATGCTGTGATAATACATGGACAATTCGTGCTCTAATACTGCGATCATTCTGTCTCGGTCTCCTTTGTTTCTGTCTGATTCTTTATGTCATCCTCCTGCGCGTCAGATATCACATATTCCTGTTGTGCCGGATCTGCTTCCTGCACGAGTTCCTGCGCATCCGACAAACCAGCATTTTCCTGATCCGGCTCTGATTCATCCGCGGATTCCGATAATTTCTGATCCGAATTTTCTGATTCTTCCTCCTCCATATCGTCTTCCGCCTCTTTCATAAAACCGAACCTTTTCTTTCGAGGAGCTTCCTCAGGAACTTTCTCCTCCTCGCTTTCGCTCGTAATCCGCATAAAGATATCTTCCAGCGTTGCCGTAACCGGATTCAGTTTCTGCAGCACCGTACCATCAGCCGCAAAGACTTTAAAGATTTCCCGACAGATTTCAGCAGGCTCATTCTCACCGACAAACAGCTGTGCGTCACAGATATCCTTTGTCTTTTTCTGTACTTTTACAGAATGAATCCCCGGTACTTCCGCCAACAGGCTGCGCATCTTTCCCTGCGTCGCCTCACAACAAATCTCTACCACATTGCCCGAGGAAAGGGTCCGGCTCAGATTTTCCAGTTTATCAAAAGCGACCAGCTTCCCCTTATGGATAATCAGCACATTATCACAGATTGCCTGAACCTCCGACAAAATGTGGGAGCTTAAGATAACCGTATGTTTCTTTCCGAGGTTTTTGATCAGATCCCGGATCTCGATGATCTGCGCCGGATCCAGGCCGACCGTCGGTTCATCCAGGATAATGATTTCCGGATTCCCCAGCAATGCCTGGGCAATCCCGACACGCTGACGATACCCCTTGGACAGATGTTTGATCATTTTTTCGGAGACATCCGCAATCCTTGTCTCCGCGATCACGGTATGCAGCTCCGACTGAACCTCTGATTTTTTGATTCCCTTGGCGCGGGCAACAAAATACAGATACTCACTGACCGTCTGATCCATATAGAGGGGCGGCAGCTCCGGCAGATAGCCGATCTGGCTTTTGGCCTCTTTCGGCTGCTCAAAAATATCATAACCGCCGATCTTTACCTCACCGGAGGTAGCGGCCAGACACCCCGTGATAATATTCATCGTCGTAGACTTCCCGGCGCCGTTCGGCCCTAAGAATCCGTAAATTCCGCCTGGCGTGATCGTAAATGACAGGTCAGAAACCGCCATCTGACTGCCATACTGCTTGCTCAGATGTTTTACTTCAATCAATGTATATCCTCCTTTCAGACGCAAAAACCGCGTCTTTGAAATGTATAAAGTTTACATATTTTTATTGAAATTTCTGTGAAAAATACGTCAGAGTCTGTGAACATTCTGTGTCCGGGATTGTCAGTACACAAAAAAAACACAGTTTTTTAACTTCTCATTCAAATCAGTCAATCATAATATACAGCGGTTATATGATGATACCAGGGTCAAAATAAGTGAGATAAGAAATCTTTGATTTCTGTAATCGAACTTATGCCGTGCAGCAATCCGTGGGTATCATCATTTGTAAAGGCTTTTGACCCTAACATCATGATGATTCCAGGATCGAAGGTATCATCATCTATAAGGGGCTATCACCCCGGTATTTTTTTGACTTAGGGACCCGCCTATGAGAGAGGAGAAAGAAAATGGGTATGGAAAAAAATGCACCCACAAGTGATGAAGCCCTTGTGGAAATGCACCGGAAAGCAAAGAAAAAGAAAAAACGAAACATGATCCTTACACTGGTGATTGTCATTGCTGCAGTCCTTGCCGCTGTAATTGTTGCGATCGTGGTCCTTAAAAATAAGGTGTCTGACAGCGTAAGCTCTTCTGAGAGCGAAGTTCTGTCCGCGGAAGTGACAACCGGCAGCATCAGCACCACGGTGTCCGGTTCCGGAACGCTCTCAGACGAGGAAGTAGAAAGTATCGACATTCCGTCCTCTCTCGAAATCGTAGATTACTATGTGGAGGAGGGCGACACGGTAAGCGAAGGCGACCTGATCGCGACGGTGACAAATGCCTCCCTGCTCACGGCGCTGGCTGACGCGCAGGAAACACTGGATGAGCTGGATGAGGAGTTAGAGGATGCCTCCGGCGATGAGGTAGACAGCACCATCTCCGCCAGTGTCTCCGGCCGCGTAAAATACATCGCGGTCTCCTCCGGCGACGACGTGGCAACCATCATGTATACAAACGGTTCCCTGATGCTGCTCTCTCTGGACGGCTACATGGCCGTGGATGTGGAGACAGACAGCTTAAGTGTCAGTGATTCCGTCACCGTTACAGACAGTGACGGCACCGAATACAGCGGAACAGTGGATGCCCTCAGCAACGGAACGGCAACCGTCCTGATCACAGATAACGGCACAACCTACGGCGACACGGTTACGGTATCCACAGAAAACGGCACCGAAATCGGAACCGGAACACTCTACATTCACAGTCAGCTGGCGATCACCGGTTACGCAGGCACTGTATCATCCGTCAGCGTTTCGGAAAACACAAGCGTTTCATCCGGAACGACGCTTCTGACGCTGACCGATACCGAGACGTCTGCAAATTACGACGCGATCTTAAAAGAACGCAACGAGGCAGAGGAAGATCTGGAAATGCTGATCCGTATTTATAAGGAAGGCGGCATCTGCGCAACAGCTTCCGGAACAATTTCTTCACTGAATGACTCCACCGGAAGTTCAGCTTCCACGGCGGAAACCTCCTCTGATGTCTCGGCTCTCTCAGGCAGTTCTTCAGACACCTCCATCAGCGGAAGCTCCGGCGCCTCAGGCAGTACAACCGTTGCGGAGATTTCTCTGGATGAAAACATGGTCATCGAAATCAGCGTGGATGAATCAGATATTCTTTCCCTCTCCGAAGGACAGGAGGCGACGGTTTCCATCGATTCCATCGGCGAGGATACCTATACCGGCTCCGTGACGAGCATCAGCACCTCGGCCACCAGCAGCTCCGGTGTAACCACTTACACCGCAGAAATTACCATCGCAAAGACCGAGGATATGCTCTCCGGCATGACCGCCTCGGTTTCCATTACCATCGAAGGAGTGGACAATGCTCTGCTGATCCCGGTGGAAGCGCTTCATCAGACCAGCTCCACTTCCTATGTATATACCGAGTATGATGAAAGCACCGGTGAATACAGCGGCATGGTCGAAGTGACCACCGGCCTGTCCAACAGCTCCTATGTGGAAATCACGGACGGACTTTCCGAGGGCGACACCGTCTATTACACAGAGTCCTCCGACGAAAGTTCTGATTTCACCATGGATATGGGCAACATGGATATGGGCGGTATGGACATGGGCAACATGGATTCCGGCAATATGCGCGGCAGCGATGGCGGCGGTGATTTCGGCGGCGGAATGCAGCAGTAAGGAAGTGAGAAAATGATCGATCTGAACAATATATCAAAAATGTATCTGGTCGGCGATGAGGAAGTTCACGCTCTGGATCATGCCGCAATGCATATCTATCAGGGTGAATTTGTCTCCATCATCGGACCCTCCGGAAGCGGAAAATCCACGCTGATGAATATCATCGGCTGTCTGGATACCGCAGACGCCGGCACCTACCTGTTGGATAACATTCCCATCGAAGATTACACGGAGAATGAGCTTGCACACATCCGCAATGAGAAAATCGGCTTTGTCTTCCAGAGCTTTAACCTCATCCCCAAGCTGACGGCGGAAGAAAATGTCGAGCTTCCGCTGATCTATCAGGGTGTCAAGCGCAGCGAACGGGCGCAGCGGGTCAAAGAGGCCATGGCCCGGGTCGGCCTGGAAAAACGGGCGAAGCATCTGCCCACGGAGTTGTCCGGCGGCCAGCAGCAGCGTGTGGCCATCGCCCGCGCCATCGTCACAAAGCCCTCGCTGATTCTGGCGGATGAGCCGACCGGAAATCTTGACTCGAAGACAAGTGAGGAAATCATGGAGATTTTCCATGAACTGCATAAACAGGGCAACACCATCGTCCTGATCACGCATGACGACGATGTGGCAAAACAGGCGTCCAGAAGCATTCATATCCTGGACGGCAAAGTATCGGAGGTGACGTTATCATGCAATCTCTGAAAATGGCGTTAAAATCTCTGTCCGGCAACAAACTGCGTGCATTCTTAACGATGCTCGGCATTATCATCGGCGTTATGGCGCTGGTTGTCCTGGTCAGCCTGGTAAACGGAGCGACCGGTTCGATCACGAGCGCGGTATCGGATCTTGGAAGCGATCTTCTGACCGTCACAATCTCCGATGATAAGGGCGACCCGGTCAAACTTTCCACACTGGCCGAGTGGTCCGAGGAGGACGGTATCGGAGAAATCGCACCCAGCGCTTCCACCTCAGCCACGGTAAAATACAGCTCCGACAGTGACAGCATCACCGTCTACGGCACGACCCCGTCCTACTATAATGTGGAAGAGCTCAATCTCCTTCTGGGACGATTTTTACGGACTACCGATGTAGATAACAACAATTATGTCTGCGTGATCAACGAGACGACCGCGACCGATCTGATCGGCTACCTGGACTGCGTCGGGGAAGAAATCTCCCTCGACGGCATGAAGTTTACGGTCATCGGCGTGCTGGAGGACAATGACAGTTCCCTGACGGCGACGTTCAGCTCCGGCTCCATGGTTGCCTATATCCCCTATACAACACTTCTTCGTCTTTCTTCATCGGTGAGCACGGACATTACGGAATTTTATGTCAGCGCCGAAGAAGACAGCGACACCACCACGGCGGAAACCGCCATCACGGCACTTTTGATGGAAAAGTTTGAAGAGGATGAAGACGCCTTCGAAGTCTCCAGTCAGAGTGTGCTGGAAGATACTGTCAGCAGCATCACAAATATCCTGACTGCGCTGTTGGGCGGCATCGCGGCAATCTCGCTGCTGGTCGGCGGCATCGGCATCATGAATATCATGCTTGTGACCGTCACAGAGCGCACACGGGAGATTGGTATCCGAAAAGCCATCGGCGCCACCCGCGGTGTGATTCTGCGGCAGTTTCTGATTGAAGCTATCGTTCTCTGCATGATCGGATGCTCCATCGGAATCTTCCTCTCCTGGATCATCCTCCAGCTGGTTTCCGTCGTAACCTCCAGCATGAGCCTGAGCTTTACCATGAACGGGACCGTCGTCCTGATCGCCATCGCTTTCTGCTTTGTCATCGGCGTGGTTTTCGGGCTGTACCCTGCCAACAAGGCGGCGAAGATGAAACCCATCGACGCGCTCCACTACGGCGGTTGATGAAAAGGAGGACGAGATGAAACAAAAAATCAAAACCCTGATTCAAAAAATATTCCGGGCACCCGTTTTCCATAAAAAACCGCTGTATCTGGTGCTCACTATCGTTCTCTCCATCCTGCTGCTGGCGGATGTCGCCATGGCAGTGCTTGTTCCCGACACGGGCAGCATGGGGAATATGCAGGATATGCAGAGTATACAGATGCCTGGTTCCTTCGACAGTAACAGCAGCAACGGAACCGATGACACCGATACCGAATCTGACAGTTCGAACAATACAGCGGCGAGCAGCTCAGACGGCACGGAAGACGATGCATCCGACAGTGACGATACTTCAAGTGAAAACACAGACAGTGACGGTTCCTCTGACAGGAGTGCAGGCGGCAGCGGTAATACCATGCCATCCGGCGGCCCCGGGGAAAGATCGTCCGACTCCTCCTCAGAGGACGGGAAAATGCCCGATATGGGAGACGGCGAAATGCCTGACAGGGAGAATGGAGAAATGCCTGATAGGGGAGACGGCAGCGCTCCGTCCTTCGGCGATGAGAATTCCGATGACAGCACGGTTTCGGATGCTGACTCCGAAGAAGGCTCTGACAGTAATGAATCAGACAGTGCCGATTCCGAAAACGGCAGATCCCTTGACACCGACGGCTTTGCAAACACGCAAAGCAGCGGTTTCTCCGTCCTGCGCATCCTGCAGACTATCCGCTCTCACTGGCTCCTGATTCTGATCATCCTGGCAATCCTGGACGCAGGAAGCATTTTCATGCTGATCCGCATCTCGCGCCGTGAGAAAAAGCAGAAGCAGGAAGAAGAAAAAGCGCTGCGCGAACAGGCGGCCGCGGGCGAAATCGTCCGCAGAGCACAGCCGGCGAGAAAAGAGAGCAAACACTCCCATTACCTGTGGATCATTGCATTGGTTCTCATCGTGCTGTTGGTAGTCCTGGTAAAAATATTTACCCGCCAGACCACATCCTCCGGCACAGAAACCGAGGCGACCACCTACACCGAGACAGCCGCAATCGGTGATATTGACACCGTACTCCCCGGCACCGGCACTCTGGAGGAAGAAGAATCCGAAGACCTCTCCCTTCCAACTGAAGTAGAAATCACGGAATGGTATGTCTCCGACGGCGACACCGTAGAGGAGGGCGATACCCTCGCTGCGGTTGATCAGGTCTCCGTTATGACAGCGATCGCCACCGTTCAGGAAAATCTGGCTTCTCTGGATGAAGCTCTGGAAGACTGCGAGGACGATGCAGTCTCCGAAACCATTACGGCAGCGGCAGACGGCAGAGTAATCAAGATCTATGCTTCGGCAGATACCGCTGTCGTAGATACCATGTATGAAAACAGCGCCCTGATGCTGCTTTCTCTGGACGGGTATATGGCCGTTTCCATTGAGGCAGACGCCGAGATCTCCACCGGGGACTCCGTTGACGTTACCTTATCAGACGGCACAACCGTCACCGGAAAGGTTGAAAACCTGACAAATACAACAGCGGTCATCGTGATATCAGATGACGGGCCGGAACTCGGTGATACCGTAACCGTAGAGGCAGTGGACGGAACCTCCATTGGCGAGGGAACACTTTACATTCACAGCGAATTGAAAGTAACCGGATATACCGGCACCGTATCTTCCGTCTCCGTCTCAGAAGGGGATGCGGTTGACAGCGGCGACACTCTTTTGAAACTGACAGACACGGACTACTCCGCGGAATATGAGACCCTGTTGGAACAGCGGGCAGAACTGGAAACTCAAATGGAAACTCTTTTCAAGTTGTATGAGGACGGATACATCTATGCTTCCTGCTCCGGCGTGATTTCCGGACTGGACAGTTCCTCGTCCTCTGATACAAGCACATCCACGACAGAGAGTTCGGCAGACGAAGACAGCGACACCTCGACGGACGGCGGTACAACGGAAAGCACCTCGTCCTCCGATGACAGTGATTCATCCGGCAGTTCCTCCGGGAGCGATACATCCGGTGACTCTGACAGCAGCTCTTCGGAGTCTGCATCCGAAACCTCGGCTTCCGGCAGCTCCGGCTACACCGCAAGTACCCTGTCTGTTACAGGCAGTGCCTCCACATATCTGACCATAAGTTCAAATCAGGGTACATCGGCAACGCTGACATCGGGAACAGCCAGCAGTTCCACGGCAACGGACAACAGCTCCGTCGTCAGCAGTTCTTCCTCCTCGGGAAGCACAGACAATTCCGAAAGCGGAAGTTCTGCAGACGATTCTTCTGACACAGGGGATACCTCTGATAACAGTTCATCTGACGGCAGCACTTCAACAGATACAGAAAGTACAACCGTACAGATCGGCGTTGTTCTGTCCGTATTCGGTGACACGGTAACCCTGTCACTCCTCTCCGGGGGAACCGCAACCGTATCCCTTTCGGATTTGAGCACTGTCGGTATTTACCAAAACGGAAGCTATAATTCGAGCGGGACAGTCAGCGACATTGCCGAGAGCGACATTCTGATCCTTACCTGCACCGGAGATACGGTCTCGTCCGCTACCTGTATATCGGCCTCCGGCACTGCATCCGATACCGACGATTCCACCGGAGAAACCGGGAGTCAGGAAAACGGCGGCTCCGGTCTGACTGAAAATCAATCGAATGCTTCTGACCAGGCAAACGGTTCTGCACAGACGGACGGAACCGGTCAGGAGGGCAGCTCTTCCGGCGAAAACAGCATGACCGGTCAGGTATCAGATGCGAGTGAAGCCGGCATGACTGCGGATACCTCATCCATGACAGGATCTGCCGATACAGCAACAGAAGCCGAAACCGCCGCGTCCGAAGCCCTGACCGAAGAAGTGGAAAGCACCTACGGCGTTGACGAGACGACTTTACTGGCGATTACCCCGCAGGATACAATGACACTGGAAATCACCGTAGATGAAATGGATATCCTGAGCGTGGAAGTCGGACAGGAAGCAACGATTACGCTGGACGCCTTCCCGGGTCAGTCCTTCACCGGCACGGTCACGTCCATCAACGAGAGCGGCTCCAACTCCGGCGGCAGCAGTAAGTACACGGCTGTCATCACCATGGACCGGGAAGACGACATGCTGGCCGGCATGAACGCATCGGCAAAAATCACCTTAAGCACCACAGAGGATGTACTCATCATTCCCGAAACCGCTCTGGTGGAAGAGGACGGAACAACTTATGTTTACACCACCTACGATGAGGAGACGGACACCCTCGGTGGACTGACCGAAGTAACTACCGGAGCCTCCGACGGCACAAATGTGGAAATCACCTCCGGTCTGGAAGAAGGAGATACCTACTGCTACAGTGTGCTGGATGTGGTCAATTACAGTTCCTCGTACTCGTCATCGGGCAACGGCGGCAGCTTTTCGATAGAGTCGCTCTTTGGCAGCGGCGGCGGACGGGGTGGATTCTAGTACAAATAAGCGAAACTCCAATCAGATGAAATAACAAACCTCTGATTGGAGTTTATTTTCTTTCACAGTTTCAGATCAGAGCACCGATTTCTCCAATCGCATACAAAGGAAGGTTCAGCAGCCAATCCTGTTCACGATAATCCGCCATAGACGTCCTCACAGACTTCTTCGGACGATACTTATCCCGATAGGTCTGCAGGCTTTTTGCGCGAAGGTTCACCTCCGCTTTTACTTCCACCGGCGTAACCGCAACTCCGTTATCAATCAGAAAATCAATCTCACAACTTCCTCTCTCATTCGTATAATAATAAACATTGAGAGCTGAAACAGTAACAAGCTGCTGCATGACATATTGCTCTGCCAATGCTCCCTTAAATTCCGTAAATATATCATTCCCATCCAGAATCGTCTGCCGATGCAAACCGGCCATACATCCCAGAAGACCAACATCCACGAAAAACAATTTAAACGCCTTCATATCCTCACAGGCTTTTAACGGCAAATTCGGTTTCGTCACACGACTCACCTTATGGACAATCCCGCAATCAGACAGCCACATAATGGCAGTCTCAAATTCTTTTGCTCTGGCTCCCTCCCGCACCAGCCCGTAGATAAATTTCTTATTTTCTTTCGCAAGCTGCGAAGGAATACTGTTCCATACCATCCGAATACGGGGAACGATCTCATTGGGCGCATGCTTGGAAAAGTCCTGCTCATAAGCATCTAAAATCCGTCTCTGAATCCCTCTTACCTCATCGTAATCCTGATGTTCAGAAAAATGCTGCACTGCCTCCGGCATGCCTCCCACAAAACAGTAATACTTTAAATAATCAATGTATGTCTGGCGAAATGGCTTTATCATTGAAAAATCATGACTCACCAATAATTCCACAAACTGTTCTTTTCCCATAGCCATCAGAAATTCCTGAAAAGAAAGAGGGTATAATTTTAGAAAATCTACCTTCCCTACCGGGAATGAAGTTCCCTGATGCAAAGCGATACCCAGCAAAGATCCTGCACAAATAATATGATACTGCGGCGCGTCCTCACAAAAATACTTCAAACTCGTAAGCGCCCGAGGCACTTCCTGTACTTCATCAAATATGATCAGCATTTTCTCCGGATCAATCTTCTTCCCCGTATATAATTCAAGGCCAAGAATCAGGCGCTCTGTATTTAAATCCGAAGAAAATAACTCTGACATTCTGGAGTTGGAATCAAAATTGATATACACAACATCCTCGTACGCCTTTGCTCCAAACTCTTTCATCAGCCAGGTCTTTCCAACCTGTCTCGCGCCCTCAATAATCAGAGGTTTTCGGTATGCACTTGCTTTCCATTGGTATAACTTTTCAATTGCTGTTCGATACATGATCTTCACCTCCTTTTTGTAGTATAACACGGAGTACAAAATTTGCAACGTAAAAATGAGGCATAATACATTTTTTACAACTTTAAATTGTGAAACAATACATAAAATACAACGAAAAAGTTTTTGCGTCGCACATAAAACAATATGATTGAAATCAAAAAAAACATCCAGTATAATCGGCTTGCAGCTTTTGTCCGCGAATGTATCTGTTTCAAAAACTGTTCACAAACATTAACAATGCTTATGCATAAGGGGATTTCAGATGATTACAGATAAGAAGATTCAACCGGAACAACCGTCTCCGGACGGCGTTGACTTCAGCGAAGTTCTTCTGGTTGCCATGGAAGCCGGGCACATCCTTCTGGAAAACGGCGCAGAAATTTTCCGTGTGGAGGAGACCATTCTGCGCATCGGTCGGCATTTCGGCGTAGAGGAGGAGGATGTTTTTGTCCTGAGCAACGGTATTTTTACCACAGGAAGTTCAAAGGAATACGGTCACAAAGAAAGTTTTGCGAGAGTACAGCATATTCCCATGCACACCGCTTCTCTGGATAAAGTGGTTGCGATCAACCAGCTGTCCCGGGATGTGGAAGCCGGGAAGTACACATTAGAAGAAACAAAAGAAAAGTTAAACGAGATTCGGGAAATGCCCGGAAAATCGGGAGTATGAAAAAAAGTCTGTAAAAGTTTAAATGTTAGGTCTTCTATGAT
>JAJPZY010000139.1 GCA_021204085.1 Clostridiales bacterium | reverse complement strand
AACTTATCATAGAAGATCTGATATATTTACAGAAATAAATTCACACACTCGCCGCCGGCCTTTCCGCGGAATTTATCATCAAAAGAAATCTTGTTCAACTGATCCAGTATACGCTGCTGCCCGGTCTTCGGCTTCGACAGATAAAAGACCAACAAAATAATCAACAATACGGAAGCGACAATAGATACTTCCCGATCTGCCTGCAAAGTAGCACCAATCAATGCCAGCAGACACAGGACAATGCCGGCAATCAGGAACAGATTCGCCGTCTTTTTCTTACCAAAGGATCCGGTAATCTTACTTCCCTTCTCATCCCATTCTACAGTGCCATTGAAATACATGCCCATACTCATGCCCTTGATTTCAAATTCTTTATGATGGCAGATTGTAAAATCTGTACTGTTTTTAAAGTGTCCCCAGAAGCAGGAAGAAGACTGATACTCTTTCATATTTTCTTTTGTATCTTCTACCACTTTGTCCTTCCACGATAGCTTCCATTCCTCCGGTGTCAAATGGCTCATGATGGTAACATTTTTCATTTTTTTCCCTTTCTGTTATGTAATACAAAGGTAAATAGTTCTGAACACAAACATCCCCATCTGTCTGCGAATGATAGACTGCGAAATCATTTCTTATCATCAAAAACAGTTTATGAATGAAATCCAACCGACACTGTTTTTTAATTTTCCTGATTTTAAATAATTACCATATAATGTAAAACTACTGCATGAATTCACAGGGAATCCATGCAGTAGCATTTTCATTTGTAACTGATTTTAACTTCCCAGTCACCTGTCACTTTTTCACTGCTCTTTGAGTCAGTGTTATGTACAATCTGCGGTCTACCAGGTAAACAGCGGTACGATGAACAGGAAACCAAGTGCGGTTACGATACCGCCTACGATCAGAACGATTACGCAGTAACCCATGATGTCTCTTGCGCCCAGACCGGCAATACCCAGTGCAGGCAGAGCCCAGAACGGCTGAAGCATGTTCGTCCAAGCATCACCCCAGGCAATACCCATAGCAGTAACTGCCGGGGATACGCCAAGCGCCTGTCCTGCAGGCATCATGATCGGACCCTGTACAGACCACTGTCCGCCACCGGACGGTACGAAGAAATTTACGATACCGGCTGCCAGGTAGCAGAATACCGGGAACGTACGCTGTGTGGAGATGCTTACAAATGCGTTACTGATTGCACCTGCAAGGGATACTCCGCTTGCACCCGCGGTCGTCATCATTCCCTGAATACCAGCATAGAACGGGAACTGAAGGATAATACCGCCTGCGCTCTCTGCTGCGCCCATGATCGCATTTACATAGCCGATCGGGGTCTTATGAAGCGCAATACCAAGTACAAGGAAAATCAGGTTTACGATATTCAGAGTCAAAGCATTTAAGATGCCCGATCCTGTCGTCGCTGCCGACCAGAAATAGTAAATGATATATACCACGCCAAGCAGTACAACGATGTAAGACATGATCATGCTGTTCTCAATCTTCTCTGCCGGTGTAGACGGTTTCTTTTTCTCAGGCTCCGGAGCATCCTCAAGAAGCTTCGGGTCGATGGAAACAACATCTTCCGGTGCCGGATGCATCGCAGCATTTACGATTGTGATCACAACGATGATGATAAGCACCATGATCAGGTTCCACGCGGAAAAGATTGTATCAGCAGTAGAAACTGTCGCGGTAACAGATCCGCCGGTATTGGCAACCGTTCCGTCCTCTCCCAGAGATGTTAAGCTCAGCGGGATGGATCCGGAAATTCCGGAATGCCATACGATAAATCCCGAATAAGCAGCAGCAATGATCAGACGATAGTCCAGACCTTTGATCTTCTTGGCAACCTCTTTTGCAAGAAGTGCGCCGATGATCAGACCGAAGCCCCAGTTGATGAAGCAGCAGATTGCAGAGATAACAGTTACAAATGCAACCGCTCCTGCCGGCTTCTTCGGTACTCCTGCGAGCTTTTTGATCAGATTCTCAACTGCCGGTGCACTGGCCAGCGCACTGCCTAATACAAGTACGAGAGCCATCTGCATGGAGAACGCAAGCAGGTTCCACACGCCGGAGCCCCAGGCAGCCGCAACCTAAATCGGGTTCATCCCGGTTACAGGAATCGCAGCGATGAATACGACTATTGTTAAGATGATACAGAAAACAAATGCATCAGGCAAAAATCTCTCTACCAATTTAACACAGCCTTTGGTGAGTTTTTTCATAGTGAATCTCCTTTCTTTAATCCCTATTTTAGGTCATTATACAACATTTTCTAAAAAGTTACCAACCAGTTACCCGAAAAAGTCACTTTTCTACATTTTGCTATTTTGAAAAATTAACGTTTGTGATTTTTAATAAAACTCATGCAGATATTTCGAATTTTCCCATGATTATTTTATAAAATTTTTATCAATAGTTTATAAAAACTTTGACAAATCAGCATTTTCGGAAACGGTCATACCTCTGGCTTACCAGTTCCTCCGGAGTCTTGTGTGCGCAGGTTCCAAAGAAGCTTCTCATATGAGTATCGATAATCTCACAGATCTGTGCAATGTTATCCGCGGTAGCCGGCTCGTCCTCGACAATGATCCTCTCAATCGTTCCCAGTTTATACAGATCTTCCGCCGTGATCTTCATCACTTTTACCGCCTCATCTGCCTTTTTGGCATCCTTCCATAATATAGAAGCAAAACCTTCCGGGGAAAGGATCGAGTAAGTTGCATTCTCCATCATCCATACTTCATTGGCAACCGCAAGCGCTAACGCACCGCCGCTTCCGCCCTGGCCGATGATCAGACTCAAAATCGGTACCTTAAGGTCAGACATCTCATAAAGGTTCCGTGCAATCGCTTCTCCCTGGCCTCTCTCCTCCGCTTCCATTCCGGGATAAGCACCCGGAGTATCTACAAAGCAGATAATCGGCCGATTGAACTTCTCCGCCTGCTTCATCAGGCGCAGCGCTTTCCGATAACCCTCCGGCGAAGACATCCCGAATCTGCGCTGAATACTATCCTGTGAATCCCGTCCGCGCTCCTGTCCGATTACGGTAACGGGCATACCATGGTAGGAAGCAATGCCTCCGATCACAGCCTTGTCATCGCCAAAATACCGGTCTCCGTGGAATTCCGTGAAATCGTCAAACAGTTCCTCAATATATGAAATCGATGTAGGACGTCCGACTTTTCTGGACTGATGCACAACATTCCACGCATCACGGTGCCTGCCTGTAATCTTGTCCAATACTTTCTGACTCATCAGACCGGAAAAAGGTGCTTTCCGGCTCTTCGGCTTTTCTTCTTCGCTTAATCCGATATTTGTAGCTGCTTCCGCAAAAATCTCACTTACAGGGGGCTTTGCCGTTCCAGCGTCTGTCCAGTGTTTCCAGCCATTCTGTGTACTGTGCAGCCGTAAGATATTGGCCAGGTACTCTTTCTGGTCTTTCCTCTCCAGAATCTCATCTACAAAGCCATGCTCCAACTGGAATTCCGCTCTCTGGAAGCCCTCCGGCAATTTCTGTCCTATGGTCTGCTCAATGACACGCGGTCCGGCAAATCCGATCAGTGCTCCCGGCTCGGCAAGAATAATATCACCCAGCATGGCAAAGCTTGCCGTAACTCCTCCGGTCGTCGGCTCTGTCAGAAAACTGATATAGAGCAGTCCTGCTTCGGAATGCCGTTTCAGGGCGGCAGATGTCTTTGCCATCTGCATCAGAGAAATCATTCCTTCCTGCATCCGGGCACCGCCGGAAGCCGCATAAATAAGGACAGGCAGACGCTCTTTTGTCGCACGCTCTACCGCCAGGGCAATCTTCTCACCCATATTATGACCCATACTGCTCATCAGATATCGGTTATCACAGACACCGATCACCACGTCGTAACCGTTAATCTTTCCGCGCCCGGTAATGACGGCCTCATTCAGATCTGTTTTCTCTCTGGCCTGTTCAACCTTGGTCTCATAATCCGGGAAATCCAGAGGATCCACAATCGGCATCTCCCGATTCCATTCCTCAAACGTTCCCTTATCAATCAGCATCTCTATCCGCCGATAAGCATGTACCCGGTAATAGCCGCCGCAGTACGGACAAATATAATAATTCTCCCTCACCTCACGGCCTGTGATAGCAGCTCCGCATTTCTTACAGGGACGAACCTTATTCTGCGGTCTGGCCACTGCCTCCTCATATCCCTTCGAATCATCTTTCGAATTTACTTCTGAATTTACATCCTTTCCGCGGCCCGGAATAGGGATGTATCTTTTCTTTCTGATATTTTCAAACATTTCCCCTCGCCCTTTTCTAAGAATTTATTTTGATTATCAAACAATTCAATAGATAAAGGATATCTGAATTTCTATTTCCTGTCAAGAGTGAACTGGCGTGAAATCGGGTCTCCCGTCTTTCACACCAGCCTCCGTTCTCATCAGATCATTTTTTAAAATATCCCATCTATCTTCGTTAAATCAGAAAATGTCTGCAGGCGCCATCTGGTATCCTTATTCGCAGCAGCTTCCCCGATTCCTGCTCCGTCAAATCCACCGGCTACGGCAGCCTTAATTCCGGCATCCGCATCCTCCACTACCAGGCAGTCAGAAGGATCCATTCCGAGAAATTCTGCCGCTTTCAGGAATACTTCCGGATCCGGTTTGGAATGAGTGATGTTTGTTCCGTCACTGATCGCATCAAAATAATCTCCCAGGCCGATGCGGTTTAAGATCAGCTTTGCGTTCTTACTGGAAGAACCGATTGCCAGCTTTAAACCGGCTGCTCTCAAAGCATCCAGTGTCTCCTTTACCTCGTCGGACAGATCTGCCGGTGTCATCTGCTCAAGCATTACCCGATACGCCTGATTCTTTTTCTCCGCCATCTCTTCCTTTTCCTGCTGCGTATACTCTTTGTCGCTGTTTTTAAGAATAATGTCCAAGCTTGCCATACGGCTCACCCCGCGCAGGTTATTATTGATTTTCTCATCAAAGTACACGCCGATCTCATCCGCCAGCGCCTTCCACGCCAGATAGTGATATTTGTCCGTAAAACAAATCACTCCGTCCAGATCAAAAATAATACCTTTGTATCTCATCGCCTTTCTTTCCTTTCCAAAATCCATTATTTAGATACTCTTTCTCATGCCAATTGCTTTTTCTGAGTTTCACCAGCTTTTAATATAACACGCAAACTATCAATTAGCAACGGCAGATCATCCGTATTTTCAGCATCTGCCCGTATCTGAATTTCTTCATTAGAAAGTGTCACCTGATATCCCTGGCCATGCCAAACACAATGGAAGCTGATCTCCTCCCACCAGGGAATAAAATGCGGAGTAAACTCTACATAAGATTCTCTCATCTTCATACCCGCCACACCGCGAACCACAGCCGTCCAGGCACCGGTTGCGCATCCGGAGTGGACGCCGTTTTCTGTTCCGCCGTGCATATTTTTCAGATCCATTTCCGCTGTTTCCATCAAATATCCATATGTGCTCTCCGGCATATCCATATCGGCAAAACAGATTGAATGCACACAATAGGACAGGGAAGAAGCTGCTTCACAGCGTCCCTGATAGTAGTCAAGATTACGGCGATATACTTTTTCAGATAACGGCAGATTCTGATAGGCAAACAGCATCAGCACATCCGGTTGTTTAATGACCTGGCTTTTATTGTAAAGACCCGCCTGCTTCATCTGTGTATAGCCGCTCTTGCTTCCCCCCTGTACCTCCAATTCTCTGGACAGATCAAAGTACCCGTCGAACTGCGGAATCATACCTGTCTTTTCATCCAACGGTAAATATAGCTTTTCCGCAACATCCCGTATGAGGGAAGCATCCTCATCTGTAAATCCCAGCTGTTCTTTCAGCGTATGTAACGCTTCCCCGTACTGATCCATCAGCCGCAGCGTATCTGTCAGCACATGGTGTACACTGTAATTTGTATATGCATTGTTATCGACATACGGATGGTGCTCATCTGTTCCCGTCACCTGAAGAATTTCATAACGATTTTTATCCGAATTCCAGATGACTCTCGACGTCCAGTATCTGCAAACATCCATCAATATTTCCATACCGTAATCAATCAGGAAATCATCATCTCCGGTACATGTATAATAATTCAGGACAGATAATGCTACATCAGATACACAGTGAATCTGCATAAACGGATGCCGCACATCAATCCATACCGTCTCCGCACCTGTCACCCCGGTTGTAAACGGGAAACGCGCGCCTCTGCAACCTTCTTTCACCGCCAGTTCTCTGGCTTCCTTCAGATGAGAATAGCGGAATAAGATATTATTTTTACTGTACTCGGGAATCGTCTGCTGGAACACCGGAGCCTGGAAAATCTCCGCATCCCACCACACAAAATCATTATAAGTCTCCCCTGTCAGCCCTTTTGCCGAAAAACTGTGCACATAATCATTTCGCACCAGAGAAAGCAGCGTATGGTAATTACTGAAACGGATTGCTCTGTCAGCAGTCTCATCTCCCTTAATCTGAATCTCCAGCTTTGCCGCTAAATCGCGGTAAACCGACACATGCCTTTCATATTCTTTCTGATAAGAATCTTTGCAAAATACATCCAGATATCTGCTGATGCAATCCTGCAGAGAATCTCCTTCCTGCAGCAGTTCGGAACCTGTGAGAATCTTTCCCTTTTCATAGTCCCTGCTGGTCACCGTCGCAATCAGCTTTTCCAGTGTATACGTCTCATTTTTCTTCGCTTCAAAAGTGATTCCCTGCATAAGCAGTCCATTCTCATCAATGTCTTCCCATGCAGCCGAATCAGAACTGAATGTATGTGATACGCCGGTAATCGCATGGAAACCATAGGTATCACCGACAACTTCTTCCTGCCATAAGGATTGTTTCCCGAATCCGGCAGCGATTCTTCTTTGCGGAATCTGTCCGTTTGATTTGGTTCGAAGATCCAGCCCGCTTAAAATCCGCACGGTACCCGTGTAATTCATGGGTTCTACAGATGCCCGGATACAATAAACATGATCATCGGAAAAGCTGGCAAAACGTTCAAAAGTCAGACGGCTCTTCTGGCCTTTGCTGTTCTCCCAGACTACTTCCCGGTGAAGCGTCTCATCAGACATATCCAGCCACCGTTTCCAGGACAGGACATTTCCCTCCCAGGGATAAAAAGTTTCCCCGCAGATTTCAAATCGAATCAGGAGAAAATCCAGCAGATTGATTGCTCTCTCCTGTTTTTCAAACTCCTTCAGCCGTTCCTCCTCCACATAATATTTTTTCATATAGAGGTTATCACACATCGTAAGCCGTACTTCAACTACCTCATCCATAACACCGCGGACAAGGAAACCCTGAATGCCAAGACTGGCATATTCCTCCAGACTGGCACGCACACCCATGTAGCCGTTTCCGGTAGTCATAAGTGTTGCAACACTAGCTTCATGGAGCAGGCTGTATTCCTGCTCCATAAGAATATGATCATTGATAAAAGTCAAACCAGCATAACTCATTTTTCTTCTCCTGTAGATTAATCATCTCAGTATTCAAAAACATCTTTGCCACTCAGCACGATCTCCTTCCCCGCCACTTCAAGCGAGATGGGTGTATCACTCGTGAGGTTTTCGATCGTAATTCTGTTTTTCGTCACTTCAACCGCCAGTTTCTGACCCTTCCATAAAATCGTATAGGAAAGTCTGTCCCACTTATCCGGCAGCACCGGATTGATGCGAAGATTACCGCCGAGCATTCTGACTCCGCCGAATCCATAGACCGCACACTGCCAGGTTCCGCCAAAGGAGGCCGCATGAATTCCGGCATCCGATGAACCCATAAACGGTCCGAGATCAATCATGGAAGCTTTTCTGAAAAGATCATAAGCCATATCTTTCTCGCCCATATCACACGCTAACACTGCATGAGTGGAAAGTGACAGAGACGAATCATGAATCGTTCGCTGCTCATAGTATTTCCAGGTAGCAGCCTTCACCTCCGGAGAAAACTGATCCTCGAGAAGGAAAAACAGCACCAGCACATCCGCCTGCTTGGATACCTGAATCTGGTTAATCTGCTCCAGATTATAATCGCGGGTAATACCACCTACATGCTCCTGCTTCTTATATTTCGTCAGGTCAATATCCCGGCAGCTTAAATACCGATCATCCTGGGGAAGCACATTCTCCGCCGTAGGCTGCGGAAGGAAAATATGCTCACATCCATCTTTCCACTTTCCATAAGCCTCGTCAAGATTCAATTTCCGGTTCAGCGAATCAAACAACGACGGTTTTTCCGTTTTCAAAAGTTCATAATACTCTATGGCCTTTTCCATATTCCATTTCGCCATATAATTCGTAAAAGCATTATCATTTACATGCTCACGGAATTCATCCGGTCCCACCACATCATTAATATGATAAGCACCGTCATCACTTTTCTCCAGCCTTGAGGCCCAGAAAATCGCCGTATCCATGATAAGTTCATAACCACACTTATCCATGAAGTCCTCATCACCGCTAATCACCGCATACTGCCACGCGCCGAACGCCACATCCGAAGTAATGTGCTGCTCAATGAAACCGGACCAGACCTTTACCGGCCTCCCGGTCAGAATATCTACATCACAGTATTCCGGCGTCACCTCGCCGTCATCCAGCCACGCGGATTCCCACGGGAACATCGCTCCGGCATATCCGTTGTGTGCCGCCTTGGCATGCGCTCCGGGCAGAGACAGATAACGATACTCCTCCAGCTTCCTGGCTGTCTCCGGCACAGTAAAGATATAATAAGGAAGAAGAAAAATCTCCGTATCCCAAAAACAGTGCCCCTTATAGCCCTCTCCGGAAAGCCCCTTTGCCCCGATATTCATCCGGTTGTCGTGTGCCGGCACCATCACCCGCATATGATACTGGGCAAAGCGAACTGCAAACTGATCCAGATCGGCGCCCGGAGCTCCTTCAATCTGAATCGGTGCCTGCGACCAGACTTCATTCTCCCACTGAGCAGCAGACTCTTCCCGTATATTCTTATACCCCAGTGCTTCCAGCTCTTCACAGGCATTCAGTCCCACCGACTGCAAGTCAGCCGCTGTCTTTCCCTCCGCATCAAAATCACGGGTCGTATAGACTGTGGAATACTTCTCGATTTCCAGAAGTTTCCCCTGCTGCACCTGCATCTCATAACCGGCAAAAATCTCTCTGCGCTCAATATAAACCTGCGCATCCTGTTCCACAGGCTGTCCGTCTACCGCCAGTCTGTGGACCGTAGTGTTGACAAAATCGATTTCCGACTGTGTCGTTTTCTGAACAAACTGAATCACCCGTTTGTCATAAAACCGCTTATCTCCCTCTGAGAAATGCTGACTTCCTGTGTTCGTCATCGTCCCGTTAATACCGGAACGGATGACCACTGCAGCTTCTCCATCCAAAGGCGTGATTTCTACACGCTGCGCTATGGCATGGAGCCGCTTTAAAGATACCACGCGGTATGACGCAAATCGAATCCTTTTTCCCGCCGGGGAAGTCCAGATCACACTCCGCTTTAACTCGCCGGATCGGATATTCAGTTCTCTCGTATAATCCTCCATACTTCCAACGGTCAGATCAAAATATTCCCCATCTATGGAAATCTCCATCGCAGTCAGATCTGCCGCATTGGGAAGTTCAGTAACTTCATTTTCATCAAATTTATTAAATGTGCCAGCGATAAACATTCCCCTTGTCTCGCGGAGATACCGTTCTTCCGTGGCACTGCGCAACCCCAGATAACCATTTCCCAGGCTCATGACAGATTCACATTTACCTAACCGTACCGGATCAAAACAATCTTCCCGGATAACCCAGTCCCCGGCTTTACTATAATCCAATCCCATCGTTTTTCCCTCTCTCGATTCCTTTATTTATTACTATTTACAGTCCTCCACCTCACATGCGCAAAAGCAGCCGTTTCACGTCTGGCGCAGCAAAATACACTGCTCATCTTTTTGCTTATGCTTCACAGACAACATCGATATCTGTAAACAGCCTCTTACGTGCAAACACGACGATTCTGTTTCAGATATCGATGTACTGTGAATAGTAACCTCCGTTTTAACAGGTCTTCAACTGAGCATTCATCGCTTCCATCTGTTCTCCTGTAAGATTCACAAAAGGCGTATCGTTTAATTGCTCCAGCGTCATATCGCGCATCGGAACCGGAACACCCTGCCAGTCGGGCACGTACTGTTCCAGTACTGTCAATGATCCCTCTGCCAGATCGTTGAGCGACGATTTGCTGGAATACACTTTAATGATCGGTATCTCCGGTAGGTAACGGAACTCATGCCGTCCGCTCTCCACCTGTACCGGATCTTTATCCGTGTTAGGAAGTTTCACCGTGGCACAGCAGCCAAACGGGATTTCCACCGCAAGATTAAACTCGCCGGTCTCTTCCACTTTCCAGTGAATCTCATAGGTTCCCGATATCGACACATACTTCATGTCGCAGGAGGTGAGGCGATAATCCGGCTGCGGTGCAATCAAAACCTGACTGAAACCGGGATGCTCCTCACAGAGATGAAGTCCGGCCACATTTCGGTACATCCACTCCAGAACACTGCCATAAGAATAATGATTTAAGGAATTCATATCCGTTCCGCTGATTTTTCCGTCAGGAAGAATGGAATTCCATCGCTCCCAGATAGTGGTTGCACCCATGTTAACCGCATACAGCCAGCTCGGGCATTCTTCATTCAACAAAAGCTTGTAAGCCAGATCATTGTTTCCATAATCCGAAAGCACTTTATTCAGAATATAGGTTCCTACAAATCCTGTCTTTAAATATCCCTTATTAACCTTTAACTTTTCTTTCAGGAACTCCGCAATGCGCTCCTTACTTCCTTCCGGCGCAAAGTCCATATACAATGCAACTGCATAAGCGGTCTGTGTTGTCAGGGCAAGCCTTCCGTTTGCGGTAAAATACTCCGCCTGCATTGCCTGTTTAATCTCTTCTGCCAGCGTTCCGTAATAAGAAGCTTCCTCTGTCATGCCAAGAATTTCTGCTGCCCGGGATACAATCTTTGCTGAGTTATAATAATAAGCGGTCGCGATATAGGCGTCCTCCGTAGCGCCTTTGAAACCGTCGTCTCCCTCTCCGTCCAGTGCCAGCCAGTCTCCGAAATGGAATCCCACATCCCAGAAACGCCTTCCGCCTGTCGCCTCGTCAATTCCCTTAATGTAATCGACCCACTGGCGCATACTCTCAAACTGCTCTTCCAGAATTGATTTATCGCCATAATACAAATACAGATTCCACGGGATGAGTGTCGCCGCGTCGCCCCAGACAGAGCAGGTCGCTCCATCTTCATGGAACGCCGGAACCACGGCTGTCACATGACCCAGTTCCTTCTGTGTCTCATATAGATCATGACAGAATTTCCGCAGGAAATTGTAACTGTCCATATTAAAGCAGGCTGTACCTGAGAATACCTGAGTGTCCGCAGTCCACCCCATCCGCTCATCTCTCTGCGGACAATCCGTCGGTATGTCCACATAATTGCTTTTCTGTCCCCAGAAAGCATTGGAAATCAGCTGATTTACTTTTTCATTGCTAGTGGAAATCCAACCGGTCTGCTCCAGATCCGTGTAAAGGACACAGCCTGTAAATTGCTCCGGCTTAATCTCCTTCGTAAATCCTTCGACCTTCACGTAACGGAACCCGTAATATGTAAAATGCGGCTCAACTTCCTTTGCGATCCCGTCCGATACATAGACAAATTCTGCCTTTGCGGTTCTTAAGTTGTCGCGGTAGAAATTCCCGTCCTGCAATACTTCTCCGAACTGCATACGGATCCGCGTTCCTCTTGGCTCATCCGCATAAAAACGGACAAAGCCTGCCATATTCTGCTCCATGTCAAGCACGGTTTCTCCGGCAGGAGTCGTAATAATTTTCGGCTTCCGCGTCTCTTTGACCACCATCGGCTGACCGTATCTGGCACAAAGTTTCTCCGTCGGTCCCTCCAACAATTCAGCCGGATACCAGGTTCTTTCATCAGATGTCGGTGCATACACTTCACCATCGTAAATATTGCTTGACACAATATCACCGGCGGCCACAGTCCATGTCTCATCGGAAATAATCATATCCTCATTTCCGTCAGCATCCGTCATAATCAGTTCCAACAACAGCATGAACTGATCCCCGTATACGTTTTCCGCATGGTCCAATCCGAAACGCCCTTTATACCAACCATCACCCAGATATGCTTCCAGCGTATGCCGGCCGGATGCAATCTCTACCGGATATGTCTGGTACTGTACCCACTGATTATAATCGGTACAGCCGGGAGTCAGATATTCATTCCCCACACGCTCCCCATCCAGATACAACTCATACAAACCGAGACCGGTCACATAGATTCTTCCGGTCTGATACGTTTTCTCTGCCGTGAACTCTTTTCGAAATATCGGACTGCTTTTTCCCAATACGCTGCAGCCCAGCCATTTTGCATCCCAGGGTTCATCCATCTTGGCCGTCTCAAACCAGGCGGCTTCGCTCTCCGCGTAATCTCCGTTATCTGCCCATACTTCTGCTTTCCAATAATAACGGGTACGCGGTTCCATAGCAAAAGTTAACCGCTCCCCCGACATACATATATCTGATTTTTTTCCGGAATCATAGACAACATCTACAAAATCTGCATCTTTTGCTGCCTGAATCCGTATTGCTTCCGGGTACTTTCCCTCTGTCTCCTCTACGCGAAAAGACACCGTCAGATTCTGAATCTCATAGCCCAGAGGATTCGCCAGATGATTTGTTTTTAATCCTGTAATCTTCATTTTACTCACCTTTTCCATATGCTTTCATGACATCATCTTTCCGGATAAATATACTGGTCTTGCCATATCTGACCCGGCAAAGGAACGGTGCTTTCGGATCCATCTCCACAAACGGATGATTCAGCTTATCCTCAATTACCGCGGTTCCCGCATAGACGGCGTCAACCAATCCGATAAAATCATCCAGATAGCTCTTTGCAATCGGAAAACCATTGTGATTCGGCAAAATCCAGTCATACTGATCCGACAAATCTTTCAGCCGAACAGCATTCGCACGCAGATTCTGCAAACGCTCATTTACTTCATACGGTGCTTCGGGATTATTGGAATTATCATACATCATAACCTGCGCAGCTTCAAAGTCGTCACCGCAGAATACCATACGCTCTTTCCGATCCAGGAAAAACAGCGAGCTGTTGCAGTGCGCCGGAAGAGCCTCCAAAACCTCTATTGTGCGTCCTCCGAGTTCAATAACATCTCCATCCTTTAACAATATTTTCTTATAATCCGGATGCGGAAGTGCGTCAATCGGGAACGGACCGGAACCCGGAGCAGTAACCGACGGTTCATCCACCTTATAATTCCAGTGCATCATCACTTCCTCAAACTCACCATTGCCAGCCGCATGATCGGGGTGAAAATGCGTATTAACCACAAGAATCGGCTTATCTGTCAGCTTCTCCACAAACGCACGCAGATTACCGACTGCATATCCGGTATCAATCAAAAGAGCTTTGTCCTCACCCTCCAGAAGATACATATTTTCACTGCCGTTCATAAAATTAATAAACCAGGTGCCTTCTTTCGCCTGCCATGCCACATAACTTCCAAAAATCTGTTCTAATGATGGTTCCATATTGTCCTCCTCTCAGTAAACATCAACCGGTTTTAAATACATTTTAGAATTTTGCTCCCCAGATACCACAGAACGGATCGATCGGATTCACTCCCTTAAACTCTGATCTGCCCATGACCTTATCGATAACCTGATCAATCACTGTCTCCGTTGGAGTATAGGCATTGATAAAAGTTTTCACCATAGGTGCGTCAACCAGATGATAAGGATTTGCAATGGATACAAACATTGCCGGAACCTCATTCACAAACCACGGTGCATCCGCAGCCATCAAATGTACCCAGTCAATTCTGCGTACGGACTGATTGCTGGCCGTGTCAATGCAGGCTACATAGATAGCAAGATCAAATTTACTCTTAATATCTGCTACGCCGCCCTCAAACATTTCATAAAAATCAGGCTTTGAATAGTCATAAAGAGATACCTCAAACCCTTCTTTTTCCAGTTTTTCCTTTATCTTATCAGTAGCACTTTCCCCATCTTTAAAACCGCCGCCGATACGATCTTCCAGAAGATAAAGCCGGATTTTCTTATATTTTTCCGGAGAAATCGGAAGCAGATTCTGTGTATCCTTCACCAGAGTCACACATTCATCTGCGCATTCCTTTGCCCATTCCAAATGTTCCGCGCAGGATACGCAGCCCATTTCCTCTTCATCGGGTACAATCGTTCCTTCCGCCTTCATCTCAGGCAGATTCATAGCAGCTTTCATTGCCAGAATACGGGTAACTGCTTCATCCACGCGCTCCATCGTAAGCCGTCCGTCTGCGATTGCATCCCGGACCGCCTGATAATCTTCACGAATATCCTTATTAAAGAGAATCATATCACAGCCTGCGATAATCGATGCCGGAACCGCATCCTGCCTCGGCATAAATGTGTTAAATCCAATCATTGGCGTAGCGTCTGTAACGATCATGCCGTTAAAACCAAGCTTGCCGCGCAGAAGCCCCTGTAAAATTTCTTTAGAAAGAGTAGCCGGCAGAATATCCTCATCTCTCAGATCAGGATTGAAATATTTACTGTAAGCCGGCTGCATAATATGGCCTACCATAACAGAAAGTGTGCCGGCATTTACTACTTCCTGCCAGATTGCTCCGTAAGTCGCATCCCATTCTTCCACAGAAAGGCTGTTCACTGTGCTGACCAGATGCTGATCTCTCTCATCCACGCCGTCTCCGGGAAAATGCTTCACTGCAGCCGCAACGCCATATTCCGCTAACCCTTTTAACTGCTCTTTCACAAAAGAAGTCACTCGCTCCTGACAGCTTCCAAAGGTTCTCACGTTCATGATCGGATTTCGATAATTCATATCCAGATCACAGATCGGAGCAAACGCCCAGTTACATCCTACCGCACGAGCTTCTTTTCCGGATATCGCACCGAGCCGATATGCATTCACCGGATTATCCGTCGCAGCAACTCCCATCGGACGGGAAAAATAAGTACCGTCCGCGCAGATTCCGTTTCCGCCGGACTCCAGATTTGCACCAAAGAGCAGCGGAATCCGTGAATTATCCTGTAAAAACTTGTGTGTATGACGTACATCCTTTGCCGGCATCGGCCGATAAAGCATCGCACCCGGATGAAACTCATCCAAAAACTCTTTTAAAAAACCTTCCTCGATATTGCCTCCAATGGGGCAAAACATCTGTCCGACTTTCTCCTCCGTACTCATAGAAGCGAGAGTATCTTTTACCCACTTTTCTTTCTCCTCCGTCAGATAAAACGGAGTTGCCTTTACATCGACCATAGTAACTTTCCTCCTTAATTCGTTGATTGCAAAATTTCATAACTCCCCAATGATTGAAATAATGCTAATATACCATTGATTATACATGTTTTTTAGATGAAATGTAGGTTTTTTCCCGACATTTTCCTGTCTTTTTGTTGAAAATTAAAAAAGACCCTATAAACATGTGTTTATAAGGTCTTTCATACTCCCCGAGCGGGACTCGAACCTGCAACAACGCGGTTAACAGCCGCGGGCTCTACCATTGAGCTATCGAGGATTATTTTCTTCTTTCTTTTGGGCATGTACCCTCAAAACCTCATACAGAATTCTTTTGCAATGCAATGCTTTTGGTCAAGCCCTCAGACGATTAGTGACAGTCAGCTCCACATGTTGCCATGCT
>JAJPZY010000081.1 GCA_021204085.1 Clostridiales bacterium | reverse complement strand
ATAAACTATGAGAGTGTACGGACGAAACTGGAATGGAAGACGAAATAGTCCGTATGAACTGCAAGCGTATACGGACGGAAGCGACAAGAATGATAAAATAGTCCGTATAGAGAATATATAAGACATCTGGCTAACCTTTGAAAAGTAACAATCCTGAATTGCAGAATAAATCCGAGAAGCAAATATTCTTGATTTCTCCGGGCAGATTACATATAATTTTAGTAATTATTCAGAATCAGGCAAATTTATCTGGCGAGAACGCGGCAGCGAGGAAATGCACAGCATTTACGAGCCTGGTTCTGAATAATTACGGAAGGACTATGAAATATAGCGGGAAAGTGCAGGGGATTTGTTATGTACGATAAGGTAACACAGAAAGATATTGAGCGCATGGAGGCTGAGATCGAGCACCGCAAGCTGGTGATTCGAAAGGAGGCCCTGGAGGCAGTGAAGGAGGCCCGCGCGCAGGGCGATTTGAGCGAGAATTTTGAATATAAGGCGGCAAAGCAGTACAAGAATGAGAATGAAAAGCGCATCCGATACTTGGAGAAGATGGTGAAGACTGCCGTGATCATCTCGGAGGAGTCCAAAAGCGACGAGGTGGGGATGAACAATAAGGTGGTTCTCTACTTTGAGGAGGATGACGAGGAGGAAGAGTATACTATTGTCACCACGGTTCGGGCAAACTCCATGAAAGGGTGGATTTCCAATGAGTCGCCGCTGGGGAAGGCGATTCTCGGACACAAGGTTGGAGATCAGGTGTATGTGAAGATCAATGAGCAGGGCGGGTATTATGTGACAATCCGCTCGATTGAAAATACGGAAGACGACGGTTCCATCGGGTTGAGAAAATTCTAAGGGACAAATCAGGCAAAGAACTGTAAGTGCGAGAGATGAATGATGAAAGGTGAAACGAATTTATGGCGCGGTATGCGAATATCATTGTAGACATTTCTCTTGATAAACTGGATAAAACATTTCAATATCTGATACCGGCCCGCCTTGCGGGGGACATCTGTCCCGGAGTTCTGGTGGAAGTGCCGTTCGGCAACGGCGGACGCATGGTCCGCGGATATGTGGTGGAAGTGACAGATACACCGGAGTTTGATGTGGCGCGGATGAAAGAAATCGCCGATGTGGCGATGACGGGTGTGCCGATTGAGGCGCAGCTGATCGCCCTTGCCGCATGGATGCGGGAGCACTTCGGCGGAACGATGAACCAGGCATTAAAAACGGTCTTGCCGGTGAAGAAAAAGACGGCAAAGAGAGAACAGCGGCTGGTATATCTTTCCCTTTCTCCCGAGAAGGCAAATGAGCAGCTGGAGGAGTGCAGGAGAAAGCATCAGACTGCGCGTGCGCGGCTGCTGGAGGCTTTGATTGAGCAATCGCCGCTTCCCTGCGGAACTGTAACCGCAAAGCTGAATATCACGTCGTCTGTGATTCGGGCGATGGAGGAGCGGCAGCTGATTCGTGTGGAGCGCATCCGTGACTGGCGGAATCCTCTGGACCGGATGAAAAAGCAAGAAAAACAGATAGCATTGAATCCCGTGCAGCAGGAGATTGCGGATGATATTTACCGACATTGGAAAACGGGCGATCATACGCCCTGCCTGATTCACGGTGTGACCGGAAGCGGGAAAACGGAAGTGTACATTGCGCTGATCGAAGCAGCTGTGCGGGAGGGAAGGCAGGCGATTGTCCTGATTCCGGAGATTGCACTGACGTTTCAGACGGTGCTGCGGTTTTACAATCACTTCGGAGACCGGGTGTCTATCCTTCATTCGCGGATGTCTCAGGGGGAGCGCTATGACCAGTACGAGAGAGCCAAAAACGGCGCGCTGGATGTGATGATCGGCCCGCGGTCCGCATTGTTTACGCCTTTTCCCAACCTGGGTTTTATTATCATTGATGAGGAGCATGAGGCATCTTATAAGAGTGAGACGGTGCCCTGTTATCACGCGCGGGAGACGGCCATCGCGCGGGCGGAGCTTTGCCATGCGACAGTGGTCCTGGGTTCGGCGACACCTTCCGTGGAGAGTTATTATCGGGCAAAAACCGGGGAATATCGTCTGTATGAGATGAAAAACCGGGTCGGCGGCGGACAGCTGCCGCAGGTATATATTTCGGATTTGAGAGCAGAACTGCGGGAGGGAAACCGTTCTATTTTGAGCCGCAGGCTGCGGGAACTTATAGAGGATCGGCTGAGCCGGAATGAGCAGATTATGCTCTTTATTAACCGGCGGGGGATGGCCGGTTTTGTTTCCTGCCGCAGCTGCGGGCATGTGATCAAGTGTCCGCACTGCGATGTTTCATTGAACCTGCATAATAACGGACGGCTCGTCTGCCATTATTGCGGTTACACCCGGCCGATGGTGAAAAACTGTCCGGAGTGCGGTTCCCCTTATATCGGAGCGTTCCGTGCCGGCACGCAAAAGATAGAAACCTATATATCGGAACAGTTCCCCGCAGCAAGGGTATTGCGGATGGATCTGGATATAACCAGGCAGAAGGACAGCTATGAAAAAATTCTGTCGGCCTTTGCCAATCAGGAGGCGGATATTCTGATCGGCACGCAGATGATCGTCAAAGGGCATGATTTTCCGAATGTTACGCTAGTGGGAGCGCTGGCAGCAGATCTGTCTTTATACATCAGTGATTATCGGGCGGCGGAACGGACGTTTCAGCTGCTGACCCAGGCGGCCGGCAGGGCCGGCCGGGGGAAGAGGCCGGGTGAGGTGGTGATCCAGACTTATCAGCCGGAACACTTTGCTGTCACGGCAGCGGCCGCCCAGGATTATCAGTCGTTCTATGAACAGGAGATTCGTTTCCGAAAACTGATGCGGTATCCGCCCATCTGGCATATGCTGGTGGTTCATGCCGCTTCGGAGAAGGAAACCCTTGTCAATGAAGCCTCAGTTGTATTACAATACAGAATAAGCGTGAAAATCGGGGAAACGCAATCACATGAGCCTGGTGCCGGCAGCACACAGGTGATCGGTCCGGCAGATGCGGCGGTCGCAAAAGTAAATGATGTGTACCGCAAGGTAATCTATATAAAATCCGCGGACTATGAGGAACTTGTTGCTGTCAAAAATGACCTGGATGATTTTATCAGAGACAATCCGTCCATGAAAAACATAGCGGTGCAGTTTGATTTTGACCCGATGAACGGATTTTAGAATGAATAAAGGAGAGAGATTACAATGGCTTTACGTACGATTCGCCTGTACGGCGATGAAATTCTGACCAAAAAATGCAGGGAGGTAAAGACGATGTCGCCGCGGATGCAACAGCTCGTCGAGGATATGCTGGAGACGATGTATGATGCCAACGGTGTCGGGCTTGCGGCACCTCAGGTGGGAGTGCTTCGACGGATCGTGGTTATCGATATCGGCGACGGAATGGAGCCGTTGATCATGGTGAACCCTGTCATTTTGGAGACGGAGGGCGAGCAGACCGGAGACGAGGGGTGCTTAAGCCTTCCGGGAAAAGCCGGACAGGTGACGCGTCCGAATTATGTAAAAGCTCAGTATTTTGACGAAAACATGGATGCATACGAGATTGAGGCCGAGGAACTCCTCGCCCGTGCGATCTGCCATGAGCTCGAACACCTGGACGGACATATGTACGTGGAAAAAGTCGAGGGCGAGATCCACGACGTCGTCTACGAGGAAGTCGAGGAGGAAGAGCTCGAGGAAGAAGATCTCCCGGATAGCGAACCCGATGCGGAGTAGAGGTTGTAAGTAAGTCAGAAAATTGCGAAAGATATAGCAGACTTGTTACTATTCACAGTCTCCGCCTCACATGCGCAAAAGCAGCCGTTTCACGTCTGACGCAGCAAAAAATGCTGCTCATCTTTTTGCTTATGTGGGTGGAGTTCCTGCTTCACAGGCTTGATTTAGATATAATCCAGCCTCTTACGTGTGAGCACGACGAGTCTGTGCTTATATCTAAATTACTGTGAATAGTAACAAGGGTTTCGCAATTGTCGGAATTATGACAGCGAGGTGAGCAGTTTGAAAATAATTTTTATGGGCACCCCTGATTTTTCCGTAGGCACGCTGGAGGCGCTGATTGCCGCCGGACATGAGATCGTCCTGGCCGTCACGCAGCCCGATAAGCCGAAGGGCAGAGGGAAAGCCGTGCAGTTCCCGCCGGTGAAGGAAGCGGCGCTTGCTCACGGCATTGAAGTATTCCAGCCCCGCAGGGTGCGGGAGCCGGAGTGCGTGGAGTATCTGAGAAAATTCGAGGCAGATATTATTGTGGTGGTGGCCTTCGGACAGATTTTGCCGAAGGAGATCTTAAATATGCCGCCGTTCGGCTGTGTCAATGTACATGCGTCTCTTTTGCCGAAGTACCGCGGTGCGGCGCCGATTCAGTGGGCCGTGATCAACGGAGAGAAGGTTTTCGGCGTTACTACGATGCGCATGGACGAAGGACTCGATACCGGCGACATGATTTTGCAGGAAAAAGTCGTGCTGGATCCGAAGGAGACCGGTGGAAGCCTTTTTGAAAAACTGAGCAGGGTCGGCGCGCAGCTGTGTGTGAAGACGCTGGCAGCAATCGAGGACGGTACCGCGGTTTATATGCCGCAGGACCACTCGCAGGCGACAAAGGTCGGCATGATCAGCAAGAAATTTGGTTTGATCGACTGGAATCAGCCGGCTGAGCGGCTGGAATGCCTGATCCGGGGATTGAATCCCTGGCCCAGCGCCTATACGAAGCTGAATGGCAAAACGTTCAAAATCTGGGATGCCGACGTCCTTTGTGAGAATACGGACAAGGCGCCCGGAAGTATTACGGAGGTGGCAAAAGACGCTATTTCTGTGCAGACCGGCGACGGAATCCTGGTTCTGCGTGAAGTGCAGCTGGAGGGGAAAAAGCGGATGGCCTGCGGGGATTTCCTGCGGGGGTATTCTCTCGAGGAGAATGTTCGGTTCGGCGAATAGACTGCAGCAGAAAGAAATATAGGTGGGTATTCATGTCAGAAAATATTAACCCGCGGAACATCGTGGTGGACATATTGCTCGCAGTAGACCGGGATGGTGAGATGTCTCACATTGCAATCCGGAATGCGCTGGAGCGATATCGATCGATTCCCCGTCGTGACCGCGCGTTTATCCGCCGTGTCAGTGAGGGTACGATTGAGCGGATGATCGAGATGGATTACATCATCGGTCATTTTTCAAAAATAAAAGCAAAAAAAATGAAGCCGGTGATTCGGGCGATTATGCGGAGTGCGGTGTATCAGCTGAAATATATGGATGCGGTGCCGGATTCTGCTGTCTGTAATGAGGCGGTAAAGCTGGCAGTGAGCCGCGGATATTCCGGGCTTCGCGGTTTTGTAAACGGTGTGCTGCGGAATGTTTCCCGGAATATGGATTCCGTGGCATATCCGGATTCGGACACGGAGCCGGTTCGCGCACTCTCCGTGCGGTATTCCATGCCGGAGTGGATGGTAAAACGGTTTGCGGAAATGTATGGAATGGAGAGATGTGCCTGTATTCTGGCTTCGTTTCTCGGCGAGTGGCCGGAAGAGCATGTGTTTGAACAGGGTGGTTCCGTAGAATCATATGAAGTTACCCGGGAAGAATCGGATGATCGTCTGGTCAGGCAAAGAGGGATTTGCGTTCGTGTGGATACTAATAAAAAATCTGTGGAAGAAGTACGGCGGTCTCTGGAATCGCAGGGGATCACTGTACTTCCGGATGATCGTCTTTCTTATGCTTTCTACATTGACGGCTATGATACGCTGGATCAAATCCCTGAGTTTGCGGATGGAATCCTGTATGTACAGGATATCGCTTCCATGATGGTTGCGGAGACAGCACAGCCGCAGGAGGGCGATTTTATTCTGGATGTCTGTGCGGCGCCGGGAGGAAAGAGTTTTCATTTTGCCCAGATGATGCATGGGACCGGTATGGTGGTGGCGCGTGACCTGACAGAATTTAAAGTGAATCTGATCCGGGAGAATATCCGGCGCTGCCGGGCAGAAAATATGCAGGCAGAGGTACACGATGCACTTGAATTTGACCCGGAGATGGAGGAGCATGCGGATATCGTCATTGCGGATCTTCCCTGTTCCGGTCTGGGTGTGATCGGACGGAAGGCAGATATCAAATATCGGACTTCGGAGGAGAACATCCGGGAACTGGCGGATTTGCAGCGGCGGATTCTGGATGTCGTCTGGCGGTATGTGAAGCCCGGAGGAACCCTGATATACAGCACCTGTACGGTGACCGCGGAAGAAAATCAGCAGAACGTACAGTGGTTTCTGGAACAGCACTCGCAGTTTTCACTTGTTTCTAAGCGGCAGTATCTGCCGGACGAGGGGTGCGATGGATTTTTCATAGCGAAAATTCATCGTCATCAGGACCATGTGCAACGTGCCGGCACGTCAAAGCATGATTCTGTTTGACGGCAAAAACGTTATGAGGTAAATAATGGAAAAGACAGATATAAAATCCCTGCCGCTCGACGCACTTGAACAGTGGGTTTTGGAAATTGGCGAGAAAAAGTTCCGCGCCGCTCAGATGTATCAATGGATGCATCAGAAGCTGGCAGAAAGTCCGGACGCCATGACCAATCTTTCGGCCGGGCTCCGGCAGAAAATACGCGAAGAATGTACTTATACGGTCCTGAAACAGGCCGCGTGTCAGGTTTCCGCGCAGGACGGGACGCGCAAATATCTTTTTGAACTTGCGGACGGACAGATGGTGGAGAGCGTGTGGATGCGCTATAAACACGGAAACTCCGTCTGTATTTCCTCACAGGCGGGGTGCCGGATGGGCTGCAGCTTCTGCGCGTCGACGCTGGATGGGCTGGTCAGGAATCTGAGCCCGGCGGAGATGCTGGATCAGATTTACCGGATCAGCGCGGACACCGGGGAGCGGGTTTCAAATGTAGTGGTCATGGGAACCGGCGAGCCGTTGGATAATTATGAAAATCTTCTGACATTTATCCGGATGCTGACCGACGAGCACGGCCTGCATATCAGCCAGAGAAACGTGACGGTTTCCACCTGCGGGCTGATTCCGCAGATGCGCCGGCTGGCAGAGGAGAAGCTGGCAATTACGCTGGCGCTTTCCCTTCATGCGCCGACGCAGGAGCAGCGGGAACGGCTGATGCCGGTAGCCAAAGCATATGAGATCCATGACCTGATCGATGCCTGCGCATATTATTTTGAGCAGACCGGGCGCCGGATCACCATCGAATACAGTTTGGTGGAAGGCGTAAATAATTCGAAAAAAGACGCGGAGAAGCTGGCAGAATTGGTTGGACGGCTTCACTGTCATGTCAACCTGATTCCCGTAAATCCGATCAAAGAGCGGGAATGGCGGCAGCCGGACCGGCGGGCGATTCTGGATTTCCAGAAAACACTGGAACGCCGCGGGATTGTCAGCACGATTCGCCGGGAGATGGGGCGGGATATTGACGGAGCCTGCGGGCAGCTGAGGAAGCGGTATTCAAAACAGCATATTACGATTCACAGCCAGACAGAGCAAACGGAGTAAAAGATTCTCATTTTATTCGGCTTGAGCTGGCATAAGCAGGAATGTGTGAAGAATATTAGAAGGATAAGCCGGATTGACTTGTCCTTTTTACTTTCTTGTGCTAAAATTAGTAAAGCAAATTTTTCGTAAACCGGTTTTATCTTGTCCGGCGGTGCGGAGAGTTTGCGGAAAGGCAGGACATTTCTGTATGAAATTTTGTTCTCTGACTGATATCGGTATCAGGCGTGAGATGAATCAGGATTATTTTTTTGCATCGGAAGAGCCGGTGGGAAGACTTCCCAACCTGTTCATTGTCGCGGATGGTATGGGAGGACACAAAGCCGGGGACTTTGCATCCCGGTGTACGGTGGAGACCATGGCAGCCGCGGCTCGATCGACGCAGAAGACTGACCCGGGCGAGATTTTGACGGAGTGTGTGTCCCGTGCCAATGAAGCGGTGAGGACACATGCGAGGCGGTATCCGGAAACTACGGGAATGGGGACGACAGTTGTCGCCACTGTATTGACCGGCGCAAAGCTGACGACTGCGAATGTGGGTGACAGCAGGCTTTATCTGATCGGAGGCGGTATCCGGCAGATTACCAGAGATCATTCGCTGGTGCAGGAGATGGTCCGGATGGGAGAGATGGATAAGCGGAGCGCCCGCAGACACCCGGACCGCAATATCATTACGCGTGCCGTCGGGGCGGATGAGCTGGTGCAGACAGACATTTTTGTGACGATGCTAAAGCCGGGAGAACGGATTCTTCTGTGTTCTGACGGGCTGACCGGCATGGTCGAGGACGAGGAAATCCTGCAGATTGTAAACAGTGCGGATGATCTGACATCGAAAACCGCATATTTAGTTGAACTTGCAAATAAAAATGGTGGTAAGGATAATATCACCGTGATTTTGATAGATCCTGAGCTTGAGAGGTAAATGCAGATGATAGGGAGTGGAACAATGATTGCCGGTCGTTATGAGATAGAGAAAAAGATCGGCGCGGGCGGAATGTCCGATGTTTACAAAGCCAAAGACCTGACGCTGGGCAGGTGTGTGGCGATCAAAGTATTAAAATCAGAGTTCTGTGAAGATATGAACTTTGTGTCAAAGTTTCGTGCGGAGGCACAGGCCGCGGCAGGGCTGGAGCATCCGAATATTGTGAATGTCTATGATGTCGGGACGCAGGATGATTTCCACTATATTATTATGGAGTATGTACAGGGAATCACACTGAAGACCTATATTGAGAAGAAAGGACAGCTCAATTATAAGGAGACGTTAAGCATCGCCATTCAGGTGGCGCGCGGCATTCAGGCAGCACATGCCAAGAACATTATCCACCGGGATATCAAGCCGCAGAATATCATGATTTCCACAGACGGCAAGGTGAAGGTGACAGACTTCGGCATTGCCCGTGCGGTATCCGAGAATACCATTCACGCGGATGTGATGGGATCCGTTCACTACGCGTCGCCGGAACAGACGAGAAACGGCTACGTCAGCAAGACCAGCGATATTTATTCTCTGGGTATTGTTATGTACGAGATGGTTACCGGAAGAGTGCCGTTCGACGGAAACAGTACGGTGGAGATTGCGATCAAGCATTTGCAGGATGAGATGGTGACACCGTCCGAGTATGCGCCGGATCTGCCCATCAGTCTGGAAAAGATTATCCTGAAATGTACACAGAAAAGTGCAGATCGGCGCTATGAATCGATGGAGGATTTGCTGGTAGATCTTCGGAAATCCCTGGTGACGCCGAATGAGGATTTTGTGACTCTGGCAGCGCCGCTGGCGGACAAGACGCGTGTGGTGAGCGAGGAGGAGTTAAAGGAAATTCAGGACAGTACCGCTGCTGTTTCGGAGGAAGATGACGATGACGACGAGGAGGACAGAGACGGCAAGTACGCATATATTTATGAAGATGACGATGATGACGACGAGGATGAGGAGGAAGAAGGATCTTCCAGAATGGAGAAGATTGTCCGGGTTCTTATGATTGTCGTGGTGATCATCATTGCAGCAGTAGTGATTTATATTGCCGGTAATTATCTGGGACTCTTCAGTTTCAGCAAAAAGTCTGCAGCTTCCGATGATACGGTAGTGGAGGAAACGACAAATCAGGTGGAGATGATCAGCCTGACCGGCATGACGCTGGAGGAGGCGGAGGAAGCCTTAGCGGAGCTTGGCCTTACTGTAGAGCAGAGCGGTGAGGAAGAGACGGATGATGAGGACAAGGTCGGAACGATCTTCTCTCAGGACGTGGACGAGGGAGAAATGGTTGACGAAGGAACGGCAATTCAGGTTGTGGTTTATGTGGAAGCGGAGGCTGCGACCGTGACGGTGCCGGATGTGACCGGTTATACTTCTGATTCCGCTGTTACCGCTTTAGAAGACCGCGGGTTAAAGGCGTCCAGAGAGTTCCAGTACAGCAGCTCTGTGGAAGCCGGGAAGGTTATTGATCAGGATCCGAAAGGCGGAAGTACCGCAACGGAGGGAGATACCGTTACCATATACGTCAGTCAGGGAAGCGAGACGACGAAGGTGCCTAATGTTGAAGGAAAGACAGAGAGCGATGCGAGGACCGCGCTTGGCGATGCCAGCCTCAATGTCGGCACTGTGACGCAGGAGTACAGCGATACGGTTGAAGAGGGATATGTCATCAGCCAGAGCGTATCATCCGGAACCTATGTGGATATGGGCACTTCCGTTGACCTTGTTGTCAGTAAGGGAGCGGAGGAAGTGACTTACTGGATGAAAAATAAGATAGAGGCGCCGACGAATGTGACGGTTGCCTATGCGGATATGGAGCTGTATAAGGCGGAGAGCGATGAGCTGATCGATTCCTGGACAAATGTTACGACATTCCCCTATACGATTTCTGCGTACGGCATTACAGGCACGGACAGCGGATTGCTGGTGATTACCTGGTATTATTACGATTCGGACGGAAACGTGGTTGCTTCCGAACCTCAGGAAGAGCAGATTACGTTTCGTGAAGAGTAACGCATGATAGAAGGAACGATTATTAAAGAAGTTGCCGGATTCTACTATGTTCACATAGCGGGATCCGGTGTTTATGAGTGCAAGGCGAGAGGAATTTTCCGAAAGGAAAATCTGAAACCTCTGGTGGGCGACCGCGTGACGGTGGATGTGATCAGTGAGGAAGAAAAGACGGGGAACATCACAGATATCTTTCCCCGGAAAAACGCCCTGATCCGTCCGGCGGTGGCGAATGTCGATCAGGCAGTCGTGATTTTTGCTCTGACTTCCCCCAAACCGAATCTGAATCTTCTGGATCGGTTTTTGATCATGATGGAGCAGCAGCAGATTCCGACGGTGATCTGCATGAATAAGATGGATCTGGCGTCTGAGGAAGACGCTGCTGTGATTCGCGGGATCTATGCTTCTGCCGGGTATCCGCTCTTTTTCCTGAGTGCGGAGAGCGGAGCGGGGACAGAAGCGCTGCGGGAACAGCTTTCGGGAAAAACCAGTACGGTGGCCGGTCCTTCAGGGGTCGGAAAGTCGACGCTGATCAATTTGCTGGCGCCGCATGCGCAGATGGAGACCGGTGCGGTCAGCCGGAAGATTCAGCGCGGGCGTCATACAACGCGGCATGCAGAATTTATTGCGCTGGATGAGAATACATTTATTTGTGACACGCCGGGATTCAGTTCGCTGTCTGTGGATTATAACCGATCGGGGACACAGCGGACGGATGGGCTTCTGCCGATGGATACTCAGACGCTGGAGTTCTTTTTTCCGGAGTATGAGCCCTTTCGGGATGCATGCCGTTTCCGGGGCTGCAGTCACAGAAGCGAACCGGACTGTGCAGTGAGAACTGCCGTGGAGGATGGAAAAATCAGTCGAAGCAGGTATGAAAATTATCTGCAGATTTACCAGGAACTAAGTGAAAGAAAAAAATACTAAGGGGAGACTATCATGAATTGTTTATCACCATCTATTTTGGCAGCAGATTTTTCGAGACTGGGTGAGCAGATTCAGGCATTGGATCGGGCGGGCGCTCAGTATGTCCATATCGATGTGATGGACGGCATGTTTGTGCCGAATATTTCTTACGGTGTGCCGGTCATTGAGTCCATCCGGCATTGTACGGATCGGATTTTTGATGTTCATCTGATGATCGAAGAGCCGATTCGGTATATCGGCGATTTCGCGGATGCGGGCGCAGACCTGATCACGGTGCACGCGAAGGCCTGTAAGCATCTGGATCGCACCATCTATGAGATTCACAGCAGAGGACTTCTCGCGGGGGCGGTGTTAAACCCCGCCACGCCGATTTCTTCTCTGGAGTATATTCTTCCGGAGCTGGATATGGTGCTGCTGATGGGCGTAAATCCGGGTTTCGGGGCTCAGAAGTTTATCCCGTATACGCTGCAGAAAATCCGTGATCTCCGGGAGATGATCACGCGGAAGGGATGTCAGACGGACATCGAGATTGACGGAGGAGTGACGCTTGACAATCTGCGTGAGATCCTGGATGCGGGAGCGAATATCATCGTCTCCGGAAGCGCTGTTTTTAAGGGCGATATTGAGACAAATGTAGGGAAGTTCTTACAGATTATGGGAGAGTAAGAGACAGCGGATTTTGAATATGATAACTTTTACTTCCTGAGTTCGAAGGTTTACAGGGAAAATAAGGATCGCTGAGTATGAATAGTTTGATTATCACGGGAGGTCAGATTGACCTCCCTTTTACAAAAAGATTTATTGAAAACGGAAATTGGGATCTGGTGATTTCGGCAGATTCCGGGCTGAATTTCTGCCGGGAAGCTTCTGTAGTTCCGGATGTGATTCTGGGTGATTTTGATTCGGCGGATACGGAAGCGCTGCGGTATTTTAAGGAGCGCTATCCGGAGCGTATGGAAGTCTTTCCGGCCGAAAAGGATGAGACCGACACAGAGCTGGCTCTTCTTCGGGCGGTTGAGTTGGGAGCGGATGCTGTCACGATTCTGGGCGGAACCGGAACGCGGCTGGACCACGTTCTGGGGAATCTGCATCTGTTAAAAATGGCGATGGATGCCGGCGTGCCGTGCGCGATCGTGGATCCTCATAACCGGATTCGGATGACAGACTGCGGAATGACGCTTCGAAAAGAAGAACAGTTCGGGGATTATGTCTCCCTGATTCCGTTTACCCCGCAGGTGGAAGGCCTGACGCTTCGAGGCTTTGCTTATGAGGTGGAAGATTTCACACTGCAGTCGGGGAAGGCACGGGGCGTGAGCAATGAGATTCGCGGGGATGCCGCCGTGATTGAGATGAAGAGCGGGATTCTGCTGGTGATAGAGGCGAGAGATTAATCGGTATGCTGATCTTGGTAATCGGCGGTTCCGGCAGGCGTCACATGTGGTGATTGTGACGAACCAGGTGTTTTCGTACGAGCTTGGCAAAGTCGCCTGAATAAAAGCGGGAAGTTAACAGTGAAAAAATGGTTTGAAAGTGCGGCGGTAGCTTTCTCGATGTACTCGAAGATACCGATGCCGCAGGTGAAATGGACAAAAGAGAATATGCGTTACACGCTCTGTTTTTTTCCGCTGGTAGGGGCCGTGATCGGCGCGGTGATGTGGCTCTGGTTTCTTGCCGCACAGGCGTTAGGGTTTGGCAGTACCTTTACCTCGGTCGGGTATGTGCTGATTCCGGTATTGATTTCCGGCGGCATACATCTGGACGGGCTGCTTGACACTGCAGATGCGTTAAGCTCCTGGCAGACAAAGGAGCGGCGTCTGGAGATTTTAAAGGACTCTCATACGGGTGCCTTTGCTATCATTGTCTGCTGCGGGTATTTCCTGGCAGCTTTCGGAATCTGGACGGAAGCCGACGCGGTCTCTGTCATGGTGCTTGGGTTGGGATTTGTGCTGAGCCGGGCGCTCAACGGTTTCGGTATCTGTACATTTCCATGTGCGAAGGGCAGCGGGCTGGCGGCGACATTTTCTGACGCGGCGGATCGGAAACGATGCCGGATCTGCCTGGTGATCGAAGCAGCAATTTGCATTGCCGGAATGATTTTTATCGACTGGCAGAGAGGAATTTTGGCGGCGGCGGCAGCAATTATCGTTTACCTGCTCTGCCGGCGGATGGCAGTGAAAAAATTCGGTGGGATTACCGGGGATATTCAGGGTTTTTTCCTCCAGATGTGTGAACTGGCAATGGCATATGCTGTGATTTTATATCCACTAGTGAGAGATGCGGTGAGGTGATTGTAGTTGTGTTCAGATATAAGAAATTCACGATTTTTCTCATGCTGAGTGAAGAATGCGGTACATGACTGTACGATAACGATGCTGATGGGTATGTGATCCGAAAGGAGCAGGGCAGGAGTATGATATTGATTACGGGCGGAGCTTATCAGGGAAAGAAAGACTTTGCGGAAAAACTGCGGAAGCAAAAATATCAGGCCGGTGAGACGGATGCGGAAGTGCTGGCAGATATTCATGAGATCATCGCGGAGGAACTGCGGGAAGGCCGGGATCCGTGGATCGTGATTGAGGATAGGGTACAGAAGCAGCCCGGCGTGATTGTTACGGTTAATGAACTTGGCTGCGGTATTGTTCCGATGGATCCTTTTGACCGGGAATGGCGGGAGGTTACCGGGAGGATTAGCTGTAAACTGGCTGAGCAGGCCGAAGAAGTTTATCGGGTGACCTGCGGGATTGCGGTGCGGATAAAATAAGCGGGATAACAAAAGGAGTTTTTTCAGATGAGGCTGCGAATACAGAAAAGACTTAAAAGAACTGTTGCGGTGGTTGTGCCGATTATCGTATTGCTGCTTGTATTGTTTTGCGCAAACACAGTCATGGCGTCGGAGATTACAGAGTCATCGGAATTGATTACAGAGGAGGATACAGACTGTTCTGTCGGCGATGTGGAGGAGACGGAGGACACGGAAAATGATGAGGAAGATGAAGAAGGGGAGAACGGTGATGATGAAATGCCGGTTAACCTGTCAGATTCCTACAGAATCTTTTTCCTCACAGACGGCGGGGAAACGGAGAGTTATACGACTACTTATACCGGCAGTGCGCTGGAACCGGATATCGTAGTCAAAAATTTTGAGGACGGGACAACGCTCGAAAACGGCACGGATTACAGTGTTTCCTATTCCGAAAATAATCAGGTCGGGACGGCAACTGTGAATGTGAATGGTATGAACAATTTTACCGGTTCGATATCTGCTTCCTTCAAAATCTCGCTGGCACAGCCGTCCATTTCTTCTCTGACGCCGTTTTACAATGGGATTACTATAAAGTGGTCAAAGGTAAAAGGTGCTGAGAAATATGTGATTTACCGTAGCTCGAAGAAAAACAGCGGTTATAAGGCAATTGCTACGATAACGGGAAATTCTACATTTTCTTATAAAAATACCGGTCTTACTACAGGGAAAACATGGTATTATAAGGTGCGTGCTTATAGTGGCAGTTCTTATTCCCAGAGCAGTGCAAAATCCAAACGGGTACAGCCGGCGCGGGCAACAATCTCGAAGATCGTTTCAAAAGGTTATAATTCAGTGCAGGTCACCTGGGAAAAGGTGTCTGGTGCTACGGGTTATTATCTTTATCGAAGTACCTCAAAGGATGGAACATACAAAAAAGTTGCGACAATCACGGATGGGAGTACAGTAAGCTGTAAAGATACCGGACTGATTTCCGGAAAAACGTATTATTATAAAGTGTGCGCTTACCGTAAGGTAAGCGGAACAAAGTACAGCGGATCCAAATCAGAGGTTGTTTCAGGAAAAGCGGTTCCGGGAAAGGTTTCTGTTACGGAATGCAGCCATAGCTCCGGTAACGTAAAGCTTTCCTGGAAAAAAGTGTCAGGTGCCAGTGGATATGTGATTTACCGGAGTACTTCTTCGTCCGACGGGTTTAAAAAAGTAAAAACGGTATCTTCGGCGACGGTGTCGTGGAAGAATACCGGTCTCACGAGGGGAAAGACTTACTATTATAAGATTCGGGCTTACCGGACGGTAAACGGAAAGAAGGTCTATGGAACCTGCTCCTCGGTAAACTCTGTGAAAGTACCGTTGAATAAGTGGGATAAGCTCTTGAACAAATATAAATCGGATTCCTCGGTCAACCAGCTTATTTTTGTAAAGTATAAGGGCGGCAGTAAGGCGACGGTGTATCTTTATGACAAAAGCAACGGAAAGTGGTCTCGAGTGCTCAAATGTAGTGCCTATGTTGGTAAAAAAGGAATTGGCAAGACAAAAGAGGGAGATAAAAAAACGCCAACCGGAACGTACAATATCACTGGTGCATTCGGAATAAAATCAAAACCGACAACCAGCCTGAGCTACACAAAAGTGAACAAGTATCTCTATCTGTGTACGGATAAGAAATATTATAACCAGCTTATTGATATTCGGGAGCATCCGCATACGTGCAGCGGAGAGCATCTGATCAATTACACAGGAGCATATAATTATGGGCTTTTCCTGGATTATAATTCTGATAATGTCTATAATAAAGGCTCGGCGATTTTTATGCACTGTTTCAGCTCCTGTAAATATACGTCGGGCTGCATTGCCGTGAGTGAGACTAATATGGTAACAATTCTTTCTTATCTGGAGGATGGAGCGAAAATATGTATATACTCTGAGTGATGCAGGAGGGAGTCCAGAGTAAGGAATTGTCAAACGGAACAGAAAATAGCATTAAAGTAGTTTCACAAAAAGTCGGGAAACATGATTTACAAGGCTCCCGGCTTTTTTTAGTGGAGATGAAGATACATTATTTTAAATTTCACCGGTAAGTGAATCTTTCGTTTTGACGTTTGGAATAAGAAAAGAAATACAAAGTCTCTAACATAATGAAGGGAAGGCTGAGAAGGAAAAATAAGAAAGTGGGATAGCAGTAACACCTATATTTTTCATAGAGTTAATCCATCTATGAAATGGGTTTGGCAAACATTTTTCTTTAAAATACGCTTG
>JAJPZY010000090.1 GCA_021204085.1 Clostridiales bacterium | reverse complement strand
CAACTTATCATAGAAGATCTGATATATTTACAGAAATAAATTCACACACTCTCTGATATGATACATTTTCTGATTTCCCTGATACCGCGCCATGTAAAATTCAACAAGCACGCAGTGACGCATTCCAAAAACCGCCGCTTATCAATGTATTTCAAATAACTATGATTGATTTACACAAAACTGCATTCTGTCATTCGGATAAATAGATATTGATATCCTTCACCACCTGTGCAACCGCATCCTCGATACTAACGCTGTCGCTGACAACTGCCGCGTAGCAGTCGCTCACGATCGTCGTCAGAATCGTGTCATTCATATAAGCAGGGGTATCAAGAGAAAGCATCAGTTCCTTAAATGCCGCAATCTGTTCGTCATCCGGCCAGTAGAGATCCAGATCCGTCTCCGTTCCGTCATCATCAATAATTCCGACACTCGAGTGAGATATTTCCGGGTCATACCCCTCCAGGTCCGCCTGCGGATCCACCATCATCTCGTCAAAAGCTGCCAGGTTCACCGGATAACAGTCCTGATAAGAGATGGCGGCCGTCTGCCCCTCTTCACTTAGCATATAAGACAGGAAGTCAACGGCTGCTTCCTGCTGCGCGGATTTGCTGTTGATTCCCACAGTGAAGGAAGGCACGTAGACATTTTCCATTGTCCCGGGCATCAGTTTGCAGGTGATAGTTTCATCCACCCGCTGCGCAGAAGTAATATACTCCAGAGCATCACTGTAGCAGAGATTGCCGAGCTCAATCTTTGATGCTCCTGCAATAATACTGATAATGTCGCTGGCCGGATCCCATCCGAAAACGGACATTGTCACCCCGTCAAGCGCATCTTCCAGGTCCGAAAGTTCCGACTCCAACTCTGCCTGGTCTTCTTCCGGCAGGGTAGAATAAGCTGCCTGGAAAAACGCTTTTACGTTTGTCAGATAATCTGTCAGCGCCGCCTCATCTAGAGAGCCGTCCTCCGAAAACCAGCTGCCAGCATTAACAAAGGTCATTACGCCAAACACATCCGTCAGATCATAATCTTCAAGCAGAGGTGTATCCGCGCTTTCTTCCGATGCCGCGTAACTCTCGGCTGCTGTCACATAGTCAGACAAGCTGTTGATCTGATCCAGGATATCCGAAGATCCGACGATCGCGGGTACCGAGAAACCCATAGGAACCGCATAGATTTCGCCGTCCTCCGTCTGATACGTTTTGGCAATATTCTCAAACAATTCACTGTTGTCCAGCATTGGCTGAACGATATCCGAGAGATTGGCCAGCAATCCGTTATCAATGTATGTATCCACGTCCATTCCATCCAGAAGAATCAGATCCGGCCCTTCTCCTGCCATAATCTCCGTGTTCAATGTCCGCAGGGCATCCGAGGATGTTACCGCGTCGTCGCCGGAAAGACCGTACTCAACATTCACCTTTATATTCGGATTTTTCCTCGTATACAGGGAAACGATCGCTTCCAACGCATAGTTATCACTGCTCAGTGCATAGATTGTCAGCTCCGCGTCGTAGCTTACGGTAGCTGATGCATCGTATGCAAAGTTCAGCAGGGTTTCATAGATGTCATCCGTCATATAATCACTGAACCAGACCAGGAAACTGCCGTCATCCTTCGCAAAAAAATCGTCCATACTGCACATGGTTGAGTTCAGAGAAGTCGAACTTCCATCCATGATCTGCTTGGAGGTATCCGCATTCAGATCATAGGAAAAGATTCCGTCTGTGCAGATATAATAGAGAATTCCGTCATCCTTCGCGCTGTCTGCCATCGTGAAATTATCGGCGTCCAGATATAAATCATAGAGTTCTTCATGCTGAGCCGTCTGCTTTAAGGTCTCCGCATCATATTCATAAAACCCGTCTTCCGCCTGGACCAATAGCCGGTCACCGTTCAGCGCAATCACATTGACCCACTCAAAATCTTCAATTTTGTTAACGATTGAACCGTCACTCACGGAAATGTGATAAATCACTCCGTTATAATCACTGATATAGAGATTCTCGGCATCCAGAAGCTTCACCTCAGCGATGTCATTATAAGATTCCTCTTCTTCATCGGTATCTCCGGTGGTGACTGTGACAGAATCATCCTCCTCGTCTTCGCTTATCGCCTCTTCCGAACTTTCATCACCAGCATCCAACGCATCCGACTCGTCTGACTCATCTGATGCATCTTCCTCACCTGACGCCTCTTCCTCAGCGTATACTTCGTATTCATCATGACTGGTCGTTGCGATCCCCGGAATCTCCATAGGAATTTCGGTCAGCGTTCCATCTGTTTTCAACAGATAGTAGGATATAGTACCATCCGAAATCTGTGTGTTTCCGTTCGTTGTATAAGAGTAAGCAGCATAGACGAGAAACAGATCTCCCGCACTGTCAAAGGCCGTTTCATATATATATCCATAAGAACCGGAAGACTCATCCTCCATGTCATCCGAGACGAAAACAGAAGACAGCGCAGACAGATCCATTTCCGATTCCTCCCAGGTTGCGCCGCCGTCTTTGGAATCAATGATCATATATCCGATATCAGAATCATCGGAAACCATCGCACGCACCGTGCCGTCCTCCAGAACCGCCAGCGCAGTCGGAGAAAGATAGCTGTCTGTATCCGCCCCTTCCAATCCGGGCACCCCGTAGTCCGTCTCCACATAGGTTCCGCCTTCCGCATCCGCCGAACCGGAATCACCGGCATTACCGGCAGAACAGCCGGACATCATTGATGCTGTCAATGCCGCAATCAAGCCGACGCTCAGATATTTTTTCCATAAATTCATACAAACCTCCCTCTGAAAATCTCCGAAAGATTCTCCCCTTTTTGCTGCGCGAATCCGTTTCCTGTACGCAGGTATCCCTGCTCCTGTTACAATGATATCGGTGTTGCTTTAACTAATTCATGCGAAAAGTCTTTCGATTTTCTTAAATTATATTTTATAAATCCAATATACGAAGTTTATTTGTATTCTATATGTACTCTAAGATAACCGGGGTATTTTTATAGTGTAGAAAACCGCAACCATCTACATTTTGCAACAACAGGGTTCTTTAACAATAAAACAGGCACCAAGCGTATCAATCTGTTTATTGACATAACTCAGTGCCTTTTCTTTTTTACTTTTTGTTTTCCTGAATAATCTGCATCATTTCAGACGGCGTTACAACATATGGTTTTTTCGGAAAGTGCTTTTTGTTTCCGGTAATCAAGTACGCACCATCATCCTCTTTTGCCATGACAATCTCATAAAAAATGATATCATCCTCATCACTAAAACATTCATTGACCTGTTCTGGGATCACCTCAATTCCAAATGATATGATTGCATGCAAAAGAGTGGAGATAGACTCTTCCCTGAAATGAAAACGTTCTCTTCGCAGTACATCCTCATATTCATCAAGAATATCTTTGTGGTATAAAGGAATAATAGCCCCGTTAATCATGCTTCGTATTACCTGCACCGTTGCTGAATCATCGTTTTTCGAAAGTAATGCAGATACGAGTACGTTTGTATCAAATACTGCCAGATACTGCATTCTTTCCTTCCCTCCGCAACTTCCTTGACTCACTGATTTCTACGTCAATTTCATCCATGGTCATCTCCGGAAGATGTTCTGCCTGCTTTCTTAATTCCTCAAACGCGTTCATTGCCTCTGATTTTGTAACAACATTTTCCGGAAGCGTTGTATCAAAAGGGACTCCCCTTACCATTTTACTTCTGGCAAGGAACATTCGAATTGCGGTTGGCAGATCAATTCCTAATTTTTCGTATATTTCAGACACCTCCCTCTTTAAGCTTTCATCTACACGAACCTGAATCAATGCCTGTTTCTGCATAAACACACCTCCTTGTACATATAGTCATACATACTCATACATTTATATGTATTATATATCGTTTTAAATATATATACAAGGAGGTTTCGCATTTTGTCGAAGACATTTGCCCTTCTGATTTTTGTTATTTTATTCTTCTTCTACGCCGCTCCATAACCGTCAGTATCGCCAGCGTCATTCCGGCTACCGCTGCAGTCACTGAGTAAGCAACGACTTTTTTCGTGATGTCTCCGGTCTTCGGCGCCGCTGTTTCAATCTTTTTGTTCGTAAATTCTTTCTGAACTTCCACAATCGGCGTCTGATCATCCACGTAGGTAAATGTAATCTCATACTCCGTATCATCCAGCTCATATCCATCCAGGGTCTTAGTCTCCGCCAGAATATATGTAACCGCTTCATCATAAACGCCGTCCGTAAAGGAGGCAATCTCATACAGACTGCTGATCGCCTAACCGTTCTTGTCAGTCACCAGTGTTTCGAGCACATTGCCCTCGCTGTCGCGGAGCTCATACTCTACACCTTTCAGCGCTTTTCCGGTATCCTCGTCTGTCTTGGTGAGGATCACCCGTCCCTTTGCCGTTTCATCACACAGGGCGACAGACTGAATTTCTCCGGTCTCCTCTACTTCAAATGTAACCTCGGATGCCAGAACGTAACCCTCCGGCGCGGATTCCTCTCGAAGCGTGTACGTGCCAACCGGAAGCCGCTCAATGTAATGCGCTTCCTCAGCGGAAACCCAGCTTTCGATCACAGTCCCCTCTTCATCCAGCAGCGTAAGACTTGCCCCGGGGACTTCCTCCTCACCGGTAATATCGGTCTTGCTGATTTCTACTTTCGTGTAGTCATCCTGCATCTCCACTTGCGTCGTCTCTCCGTCAGCATTTACCTCAAATGAAACATCCTGTGCACAGACATATCCGATCGCTGTCGGCGCAAGTGTCTCCCGCAGCGTATAGCTTCCCTCCGGGAGGGCATAAATGACATGCTCCTCCTCTCCGGAAATCCATTCATCTACGACATTTCCCTCGCTGTCGATCACCTGAAGTTCGGCACCTGGAACCTCTGCACCGGTAGTGATATCCGTCTTCCGGATCACTGTGACCGTCGGCTCATCATATATCTCGACGTCGACGACAAAATCGCCGTCATCGTCTGTATGATATTCTCCATTCGCTGACACAGTAAAAGGAATCGACTCTGTACAAACGACGTACCCCTCAGGCGCAGTGATTTCATATACTTCATACTCTCCCGGTTCCAGCTGCAAAGGCGTAGTCACCATGCCGGTCTCATCCGTCGTAAACTCTGAAACATATTCGCTCCCGACTTTCATGGAGACATCCTCACCGGTAGAGAGGTCACGGATTTTAAATGTGGTTCCGCCAATCAGGATCACTTCCCCGGTATTCGCATCCTTCTTGATCAGACGGATATAAGCGGAAAACGGTGCGTCATTAAATGCGCGCCAGACCTGCGGCGTCCGGGAATCCTCCGACACTGTTACATAGAAATCATCCGTGGTATTCATATCATCCGGCGTTTTCGTCTCTTTTACGAGATAAGTACCATACGGAAGCTCGACGGACTGCGCATATCCGCTCTCGTCCGTAACCAGAATGTCATAGGTCTCCGCGCCGTCCCATCCGTTTGCCTCGACGTCGCTCGCCAGCTTCACGGTGAATTCTGCTCCCGACACCAGATGTGTCTCCTCACTGGATCCGGAAGTAGAAACTTTGATAATCTGAAACGCCTGTTTTTTAACCGTTTCCTCCACCGTCTTCGAAACAGAAACAACGGATGTCTCCTCATCTTTATAAGAAACCTCCACATCATATTCCGTCTCATCCTTCAGATATCCGGTCGGAGCGGAAATCTCTTTTACATAATAGCTTCCGAAATAAAGATCGCTGAAAGTAATCTGACCGGACGAGCCGAACGTCTCCTGAGCCACAAGCGATCCGGCCGGATAAATCACACCGGTCTGCCCATCCGGGTGTACGATATCCTCTCTGGCATACAGACCGTAAACCGCACCTTCAAGCGCTGCATCGCCCTGCGCCTCAAAGGCTCCCGTCTCTGTGTCTATCTTTTTAACCGTAATCTTTCCTCTCGCTTCATCCTCCGTCACCGTGACATTCGCCGTCTGATTTGCTGTGACGGATACTTTTTTTGCAGAAGTACTGATCAGATAATTGGCAGACGCTGAGATCTCTTTCACATAATATGTGCTCTGCCGCATAACGAACTCCACGGATGAGGAACCGCTGCTGTCCGTCTCCGGCATCTCGGCAACCAAATCCGTACAGTCTTTATCACTGTAAATCCCGTAGACAGCACCGCTCACGCCGTTACCTGTCTCGGAATCTTTTTTCGTCAGTGCGATCTCACATTTATCCAGTGTCAGCTTTAGCGTCGCTTCACTGCCGATCGCCGAAGAAGGAACGGTATACTGCTGAAATGTAATATTCTGTGAATCCGCCAGATAAATATAGGTAATCGGGCGGGTAAATTTTGCGGAGGCTTTGATCTGAAATGTAACAGAATCTCCGCTGATCTGATATGCTTTTTCTACCGGTATCTGTACATAAAAACGGCTGGTCAGATCATCCGAATCTTCATATACAATCTTGCATCCGGACGGTGCTCCATCCAGTGAAATTGTGCGTGAGTACACCTCTCCCGTACAGCTGACTGTATACCATCCGGAGCGGTAATAAGAGCCGTCCTCTGTCAGTGTCATCTCCGATGAAGACGGCGCGACAATGGAATAAACGGGCGTATCGCCGTAACCGTCGCTGCCGGCATTCGCCTTAACGTCTTTATACATAGCCGCCACACAATTATAGACATCCGTATATCCGCTGACCGCGCGCAGAGAGTCAAACGAATGACCGCTTTCTCCGTAATCCGCCAATATACAATAGATGACCGTCTGGGTCACATAATAATCTTTGACCCAGTCTCCCGTAGAATATGCCGTGTCATTCAAATCCTTATATGTACTGCAGCCATGCTCAATGGCGTAAGCGATTTCCGAATACATCGCGCTGCCTGTCCAGGTCTTTGACGTGTAATCCGCATCATTTTCAAAATGATTGTAAAGCTCCGTACAATATGCCATCCGCCAGCCGTTTTCCGAGTCGTCGGCAATATACTTTACATAATTTCGAACGTTGTATCCAAGGTCAGAACAGTAAATGTAATCCATCAGATCGATATCCCACATGCCTGTGCCATCCTTTGTATTGTAGACCGTCGGATTATCCATCACTGCTGATGCTGATATAAGCTGTGTCTCCCCGGCTGAGGAATCCGTTGCCCCGTTTTCCTGCTCCGCAAGGGCAAATGTGCTGTCAGGTACGATCGCCGTACCGATCATGGTAACTGCTGCAAGAACTGCTGCAGTCAGCCGTTTCATTTTGGGTTTTCTGATTTTCATTCAACTTCCTTCCACTCTCTCCGTCGAATGCATAAAGTTGATGGAAATAATTTGAAAGATCTTTGTGTCTGAAACAAAAGCAGAATTCAGAATGAAATAAATGTGAACGCTAAAAATGCTGCTGTGAAAGAATCTTCTGCGAAAAATAGAAAAGACGAAGTAAGAAGCCGGGGCGTCCTGCTTACTGCAAGTCGCCCAGTGCCTCCAGATATCCGAGAAGTCGTTTTCTCGACTCATAATTCAGAGCCTTATACTGTTCTACCATCTGCCCCAGCTCCGTGTCTTTTTCGATCACGAGATAATCTTCCTTCATGCTTCTGGTACCCGAGATATCCGCACCGGAAAGGAGCTCCTCCGGCGTGACGTCCAGGGTCTCGCAGATAATGAGGATCTTTTCTGAAATCGGGTTGGTATGCTTCCGCTTCCAGTCGCTGATCGTACTCTGCGCAATACCCGTCCGCTTTGAAAATTCTTTCTGTGTCATTCCGCGCTTCTGAATAAGTTCAAAAATCCGTTCACTGATACTCATGTGTCATCCTCGCTTCCTCGATTTATTGTGACTATACGTAGTATAACACAAAATAAAATGCTGTCAAGTAAATTAAAAAATATGATAATTATGACGGATACAACGACTGCCGGAATATATTCCGGCAGTCGTTGTATCCTATCCTTTACTCTGTATGCATAGAAAAATTAGTTGTTGGAAATTTCAACTACACGACGCAGCGTTTCCATGGCTTTCCCGCTGTCGATCATTTCAGCGGCGAGGGTTATTCCGTCGGCGATGGTCGCCGCTTTACCGCCGATGTAGAGGGATGCGCCCGCGTTCATAAGGATTGCCGTCCGCTTCGGTCCCTGTTCTTTTCCGCTTAAGATGTCCAGCGTGATCTGTGCATTTTCCTCCGCTGTGCCTCCGCGCAGATCCTCAAGGGTGCAGGAGGTAAGTCCGAAATCTTCCGGGCAGATGTCATATGATTTGTACTCACCATTATCGAACTCGCAGATAAATGTCGGTCCGCAGGCGGATATTTCATCCAGTTTTTCTCTGCCGTGAACGACCATTCCTTTTTTTACGCCAAGGCTGTAAAGTACTTTTGCCATCAATTCCACCAGATCCGGCGAGTAGATTCCCATCAGCTCCATTTTCGGATGAACCGGGTTGGTCAGCGGGCCGAGGATGTTAAATACGGTGCGGATTCCGAGTTCTTTGCGGATCGCGCCGACATATTTCATGGAAGTGTGATATTTCTGCGCAAAGAAGAAACAGAAACCCGTCTTTTCCAACAGCTCCAGACACTTCTCCGGTTCCTGGGCGATGTTGATCCCCAGAGCTTCCAGACAGTCCGCAGCACCGGATTTTGAGGATGCGGCGCGGTTCCCATGCTTGGAAACCTTCATTCCGCCGGCCGCCGCCACAAAAGCCGCCGTGGTGGAAATGTTAAAGCTCTGCGCTCCGTCTCCGCCGGTACCGACGATTTCAAAAGTATCTATATCTCCGGCGTCAATGGGAAGCGCATGCTCCTGCATGGCTTTCGCACATCCGACGATCTCATCCAGGGTTTCCGCGTTGGAACTCTTTGTGGAAAGCGCTGCAAGGAACGCAGCATTCTGCGTCGGGGTTGTCTCCCCGCTCATGATCTCGTTCATGACTGTATATGCCTCGTCATAGGTGAGATCCTGTTTGTCTACAATTTTCATGATAGCTTCTCTGATCATGGTGTATCTCCTTCTCTTTTTATAGATGACTGTTACTTTTCACAGGTTCTGTACCGTTTTTTTATTCTTGCATGTCAACTCAATAAAAACTGTATCTATGTTCTGATTGACCGTCAGAAGTTTTGCTTAAATGTTGTTACGTATTCTTTTGCGACGTCTAAATCATAATCATTCTCTTCCATCAAACGAATGAAATGGGAACCAACGATCGCTCCGTCAATGATGTCCCGCATCGGTTTTACATCTTCCGCCGTTGTAATGCCGAAGCCCATCATAACCGGGATGGACGACTGCTTCTTTACATTCTCAAGGTAAGAAAGGATTTCTCTGTGATACTGTCCGCTCTGGCCGGTTACGCCCATGGCGGAAACACAGTAGACGAAGCCGCGGGCGCCATCCAGGATCTGCGGAATGCGGTCCGCCGAAACCGGAGCCACCAGCTCGATCAGGATCGTCTCCTCACGGTCTCCCAAAGCGTCTTTCAGAGCCCCCTGCTCTTCCATCGGAAGATCCGGCACAATCAGCCCGTCAACCCCGACTTCCGCACATTTTGCGACAAATGCTTCAACCCCGTAGTGAACAATAGTGTTGTAATACATCATGAAAACGATCGGGAGTGTCACACCCTCCCCGCGCACACGCGCTACCAGGTCAAACGTTTTCCGCAGCGTCGTTCCCTTCTGAATGGATCGGTAGGAAGCATCCTGAATAACGGGGCCATCCGCCACCGGATCTGAAAACGGGATGCCAAGTTCAAGAATATCAAGCCCCGCCTCATCCAGCGCATGGATCAGACCCCCGCAGCGCTCCATATCCGGAAGCCCCGCAGTGATGTATGTGATAAACGCTTTCTCCTTTTTTTCCTGCAGCTTTGCCAGTTTTTCTTCAATACGATTCATCTTGCGCCCCTCCTAGTTCAGATATCCTTTTCCGGCGAAATAATCGGCAATGGTGTTTACATCCTTATCGCCGCGCCCGGACAGACACACAATCATGGACTGATCCATGGTCATTTCTTTTGCTTTCTTAAATGCATAAGCCATCGCATGCGCGCTCTCAATCGCGGGAAGAATCCCTTCCATCAAAGTGAGCTCCATCAGCGCATCCATCGCCTCCGCATCGGTGATCGGCACATACTGCGCGCGCCCGGTATCATGGAGATACGCGTGCTCCGGACCAACGCCGGGATAATCCAGACCGGCGGAAATCGAGTGCGCCAGGTTGATATTGCCGTCTTCATCCTGGAGCAGGTAAGAACGGGTGCCGTGCAAAACGCCCGGGGTTCCCTTTGCCATGGACGCCGCATGTTCCTCCGTGTCAATTCCCTTACCCGCAGCTTCCACGCCGATCAGTTCCACGCCCTCCTCGTCGATAAAGTCCGCAAACATTCCGATGGAGTTGGAGCCGCCGCCGACACAGGCCATAACCACATCCGGAAGCCTGCCCTCCGCCTCCATATGCTGCCGTTTTGCCTCCCGGCTGATCACTGCCTGAAATTCTTTTACCATCTTCGGATACGGATACGGGCCAATCGCGGAACCGATAATATAAAAGGTATCTTCCGCCGTTTTCGCCCAGGTACGAATGGCCTCATTTGTCGCATCCTTTAAAGTATTGCTGCCGGATTCCACGGAAACTACTTTTGCGCCGAGCATTTCCATGCGCATCACATTCAGCGACTGGCGTTTCACATCCTCTTTCCCCATGTATACGGTGCATTCCATTCCGAAAAGCGCCGCCCCGGTCGCCGTGGCAACGCCGTGCTGGCCGGCGCCGGTCTCCGCGATGATTTTTGTCTTCCCCATCCGTCTGGCCAGGAGAATCTGACCCATAACATTGTTAATCTTATGAGCGCCGGTGTGATTTAAGTCCTCACGTTTTAAATAAATCTTTGTCCCATATTTCTCACTGAGCCGTTTCGCGTAGTAGAGCGGCGTCTCCCGCCCCACATACTGCTTCAGATAATAATTGTATTCCGCAAGAAACCCCGGATCATGAATCGCTTTCTCAAACTCCCGGTCAATTTCCTCCAGAGACTTCATCAGTGACTCTGAGACATACTGTCCGCCGTACTCCCCGTAATAAGCCTTTTCATTCTTCATTGCTCTCTCACCTTTCTGATAAATCTATGAATCAATCTCTCGCTTTTCGCCCCGTCAAGTTCCACCCCGCTGCTGACATCGACAACATCCGGACAAAACAGCTCGATTCCCTTTCTTACATTGTCCGTATTCAGTCCGCCTGCCAGGACGAAAGTTTTTCCTTCCAGAGTCTCCCGGACGGCTGCCGCTGCGGAGGAGCCGATACTGTCATCTTCCCATCCGAAGGTCTTGCCGCCTCCGTAATCCGCTCCGTCTACCACATACCCGTCGATGCTTTCATGCTTTAAAAACAGCGCCGGAGCCAGGCCGTCTTTTACATTCACCGCCTGCCAGACAGGAGTCTGAATCTGATCCAGGATTTCCGGAGAGATGTCTCCGTGAATCTGGATTCGGTCGAAGCCGAGTTTCGAAATCTCATGGATAAATTCCTCTGTCGGACTTACACAGACGGCAACAGACTCTATCCCCGGAGCCAACAGCCGCAGCAATTTTTCGGCTGTGTCAAAACTGATATTTCGCCTGCTTTTCTCAAAAAAGACAAATCCCGCATAATCCGCTTTCGCTTCATTCACCGCGAGGATATCTTCCGGACGTTTTAAGCCGCAGATTTTCACTTTTACAGACATGAAATATTCTCCTTTCAGTCACTTCATTTGGTTTCACCTTACAATATGAACAGGCTTATAAACAGGTATGATATCTTCTCGAAGTTTTGCGATTCCATAAATTCTGACATCACCTGCATACACGTTTCGCCTGATAAACATCCTTCCAGTGCTTTGCAAGCGCCCGCGGATTATCCGATTCCATAAATGCTCTCCCGATCAGGAAAGCATCCACGCGGCATTCGGCCAGGAATTCCACATCCGCGTCTGCCACGATTCCGCTCTCAGCCACAAAAAGCCGATCCTGCGGCACCATGTTCGAGAGACGCTTTGTGGTCTCAAGATGAATGGTAAAATCCCGCAGATCCCGGTTGTTCACACCGACAATCTCCGCTTCGCAGTTTAACGCGCGGTCCATCTGCTCCTCGTCATGCGCCTCAAAGAGCGCGTCCAACCCCAATTCCTTCGTCAGCTGATAAAAATCACGGAGCTGTACATCATCTAAAATTCCCGTGATCAGCAGGATTGCGTTGGCTCCGATCGCCTTCGCCTCATAAAACTGATACTCATCGATCATAAAATCCTTCCGCAGGATCGGCAAGGGAGAAATGGCCCGGATCTCTTTTAAATAATCCACATTCCCGTGGAAATGGTCCTCCTCTGTCAGGCAGGAAATGCAGTCCACGGAATCATTATATTCATCAATCCGATCCGTCAGAGAAATCTTACTCGTGATATTTCCGAGGCTCGGCGACGCTTTCTTAAACTCCCCGATAATCGAAATCCCCGGTCTCGCAAGCCCCTCTTTAAAACTCGGGGAAATGCCGTCATACTCCTCCGCCATGCGGCGCATCTCTGCGAAACCGATGCGCGCCTTGTACTCCGCCAGGCGTATTTTCTTATCTTTCACAATTTCATCAAGAATCATCTTTTTTACCATCCTGTTTTTATTCTGCAATCCAATAAAGCATATCAAACATTCATTTTTCAGATTCAAGTGTCAGAAGGAAATCCATCATCCGTTTCCCTCTTCAACCGTAAATGGGAAATTCGACATAGAAAGAAAATTTTCAATTATTTTTTTCCCGTGCTCCGTATAAATGGATTCCGGGTGAAACTGCATCCCGAACAACGGATACTCCCGATGCCGGATCGCCATGATTTCTCCGTCCTCCGTTTGAGCCAGAATCTCCAGACAGTCCGGAAGCCCCTCCTCGAGCACCGCCAGCGAGTGATACCGCGCCACTTTCAGCGGCGACGGAACTCCCTCAAAGATGCCGGTTCCGGAATGCTCGATCACGGACTGTTTTCCGTGAAGCAGCTTTTTTGCATAAGAAACTTTTCCGCCAAGCGCTTCCCCGATGCACTGATGTCCGAGACAGATGCCGAGAAGCGGTACTTTATCGTAAAACTCCCGAATCACGTCCATGCAGATACCGGCCTCTTTCGGGCTTTTCGGTCCCGGCGAGAGAACAATTTTTTCCGGATGCAATGCATGAATGTCTTCAAGTGTAATCCTGTCATTCCGCACAACCCGGATATCATCGTTGAAAATCCCCATAAACTGGTACAGATTGTAAGTAAATGAATCGTAATTATCAATCAGTAAAATCATAAGTTCTCCTCCGTCACCAGTGTTTTTGCCAGCGCCATCACCTTATTGCAGCACTCCTGATATTCATTCGCAGGCACGGAATCCGCCACAATACCGGCTCCCGCCTGCAGGTATACCTTCTTCCCCTGCTTCACCATGGTGCGGATCGTGATGCAGAAATCCATGTCCCCGGAAAAGTCCACATAACCGGTCGCTCCGCCGTAGAGTCCGCGGCGCGTCGTCTCCAGTTCGTCGATAATCTCCATGGCCCGGATCTTCGGTGCGCCGCTTAAGGTTCCGGCCGGCAGGAAGGATGCAATGAGATCCAGCGGGTGATAGACGCCCTTTTTCCGCCCCTCTACCAGAGACACAATATGCATCACGTGGGAATAGTACTGAACTTTCATAAAATCCGTAACCTTTACGGTTCCGAATTCGGAAATACGGCCCATATCATTTCGTGCCAGGTCGACCAGCATGACATGTTCCGCCTGCTCTTTTTCATCCGCCAGCAGTTCCTCCGTCAGGGCGATGTCTTCCTCTTTGGACTTCCCGCGCGGACGGCTGCCGGCGATCGGGCAGGTATAAACACGGTTCCCCTGCTGCTTTACGATCATCTCCGGCGAACTCCCGATCACCTCAAAGTCCCCGTAATTATAATAGTACAGGTAAGGCGACGGATTGATCTCCCGCAGATGCTTATAGAGCGTAAATCCATCCTGTCCGGTCTCAATCGTCCACCGCTGGGAAAGGACGGTCTGGAAAATATGTCCTTCTCTGATATAGTGGCGAATTTTTTCAACTTTTTTACTATACTCCTCCAATGTGTCCGTCTTATGAACAATCCTGCCGTCGCGGATAAACGGAGTATTTTTATGGTTCCCCGGCCGGTCTGTCCGGGCTGTATTCAGCATGTCGGCCGCTAGCGCCAGCGCATGTGCCTTTCCGGCCTCACTGTCCTCGTCCAGAACCACTGCCGTCATGGTCTCAGACACATGGTCGACCACGATAAACCGGGTCATCAGCATCATCTGAATGGTCTCAATGCCGATATCGTCCGGGTTCTCATCCGGAAGTTCCTCGGTATATCTGATATAATCATAGCCAAGGTTTCCGACCAGGCCGCCGCTGAAGCTGATCTCATGATTATCCTTACGGATCTCAAACTCACTGTAATACTCCTTCAGCCGCTCATGAGGATTCCCTTCCCGCACCTCCTCAGAGCCGTCCGCCTTCTGTATGACCAGCGCATTCCCGCGTGAAGTGATGATTTCCTCCGGTTCCGCACCGAAAATCGTAAACATATCATAGTTCTTGTCATAGCTTTCCAGAAGGAATCCTTTTTTCGTTCCGACAAGATTCTCATACATCTCAATGGGAGTCTCGTTGATTACGCTTACCGTCTTTTTATAGAGTTTTAAAATGCGCTTCATATGATAATCCTCTCAATACTAAAAAATCCCTGATTGTGAAAAATCACAATCAGGGACGAATCATCGTGATGCCACCCTTGTTCATCGACAATGTCAGAAGGACATGTCAACCTCAACCGATACAGAATCATCTGCTGCTCATTCAATAAAACGTATATCATCAGCTTCGATTCGATATCTGCCCTCTGTAACGTGAGGAACACGGCGGCTGCTACTAAACTGAGAAACCTTTCGCAGTCACGTCTCACAAACCCATTCCCTTTACACTTGTACTCCGGAATCTCAGCTCCTCCGGCTCTCTGTAGAACAGTCTGTAAAAGTACTCTTTTTGCTCATCGACTTTACCTGTTAAACTTTTTTAATACTACCATCATTCCGGGTATCTGTCAACCTCGGATTTTCTGCCTTCATACTACGTAATTTACTGTTTTTTACCATGCTCCGCAATCCAGTCTCTGTTATACTTATGATCTTTTACACAGATAAAGATAAACAGAACATTCAGCAATGCCAGGCAGGCATCGATCAGATAAGCCATCCGGATATTGCCGCCGGTCATATTCATTACCATGCCGTTAATCGCAAACGTCAACGCAGTGATAATTCCCTGAATCGGGAAAAGTACGGAGTTTACTTTGTCGTAACCCTGACGTCCGAAAATGGAGGTGGGCAGCGATGTTGTGAAGTTTGCGCTTCCGCCGATGCCGATACCGATCATCACAATGGAGATCCAGAATCCAACCATCGTATTTGTAAAATTACAAAGCAGAGCCGTTGCATACCAGCATCCGAACACGATCATTGCGCGCTTTGTACCGATTTTCTGATCCAGAACACCGATCAGAAACGAACCGACCACACCGACAACCGCGCAGACTGACATGATCGTAACTGCTGTTGCCGTGGAAAACCCGAATCCGTTTGTCGTACGGTTCAGCATCTGGGACATGGTTCCTACGGAACAGATCTGGAAAATTCCGGTGCTGATCGCCGCGCACCAGACCTGGTCGCATTTTAACAGCTTCTTTACTGTCCAGCCGCCGTCCGCGTCTCCCTCATCGTCGGAGGTGTCATAATACTTTTCATATACTTCCTTTGAAGCATTATCCGGATACATATTCCGCTCGAACGGCGTATCGCGGATAAAGAGGATACCGAGAATTCCGAGGATAATGCAGGCGATCGAAATCGGGTAGCAGGCTCTGTTTACGCCGAGCGAAGTAACAAGCGCTACGATGATCGGCACATAGACTGCTGTTGCCAGGTTATGTCCCATCGTGGTATAACCCATAACGATACCTTTCTTCTTCGGGAACCAGTTCGCCACCAGCACTCCGCCGCAAAGATAGCCGGCGGACATGATCGTGCCGCAGGTAATCGCCATCATGATCGTGTAAAGAACAAGATTCATTGCGTTTAACACTCCGATATATGTGAAGCCCGCAATAATGCAGTTAATACCGGACATCTTTCGCGGTCCGATTTTTCTGTTCAGCACACCAATTACAAGGAAAATCAATACGCCGAGGATGCCGGCGATTGAGTTACAGTTAGAAATCTGCCCTACATACTCCGTACTACCCAACATCCGCTCCGCGATATAGGAAGCAATGTTGTTGCTGCCGTCATTGATCATCCCCACGTAAAACCAGAACATCAGGAGCATATAGATAATGGTAAACCATCCATACCCTCCAAAGTCCACAACAGAATCTCTGTTATCCTTCTTCTTACTGCTCATATTTCCTGTTTTCCTCCCTTTCCTTTTGCAGATAAACCGCTGATATTTTTCCAGGAAGTATTGTATCGGAAATATTTTTCGAAAAATATGAGGAAGAATTCTTATTTTATTTATTTTCTTCGGAATATTTTTTCTAACATTTATTCATCAAATTTTAAGTAGTCAGATCCTCTCTCGATGAATTCACTTACCTCGACTTCTCCCGCAAACAGCTTTTTCGTCAGATTCCGCCAGTTTTCTCCGTTTTCTCTGGAAAGCTCCGCGTACCAGTACGCCGTAACCTTCTGCGATTCCTCAATCATCCGGCGGAACTGCCGAACCGGAAGCGCCAGATCAGACGCGGGCTCCAGATCCTCCTCCGTCATATTCAGGTATCCGTATTCCGTAACATTAATCTCATTCACCCTCTGTGCAAACTCAAGGCATAGTTCAGCCGCTTCATCCTGATACTCCGTCTGCGAACTGATGCACAATCCCGGCGTTAAGGTATGATTGATATCCATCAGGTACGCGGCATAGTCCGCATCAAATTCTTTCGCACAGCAGGGAAACTGCACCATCTCAAAAGCATCTTCTCCCATATTTTCCATCAGATAAAAAACGATCGTTGACTGATGAGGAAAAAGAACGGCTTCTCCATCGATGAAATTTTCTACCGCTTCCACTTCACCGGTTTCCATATAATCATCGGGAAACGCCCCCATATCCACCAGTTCCCGAATCTTTTCAGCCGCATCCGCATAGACTTCCTCCGAAAAATCAGACTCACCGGAAGAAAGTCGGTCATAGGCGTAAGGATCCATACGATTGACGATCATACAATACAGAAGTTCTCCCAGCCAGCTGTCTTTTACTCCGGTCTCAATGGCAGCGTAATCCGTGCCGTTTGCCTCATTATAGGCGTTTACCTGCTCCACCAGAGCCACCAGGTCTTCCCAGGTCTCGGGAACCGTCAGGCCCATCTCCTCCATCAGCTCTGTATTGCAATAATTCACTGCGTAAGCCTCTACCAGACAGGGGATAATATAATTATTGCCGTCCGTGTAAGTCTGAATATACTGATCTCTGAATCGAAAGTCCGCACTCTCCAGGTAATCCTGCACCGGCACACAGGCTCCCGCGTCAAACAAATAATCCGGATACCTGCCGCCCCAGACAAGGAAAACATCCGGCAGCTCATTACACGCCAGGGCGATCCGCAGCTTGTCCTTGATCTGCTGCGTCGAATAAAACTTTACATCGATCGAGTACCCGTATTCCTCCGCCAGCGTATCCCATAGGTCCTGATAATGTGTTTCCGGAGTATTCATATCAAAAAACGTCCAGATTTCCAGTTCCACCTCACTGGTCTCTGTTTCCGTTTCTTCCTGCTTCTGTGATTCGGTGCAGCCGGAACACAGGACACCGAGTAATCCTGCCAGGAGCAGAACCGATACTATTCTTCGAATTTTTCCCCTCATATATTCCTCCCAAAGCGCTTTTTTAAAGTATACACGATTTCTTTCTATTTTACAAAAACCACTCTTTATTGTATAGTTAAATCATGGCTTCCAGCATAAATTTTTTCAATCCATTCACTCCGGGAGGACTCATGAAAAAAAACACCCCGAAAAAACCGTTATTTCAGATTTTTAACAGGATGAAAGATTCGATGGACTTTAAAACCCGTCTTTTTCTGTCCTTCTTTCTGATTGCCGTCCCCATTCTCCTGACGGTTTGTATCGGTTTTCTCGCTGTTTTTCAGGTCAGCACCCGCGAAAGCATCCAGAAGTCGCAGGCTACCGAGCTGGAACGCGTCAGCGCACAGCTTCTGTATGTCATCAGCGATACCGAAAATCTTTCCAGAGAGCTTATTTTCAATGACGCTGTTCAGGAAATTATGATAGAAAGTTATCAGAGAGAGAATTATCCGGAAGACAGCGATGTCACTTACTATGTCAACAGTTTCCTCGCCAACCGGGATTTTGTAGACTGTGTCGTGCTGTGCGGGATTGACCATACCGTTTTTTCAACGAAACGCGCGTACACCAACCTCTCGGCCTTTGATAATATTGAGAATAAATGGTGGTATCCGGATATGATTTCCGGCACCCGTTCCTACAGCTGGTATTCTTATTCCCACCTCGACAGCGAAGATTACCTTCTTGCCGAATCAACGGAAAATAACAGTCAGAACGCGCTTATGCTTGCGCGCCCGATCTATGATATGTCTGATTACACGACTCTGCTCGGTTATATGATGATTTATCTGGATGAAGACTACTTAAATGATATCCTCGGGAGCGTAACGTACGGTGAGACCTCTGCCATCTGTATGCTGGACAAAAACGGACAGATCTTTGCCGGGAACCACACGTCCGCGCAGGCATCCCTGTTGGAAGAGATTATGTCAGAGAAATCCGGAAGCTCCACCCTGCGCGCAGAGGGAAAAAGATATGTATTTACCTTCTCCGACTTTTCACAAAACAGGTGGACGCTGTGTATGATCACGCCTTATAACGAAGTAAACAGCAGTGTGACGAACCTGGTCCTGCAGCTGGTGATCATGATGTCTGCGGTTATCCTGATTCTCTTCCTGATCGCCCGATTTAACTCCATCAACATGGCGCTTCCCATTGTCACGCTGTCCCGCCTGATGGACACCTATCATGGCGAAGACAAAGACATCGACGCAGAATCACTCGCGATCTATCAGAAACGGACAGATGAAATCGGGCAGATGTATCGCTCCTACTATCAGCTGGAAGACCGTATCAACACACTGATTCAGGAAATCTACGTAAAAAATCTGGAGAAAAAAGACGCAGAGCTGGCGCTGATCCAAAGCCAGATCGACCCGCATTTTCTTTATAATACGCTCGACTCCATCAACTGGATCGCACTGGCCAATGATCAGGATGAGATCAGTGATATGATCACTGCTCTGGCGGATATGTTCCGGCTGAGCCTGATGAAAAACAGCAGTTCATTCACTGAGCTTTCCCAGGAAATCCGGTATGTACAGAGTTATCTGACGCTGCAGCAGTTCCGTTACGGGGAACGCCTCCGCAGCATTTTTGACCTGCCGGATCCGCTGCCGGACCTGTATATTCCGCGGTTTATTCTGCAACCGGTTGCAGAGAACGCATTAAAACACGGCATTGATCAGTTAAACGACGGCGGAACGATCAAAATCACCCTTTCGATCGACAGCCGGGTGGTATTCACCGTCACGAACGACGGCAATGATATCGACCTGGACAAAATGGCGGAAATACTCACATTTGATCCTGCCGCGAGCGACCTGCTTAATTTCAAAAAAGACGGCTATGGTGTGCAGAACATCTATCGCCGGATCAAAATCATCTGCGGGGATGAATACGGGATGTCCTACAGCAAAACCGACTCGCAGACGATCTGCACCATCACTCTGCCGATCAAAACCTCTCTATAGCGCAAGGTTTTTGCTTTTTTTAAGCGAACCTTACGCTTTTCCCCGCCAGGCAGACAGCGTCTGCCCGGTATGTTTTTTAAACAGCTGCGAAAAATACGCGTAATCATTATATCCGACAGCATCCGATATCTCATACATTTTCATATCCGAACCTGTCAACAGCTCTTTCGCTTTCTCAATGCGCAGATTAGTCACATAACTGATAAAAGTCATTCCCAGCTCTTTTTTAAAGATATCACAGAGATAATTCTTGCTGATGCCGATCTCATCCGCCACATCCTGAAGGGAAATATTCTCGCAAAAATGACGGTTTGTATAATCCACGGCGGCATGGACCATCTTTGAAGCCTGAGATGTTCCCTGGTCAGCACTCAGGGCAGAAAGCTGTGTCAGTCTCTCCTGAACCATATGTTTCTGGCTGTCCAGGGTAGGATACTGCCTTGTCAGATACCTCAGGTCAAGACAGGAAGGCTGAATAATATCTGCCTTCGTGTCATACTTATCCTGAAGCTGATAAATCCGCAGCAAAATCAGAAAAGTTATGCTGTAGCTGAAATCACGATAAAGAAGATTTCCATTTTTCGGTTTCTTATATATCTTCTCAACCAGTTCTCCCATCCCCTCCGTAATTCCGAGGGCGATTCGGTGAAACAGCTCATCCAGCTCCGCATAAGGAATCTGTACGCCCATCTCACGGCTTCTGACCGGATTGTGCTCGGAGTCCGCGTCAATGTTTGCCTCTGCCATAAAAATCTGCTGCAGGCACTCGTTATATGCCAGGTATAACGACTCTATATTTCGATGGATACGGCTGATGCCTGCCGGAAGCGTGTACCCTTCCTGCGTCTTCGATTCCATGAAAACATGAAAGACGGTCCGAATCCGCTGCTCGTCCTCCGGTTTCACATAAAACAAAACCAGATAGAGACATTCATCCGTAAAATAGCTCTCCACCCTGCCGTAAATGTTCAGCGCCCGGGTAACCTGCTCCGTCAGTCGGCCGATCTCCGAGACAAAGTCATTGGAAAAAGACATCTGATAAATATCCATACGCACCAGGATAAAGTCGGAATCAAACAGATCCTTCGGATATTCTTTCATAACAAGCTGATACAGATTCCGGTCGTAGCTTCCCTCCTCCGTCAGCGAGACAAAAAACTGATTTCGCAGCTCCTCGTAATTGTTTAAGAATAGCTTGTGCAGGGATTGAAAGTATGATTCTCTCGACTGTTTTGCTTCGATTCTGGCATACATACGCTTAAGCATCTTCGAAAAATCGTCTTTCTTGATCGGTTTCAGCAGATAATCCCGCACGCCCAGGCGAACTGCGGTCTGCGCATAGGAAAAATCACTGTACCCGGAAAGAATGACGATCTCCACTTCCGGCAGAATTTGCTTTACCCTGGTTGAAAACTCCAGTCCGTCCATCTTCGGCATCTTTACATCCGTAATGATCAGATCCGGCCGCAAAGCCTCTAGCTGTGCCAGGGCTTCCAGCGGCTGTTGCAGGGCACCCACTACTTCAAAGCCGTAATCTCTAAGAGAAAAAACCTTTTGTATGCCGTTTAACACGACCCGCTCATCGTCCAATAACAGTAAACGAAACATAAGCTTCCTCCTAAAAAGAAAAAGCCTGCAAAGCTGCTAAAATGCAAACTTTTCAGACTTCTTTGGGTTGGGCTGTTCACTTAACAGTCAGTAGTTCGTAGGGGAATCGAACCCCTGTTTCCGCCGTGAGAGGGCGGCGTCTTAGCCGCTTGACCAACGAACCGCAACAACAAGACTCATTATACAGACAAGTCTTGTTCTTGTCAACTATTTTTTCAAAAAATATTTTGAATGATTTTTTACTGATTTTTCTGACAACTTATGCTGCTTTTTCAGCCAGCTTTGTCTTTGCCGTCTCAACCAGTGCAGCAAATCCATCCGCATCATTTACAGCCATCTCTGCCAGCATCTTGCGGTTGATCTCGATATCAGCCAGCTTCAGCCCATACATAAACCTGCTGTAAGAAAGACCGTTGATACGTGCAGCTGCATTGATACGTGCGATCCAGAGCTGACGGAACTGTCTCTTCTTCTGCTTCCGTCCTGCATATGCGCTGGTCAGTGCGCGCATCACGGACTGCTTGGCCACTCTGTACTGCTTTGATCTGGCTCCTCTGTAACCCTTTGCCAGTTTTAACACTCTCTTATGTTTTTTCTTTGCGTTATATCCGCCTTTAATTCTTGCCATTTCATCTACCTCCTAAACTTTATTCTGCCTTTTCGCTCACCGTCAGACTGCTTACAGATACGGCATGATCTTCTTCATATTCTTTACATTCGAAGCATCCGTCATCGTAGCTTTGCGAAGGTTTCTCTTCCTCTTTGTCGTCTTCTTGGTTAAGATGTGGCTCTTATAAGCTTTGTGTCTCTTTAACTGACCGGATCCTGTTTTGGAAAAACGCTTTGCGGCAGCTCTTTTTGTTTTCATTTTCGGCATAATAAATTCCTCCTGTATCTAAAAATGTGTCTCACGATTTCCCGCCCTGACGTTTCTGACCCAACACCATCGTCATGCTGCGCCCTTCCATCTTCGGCGGCTTCTCCACAACGGCAACATCAGCAAGAGCCTCTGCAAAATCTGTAAGGATATGCTTGCTGTTCTGCACATGCGCCATCTCTCTGCCGCGAAACCGAAGGGATACTTTCACCCTGTCGCCCTTGGAGAGAAACTTTCTGGCAGCGCTTACTTTGGTATTCAGATCATTCGTGTCAATATTGGGAGAAAGCCGTACTTCCTTGATCTCAACGGTCTTCTGCTTTTTGCGCGCCTCTTTCTCACGGCGATTCTGCTCGTAACGGTACTTGCCGTAGTCAATAATCTTTACTACCGGCGGCTTCGCGCCCGGCGCGATCTTCACCAGGTCAAGCTCCGCCTCCTGCGCCAGTTTGTACGCATCTCTCGCTGACATGATGCCCAACTGAGCTCCGTCTGCGGAAACTACCCGAACCTCCCGGTCTCTGATCTGTTCATTAATCTGCAATTCGCTAATGGTTCTTTACCTCCGTAAACTAAAAAATGTGGATAACAGATTATCCACACAAATCAAACATCTCTGTCCGACAGACAAGAGATACCTGTCAGGCAAAAAGATTGAAGTATTAACCGCAGGTCACTTGCTTGTGCCGGGGTGAGAGTGGATACTCTGCTTTGTTTTCGCAACATCGCTATTATGGCACAGAGCATCCCATTCGTCAAGTACTTTTTTTACTTTACAAACACAAAAAAACCGAATACAATAAAAGACCGTAAAAAGCAAACAATCATAAAAATGAATCTTCGGCATCATTATAAATACAGAAAGGAACCTCTCATGAAACAAATCGACCTGCATACGCATTCCACCGGTTCTGACGGAACATTCACGCCGGCCGAGCTGGTGACGGAAGCCAAAAAAACCGGCCTTTCCGCTATTGCCCTTACGGACCACGATTCCACAGATGGGATTGCCGAGCTGATGGCTGCCGGACAAAAATACGGAATTGAAACGATTCCCGGCGTAGAGCTTTCTACCGAATACGCAGAGGAAGAAATCCATGTGGTCGGTCTCTTTATCGATCCGGATAACGAATCTTTGCGTGAGCAGCTTCGAATCTTTCGGGACAACCGGGACAACCGGAACCTGAAAATGATCGACCGGCTGCGGGAGGAAGGATTTGACATCACCGCGGAAGCGATCTACGAGCGAAACCCGGACTCTGTCGTGGCGCGGCCGCACATCGCCCGCTATCTGGCCGATACCCATCAGATTCCCGATATACAGACCGCCTTTGACCGCTATATCGGCAGCGGCTGCATCTGTTACGTTGAGAGATACAAGATTACTCCCATGCGGGCGGTGGAACTGATCCATGAAGCAGGCGGTCTTGCGGTTCTGGCGCATCCGTGCCTGTACAAACTCTCAGACGAAACCCTGCTTCAGATGATTACCGAAATGAAAGCCGTCGGGCTGGACGGAATTGAGGCGGTCTACTCCTGCAATGAAGGGGATGACGAGCAGAAATACCGCCGCATCGCCGCGGATTTCGGCCTTCTCCTCTCCGGCGGTTCCGACTTTCACGGTTCCAACAAGCCTCAGATAAAGCTCGGAAGCGGAAAAGGCAATCTGTCCGTCCCCTATGAGTTTTTAGAAGAATTGAAGCGCCGGCATTTCACTGCGGAATAACCGGAGTTTTATCACATATACCGCCGGATCACATCGGCGACCCCGCCATGATTATTGTCTCTTTCCGTGACTTCATCCGCATATTTACGGATGTTTTCCCCGGCATTTTTCATGGCGATTCCGATGCCGGCCGCCTGGATCATCGGCAGGTCGTTTTCCTCATCGCCGACCGCAATGGTGTTTTCATGCGCAATACCGAAGCGCTGCTCAAAAAACGGAATACCGGAGGCCTTGGTACAGCCCGCAGGGCAATATTCCAGATACTGCGGGGATGTGAAGAAACTGATGCATCTGCCGTTCTCCCACGCACGGTGATCATCCTGAAACTTTTGCAGAGCGGCGCGGTCATCCACGGAGATCAGCATCACCTTCGGCGTATTGTATTTTTCCAAATGGCAGAGATCCGGAACAATGCGGTAATTCAGAAAGGATGTCCGCGTATAAAGCTCCGCCTCCGGACAAACCTGCCGCGCGAGGAAACCACTGCCGTCAAACGACTGCATGTACAGATCATACTTCTCCGCTTCTGCGAACAGATATGCCGCGTAAGCATCCGGCAGATTTCTCTCGTACAGGATTTCCCCGGTTTTCAGATCATACAGGAGCGCACCGTTACAGGCAATCAGAAAACATCCTTCCCGCTGCATGCCAAGCTTACGGATGAGAGGCTGCATGCTGACATACGTCCTACCGGTAGCAATCGTAATAAAATTTCCGAGAGCAAGCGCTGCCTGAATCGCCTCAATATTCTCCTCCGGGATGGATTTGTCATCGCGCAGCGTCGTCCCGTCCATATCCAGGAAAAACATTTTCCTGTCCATAACTCATTTGCCTCCCTATCGATAATTTCCCAGAATCTTGAAATTCCGCGCTTCGCCTCCCAGGCCGAGAATCGCATTTTTGATCGCACTGTCATTTAAGTTTCCGCTTAAATCCATAAAAAACCGATAATCCAGCGGTTCCCTGGAGATCACGATTGATTCAATACGATTCATATTCAGGTTGTTATAAGTCAGATGCGACATCAGGTGGTAAAGGGAGCCGCAGACGTCCGGCGCCTCAAAACAAATGGTGATCTTATCCGCGCCGCTTAAGGAAAGCTTGTCCCGTGAAATCAGCGCATACCGATCCTTCGGCTCCGGGCTGGTACGGTATTCTTCCAATATATAAAACCCATATTCCGCTACCAGGTTATAATTGGATGATACATACCCGGACTTCGGATCCTGAACCGGAAGGAAGAGATAATTGACCTCCCCCTTTTTCAATGTTTCGCAGGCTTCCCGCCAGTCTTCGCAAAGAAGAAGTCCGCATAAACCCTCCCCGCTATCGGCTGATTTTCCCGGCTTCATATCCTTCGTCTCAGGAAGCATGCCTGTTTTTCTTTCCGAGGAAAAATAGCTCTTCGCCGCAGCCTGAGAAGCTTCAATACACGCGGCGGCAGCGTGGGAAAAATCCAGTTCACTGACTTCCACGAAACCGGTCGGAGCAAATTTTCCGTGTTCCGTCAGAAGCTGGTACTGTTTCTTCCGGCTCATCGACATGATATGCTCAAAGAGTTCGCGAACTCCGTGGCTGGTAAAATCCGAGTGCGCCATCTGCGCCACCGTATTCAGCTTCGAGACCTCCCGCTCCGCGTCAAACACCTGTTTCCCGGTAGAGATTTTGTAATCCGCCACCTGTGTAGTCAGTTCCATCCGTTCCTCATACAATTCTACAATCTGTCGGTCAATCGCATCAATATCCTTACGGATCTCCTGTAAATCCTTCATAATACCGTCAACCCCTTTCATTTTTTTAAAGATCAAACAGTGACAGCTGATTGGATTCCGGCAGATCTCCGAGCAATCCCAGGTCACCCATAAGATCTACCACTGTCTTACTGACTTTCGAACGTTCCCGAAAATCATCCCGCGAAAGGAAAGGTCCGTCCTTCGCCGCCTCAACGACTCCCTCCGCCGCCTTATCGCCCATCCCGTCGATGGTATTGATCGCCGGCATCAGCTTTCCGTCAATGATCTGAAAATGGCGGGCCTTCGCTTTATAGATATCCAGCGGCCAGAATTCAAATCCCCGCGCATACATTTCCTCGACAACACGCATGTCGCGGAGCGTATCCTGCTCCTTTTTTGTCAGGGTATCCTTCCGCTTCCGGTAATCCTCCAGATAATACTCCAGGCGGTCGCGCCCCTGACACATGAGCTCGTAGTTAAAAGCGGTAGCACGAATACTGAAAAACGCCGCATAGTAAGCCAGGGGATAAAATACCTTGCACCAGGCAATCCGCCACGCCATCATAACATAAGCCGCCGCATGGGCTTTCGGGAACATATATTTGATCTTCTCACAGGACCAGATATACCAGTCCGGCACGTCGTGGTCGATCATATCCTGCTTCCACTGCGGCCATTCTGCGCATTTGCCCTTGGCAACCACACCCTTCCGGACTTTTTCCATGATGTTAAAAGACTCCTCGGAATCCATTCCTTTTCCGATGAGATATATCATGATATCATCACGGGTACAGATTGCCGTTGAGATAGTTGCCTTTCCCTCCTGGATCAGTGTCTGCGCGTTGTCAAGCCACACATCTGTTCCGTGGGAAAGTCCCGCGATCCGCACCAGGTCGGAAAACTGCGTCGGCTTCGTATCAATCAGCATCTGCATGGCAAAGTCCGTGCCGAACTCCGGAATGCCGAGCGCTCCCAGCTGGCAGCCGCCGATGTCCTCCGGTTCAATGCCGAGCGCAGAAGTGTTCTGGAAAAGCGACATGACCTCCGGCGAATCCAGCGGAATATCCTGCGGGTCGACCCCCGTCAGATCCTGCAGCATACGGATCATGGTCGGATCATCGTGTCCCAGTATATCAAGCTTTAGGAGGTTATGATCAATGGAGTGATAATCAAAGTGTGTCGTGATAATATCCGTATCCATATCATTGGCCGGATGCTGCACCGGAGTAAAGGAATAGATATTTTCCCCCCGGGGCAAAACGATAATACCGCCCGGATGCTGCCCTGTCGTCCGGCGCACCCCGACACATCCCTGAAGAATACGGTCAATCTCACAGTTACGCTTATGAATATCCCGCTCTTCAAAATAGTTTTTCACATATCCGAAAGCAGTCTTGTCTGCCAGCGTTCCGATGGTTCCCGCACGGAAGGTCTGGCCGTCTCCGAAAATAACCTCTGTGTATTTGTGCGCTTTGCTCTGATACTCGCCGGAAAAGTTCAGGTCGATATCCGGCTCCTTATTCCCCTTAAATCCAAGAAAAGTCTCAAACGGAATATCGAAACCCTCTTTCTTTAGTTTTGTCCCGCAGACCGGACAATCACGATCCGGCATATCGCAGCCTGCACGCCCGGCATACTGCCTGACCTCTTCCGAATCAAAATCCACGTAATGGCAATTCGGGCATATGTAATGCGGACTTAACGGGTTTACCTCCGTAATTCCCGCCATCGTCGCCACCAGGGAGGAGCCGACAGAACCGCGGGATCCCACCAGATAGCCATCCTCGTTCGACTTCCATACCAGCTTCTGGGCGATGATATACATCACGGCAAACCCATTGGAGATGATCGAGTTCAGCTCCCGCTCCAGCCGTTCTTCCACGATTTCCGGCAGCTTTTCCCCGTATATCTCATGCGCCCGGTTGTAGCAGATCTTACGCAGCATCTGATCGGAATTCTCAATCTCCGGCGGACACTTATCCGGCCGCACCGGATCGATGCGTTCACACATATCCGCGATTTTATTGGTATTTGTGATAACCACCTCTTCCGCTTTCTCACTTCCGAGATAAGAAAACTCCTCCAGCATCTCTTCCGTCGTCCGCAAATAAAGCGGCGCCTGGTCGTCCGCGTCCTTAAATCCCTTACCGGCCATGATAATACGCCGGTAAATCTCATCCTCCGGATCCAGGAAATGCACGTCGCAGGTCGCCACCACCGGCTTATTTAACTGTTCTCCGAGGTCAACAATTCTGCGGTTGATATCCTGAATATCCTCCATCGAATCCACCGGACTCTTCTCATCACGGAGCATGAAGGCATTGTTTCCGAGCGGCTGAATCTCCAGATAATCGTAAAATGCGGCAATCCGTGTAATCTCCTCCGCCGGACGCCCATTTAAAATCGCCCGGTACAGCTCGCCGGCCTCACAGGCGGAGCCGAGAAGAATTCCCTCCCTGCACTGTGCAAATTCACTTTTCGGCACGCGCGGACGCCGGTTAAAATATTTAATATGGGAATCGGATACAAGCTTGTATAAATTCACTCTGCCGATATCATTCTGCGCAATCATAATGGCATGGTATGTAGGAAGCTTGCGGACACTTTCCTCCGAAGATGCATCCATCATCTCCAGCTGATCCAGGTTCTCAATATCCCGGGCACGGAGCATCTCAATAAATTTCACAAAAATCTCTGCGGTACAACCCGCGTCATCCACCGCTCTGTGATGATGGTTCAGCGGAATCTGCAAAGCCTTCGCCACCGTATCCAGCTTATAGCGGTTCAGCTGAGGAAGAAGCGCGCGCGCCAGCGAAACCGTATCGAGCACGGTTTTCTCACAGGGGATTTCCAGAAGCTCACAGTTTTTTCTGATAAAACTCATGTCAAAATCCGCGTTATGCGCCACCATTACCGCATCTTTTGAAAACTCCATAAATTCCGGCAGTGCCTGATCGATCAGCGGCGCGTCAAGAACCATCTCATCATTGATGTCCGTCAGTTTCTCAATATCATAGGGGATCGGCGTCTGAGGGTTTACAAAAGTGGAAAACCGCTCCGTGATTTTTCCGTCCTCCACTTTTACCGCCCCGATCTCAATGATCTTATTCTTCTCAGGAGAAAATCCCGTTGTTTCCAGGTCAAAGACAACAAATGTATGATCCAGCTTCTGTCCGTGCGGGTTTTCTACCAGACCTTTAAGATCATCAACGAGATAAGCCTCCATTCCATACAGGATCTTGAAATCATCCCCTTTTCCCAACATATGAGCAGCGTCCGTAAACGCCTGCACATCGCCATGATCTGTGATGGCGATTGCCTTATGTCCCCATTTCATGGCCCGTTTGATGATATCCTTTACATCGGAGACACCGTCCATGTCACTCATCTTCGTATGACAGTGAAGTTCCACCCGTTTCTCCGGGCTGGTATCCATCCGTGTCGTCACAAAGGAAGGAATTTTTTTCATTCCAAGGACAGAACCGATCGTCAGCTCATGATCAAAGCGATCGATGGTCGTCACGCCTTTGATTTTTAAAAATGCTCCTTCTTTTACCCCCTCTTTGATTTCCGGGAGAATGTCATTTCTGCAGAACATCTTTACTTTTATTGTGTCTGTAAAGTCTGTAACCGCAAACATCAGAATGGTCTTCTCATTTCGGATCGGACGGTCTTCCACTGAGAGTACCTGTCCGCGAATGACGACATCGCCCATCTCACCGGCGATCTGTTCGATGCGGATTGATTCCTCTTCAAAATCACGCCCATAAATTACATCCGGATTGTCGCTGCGGCGATAACTGCCTCTTCCCGCGCCATCCCGATTCTGACCATTAAAACGATTTTTTCCGCCGCTGTATTGTCTTTTTTCAGCGGAATTTCCATCCTGCGGATTGAATCCGGAATCTGCTCTTCGCGTTCCGGCTGCAGTACTCCCTGTTTTCCCCGCCTTTTGTTTCTTTTCAGGCCGCTCCGCACCTGAGCCGTAACTGTGCTTTTGTTTTCCTTCTTTCGCCGGCTCCTCCCACGGAGCCTCCGAGACTGTCTCATCGGACAGATACTCTTCCCTGTCATTCCTGCCGAAGGAAGACTGACGGATGATGTTTTCCACCTCATTCTTTATCTGAATCTCAGCGTTTCGTTTCAGTTTAGATTCTTTTTTCTCACAGAAACGAATCATCACTTGTGCGGACATTCCGCAGCGCTCATTAAGGATTTTTTCGATAATATGATAAATCTCATCCTCTTTCTGATGCGCCAGAAGAGAATCCTCCAGCGTCAGGACCAGATGTCCCGGATCCGTGCATTCATATTTCGCATGGCGGAGCAGGTTGTACTCCACCTGGCTGTAATTCTGAAACTCTTTTAAGATAGACGGCCAGTAAGCCTCCATCAGATTCGGCAGCGTATACTGTTCGGAAAGGCAGAATTTTTCCATGACACAGATGCGGATTTTTTTCTTTGCAAAAAGCTGACACTTAATCTCCTGCTCCAGAACAAATACCTTCTGTTTGGGAATCAGGCGGCTGCTGGAGAGGTAGATGCGCAGAAAATCCCGGCGCGAGGTCGTGGAAACCCGCGACACCGTAGTGTCCTCGAGCATCCCTGCCAGATCGCCATTCAGTTTTAACTGAGGAAACACCTCAAAAAAATTCTTTGCCATGCCGCTGCCGTATCTCCCTTATCGTTCCCTTTATCCAATGTACGCCTCAGACACCCTTCACGCTTTCCTCAGGGCGCAGCAAATTACAACGCACTTTCTTTCCAGTTCATCAGTTCTCCGCGCAGCGCATCCAGCAGCTGGTCTTCCGGCACACGGCGGATCACCTCGCCCCGGTGGATGAGCAGCCCTTCGCCCTGCCCGCCGCAGATGCCGATATCGGCCTCTCGCGCTTCGCCCGGTCCGTTGACCACGCAGCCCATGACCGCCACTTTGATATCCAGCGGAAATTCCATCACCATGGTCTCCACCTGATTTGCCAAAGAAATCAGGTCAATGCTGGTCCGCCCGCAGGTCGGACACGAAACCACCTCGACGCCTCCCTTTCGCAGCCCCAGTGTCCGCAGGATCTGCTTTGCGGAACGGATTTCCTCCGCCGGGTCTCCGGTCAGGGATACCCGGATCGTGTCGCCGATTCCCTGATGCAAGATCAGCCCCAGACCGATGGCCGACTTAATATTGCCGCTGAAAACCGTTCCTGCCTCCGTGATTCCCACATGGAGAGGATAATCCGTCTGCGTGGAAATCAGCTCATGGGCGCGGACGCACATCAGCACATCCGAAGACTTAATACTGATAACCAGGTTATGATACCCGTATTCCTCGATCATACGCACCTTGTCCAGCGCACTCTCCACCAGACCCTCCGCTGTCACGCCGCCGTATTTCTCCAGCAGTTCTTTTTCCAGCGAACCGCTGTTGACACCAACACGGATCGGGATATTGCGCTCCCGCGCCGCATCCACCACGGCTTTCAGCTTTTCGGGCGAGCCGATATTCCCGGGGTTAATACGGATTTTATCTGCACCGTTTTCCATAGCAGCGATTGCCAGACGGTAATCAAAATGGATATCCGCCACCAGAGGAATGTGAATCTGTTTTTTGATCTCAGCAAATGCCCGCGCGGCCTCCATATCCGGCACCGTGCAGCGGATGATCTGGCATCCCGCCCGTTCCAGCCGGAGAATCTGCGCAACCGTCGCCTCCACATCCTGCGTCTTTGTGTTCGTCATGGACTGGATGGCGATGGGATGATTCCCGCCAATGGCAACATCGCCGATTTTAATTTCTCTTGTTTTCATTCTCATAACATCACCTGATTTTCCCGAATTACCAAAATTACAAAAACAGCTTCCGGACATCATTGAACATCACAAAGATCATCAGCGCAAACAGACACATCAGACCGATAAAGTGTACCATGCCCTCTTTGTTTTCGCTGATGCGTTTCCCGCGTATTGCCTCAATAAAGAGGAAAACCAGCCGTCCGCCGTCCAGCGCAGGCAGCGGGAGCAGATTCATGACCCCCAGGTTTGCTGACAAAAGGATTCCGATATTCAGCATATTTAAAAACACATAAAAATACCCGTCCGCCATGCTCTCTTCATAGGTATCCCCGATGGTTTTTACGATTCCGACCGGTCCGGAGAGGTCATTTACGGTAACCTGCCCCGTGACCAGCATACCGAGGCTCTTAAACGTGTATTGAATCCAGTATTTGACATCATAGACCCCATACAGAATTGTTTGGGCCGGGCCCATCCTGGTGTAAGAGCCCTCCGCATAAATCCCATAGAGATACCGTCCGCTTTCCTCATCATAGGTTGGCGTCAATGTTGCCGTCAAAGTCTCGCCGTCACGCACGAAAGTTACCTCGGTCGTTTCCCCTTCATGAAACAGGGAGTACATGCTGACTTCCTTATAAAAGTGGATATTCTTGCTGCCGAGTTTTACAATCTCATCTCCGGCCTGCAGTCCGGCTTCCGCCGCCGAATATCCCTCCATAACGTCTCCGACCACCGGCTTCATCACACCCAGGCTGGCAATAATGATAACCGAGAAGACCAGCGCCATGATGAAATTAAAAATGGGTCCGGCGGCGACCACGCTGATTCTCGCCCAGACCGATTTTTTCTGGAAAGAACGTTCATCGTCACTCTCGCTGTCTTCTCCCTCCATCATGCAGGCGCCGCCGAAAGGAAGCAGCTTAAGGGAATACTTCGTCTCTCCCCTAGTGAATCCGACGATGGTCGGTCCGAATCCGAGGCAAAACTCGTTCACGCGGATATTGTTCGCCTTCGCAAGAAGGAAATGCCCCAGTTCATGAAAAAGAATGATGACGCTGAAGAGGACAATCGCAACTATATATCTTACAATCAAAATGCTACCTTATTCCTTTCTCTCCCCGGTCAATATATTCATATACTGCTTTTTCTGTGTTCAGGATATCATCCAGATCAGGATGTTCTTTAAATGGCACATTTGCCATAGATTCCGCGATCAGATCTGCGATCTCAAGGAAGCGGATTTTCTGATCCAGAAACAGGGCAACTGCTTTTTCATTGGCAGCGTTAAAGACAGTCGGCATATTCCCGCCGCGGCGCATCGCCTCAAGAGCGAGATGCAGTCCGGTAAATGTCTCCGCATCCGGTTTTTCAAAAGTCAGCGAGGCCAGCTTATAGAAATCCAGTCTTTCCTCATTCAGATATCTTCTTTCCGGATAATAAAGCGCATACTGAATTGGCAGCCGCATATCCGGTGTGCCGAGCTGTGCGATGACCGCGCCGTCCTCATACTGCACCATCGAATGAATCACACTCTGCGGGTGAACCACCACCTGAATCTGATCCAGCTCCACGCCAAACAGCCACTTCGCCTCCATCACTTCCAGCCCTTTGTTTACCATCGTCGCGGAATCCACGGTGATTTTTCTTCCCATGGACCAGTTTGGATGATGGAGAGCGTCCGCCAATATCACGGTCTCCAGGTCCCCCCGTTTTTTCCCGCGGAACGGCCCTCCGGAAGCGGTCAGGAGGATTTTATCAATACGGTTGCCGCAGGCTTTCTCCCCGTGCCAGGACTGGAAGATTGCGGAATGTTCACTGTCTACCGGCAGGATTTTTACGCCGCACGCTTCTGCCATCGGCATGATCAGATGCCCGGCCGTGACCAGCGTCTCCTTGTTCGCCAGCGCAATATCCTTACCGGCTTTGATAGCCGCCATCGTGGGGCGTATTCCCATCATACCGACGACAGCCGTCACCAGTATCTCTGACTGCTCCTGCGTCGCCACAGCCAGGAGCCCCTCCATGCCGTATAAAATCTCAATATCCAGGTCTGCGGTCAGAATCCGCAGCTCTTTTGCTTTCTTTTCCGATGCAACCGAAACCAGTGCCGGATGAAACTCCCGTATCTGCTTCTCAAGCAGCGCCACATTGCCGCCTGCGGAGAGGGCGCTTACGCAAAAATCCTCCTTATGCTGACGGATGACGTCCAGCGTCTGTGTCCCGATGGATCCTGTTGATCCGAGAATCGCTATTGTCTTCATCTGATATCTCCATCCATTTTTAACATATTTTAGAAAAACACTCTCAGCAGATCAGATACAATGAGAGAAAATAGATGATCGGCGCCGTGAAAATCACACTGTCAAAGCGGTCCAATATTCCGCCGTGGCCCGGGATCAGCTTGCCGTAATCCTTGATCTCATAATTCCGCTTGATTGCCGAAGCCGCCAGATCGCCTACCATGGAGATCAGCGCGCCTGCCGCGCAGATTCCGGCCATCATCATTATATACGCCACATCCGCGCCCATAGAACTCCGGAATAAAAATCCGTAGATCAAAGTCAGGACAACGGCTCCGAACACACCGCCGACCGCGCCCTCCACCGATTTCTTCGGGCTCAGCTTCGGCGACATCTTGTGTTTGCCGAAAAGCATCCCGAAACAGTACGCGCAGGTATCGCAGCCCCAGGAGCACAGGAAAATCAGCCAGACCAGATACACGCCGCCGGTCAGTGACCGGGTCAGGTATATACAGGACAGCATGATTGCCACATAAAAGAATCCGAAAAATGTACCAAAGACCTGTGACGCGTGAAACCGGGGATATCCGAAAACAAAAATACACATACAGACGACCAGAAAACCCATGATCAGCGCCATCGTATCCGGCATAAAATCAAACGCCAGATTCAGATAATAAATAACCGCCGCCGCGTATCCGGCAATCCCGAGGGTTTTTTCCACTTTAAGAACACGGTAGAGCTCGTACATGCCGATCAATGAAATGATTCCCATAACCGCCAGAAGCAGGTACCCTCCATGTATAATAAACAATAATGCCAGTACGACAAGCACTGCACCGCTTGCCAGTCTCGTCTTAAACATCGCTTTTCCCTTTCATTATCCGTCGGGCAATTTCGAAAATTCTGCACCTCTCATTGCCCGTTGCGTATACTATACTTTCTGCGCGCTTCTTTCTCTGCTTAAGCGGGCTACGCTTCCTTTACCTTCCCATATCTTCTGTCCCGCATCGTATATGCCTCAATCGCCTTCACCAGCTCTGCCTTATTAAAATCCGGCCACGGCGTATCGGTGAAATAAAATTCACTGTAAGCATGCTGCCACATCAGATAATTCGACAGCCGCAGTTCCCCGCTGGTACGGATCATCAGATCCGGATCCGGGATATCCGCCGTATCCAGGTAGCTTCCGAAACGGCTCTCATCCAACTCATCCAGCGTAATCCGTCCGTCTCTGTAATCGGCTATCATCCGCTTCATCGCACGGATCATCTCATCCCGGCTTCCGTAGTTAATGGCAATCTGAAGATAAAAATTCGTAAAATCTTTTGTATCCTCCTCCAGCACACGAATTTTTTCCTGAAGCTCCCGAGAGAGCCCGGACCTGTCACCGATCACCCGGACACGCATATGGTTCTCCTGCGCCTCATCATAACAGATTTTCAGATACTTTCCAAATAAGAGCATGAGTGTCTTTACTTCCGGCTCCGGCCTGCTCCAGTTTTCAGTCGAAAAAGCGTAGATCGTCAGATATTTAATACCCAGATTCCCCGCATCCCGACAGATATCTATCACGACTTCCGCACCCTTCCTGTGCCCATATGTCCGCGGCATCCCGCGCTTTTTCGCCCATCTTCCGTTTCCGTCCATAATAATTGAGACATGGGTGGGAATTTTCAAGTCCTCTATATTCATTGACAGTTTACCTTTCCATCATTTGATCAAAGAGACAAACGGTCTCATTATATATGGGAAAACCCACCATACGGTGGATTTTCCCTTTGTTTTATCTTTTCAATAAAATATATCAGATTACACGGTCATAATCTCTTTGACTTTTTCCTCTACCGCGTCGTCAACCATCGCGATATACTTATCCGTCAGCTTCTGAACCTCGTTCTGCAGATCCTTGATTCCGTCTTCGGAAATGCCTTCCGCCTTTCCCTGCTTCTTCATCGCATCATTGCCGTCCCGGCGGATGTTGCGGACTGCAACCTTTGCACCCTCGCCCTTTTTCCGCACATCTTTCGATAAGCTTTTACGTCTTTCCTCCGTCAGTTCCGGGAAGATCAGGCGAATTGACTTGCCGTCATTCGTAGGATTTAAGCCGAGATCAGAAGTCAGGATTGCTTTCTCGATTGCCTTTACCATGGAAGCCTCCCACGGCTGAATCATGATCATCCGAGGCTCCGGAACAGATACATTCGCCACCTGCTGGATCGGCATCGGAGAACCATAATAATCCACGCGAAGCTGGTCGAGCACATGGGGGTTCGCGCGTCCCGCGCGAATGGAACCGAACTCATTCAGCAGACTCTGATAGGATTTCTGCATCTTATCCTCATAGGGTTTTATTTTTTCATTCATCTTGTAAACCTCCGTTATATGTATTTTATTTGAAATATTTCTGTTTACCATTCATTTCAGACCGTTACCACGGTTCCGTTAAATTCCCCGGAAAGCGCTTTCACAATGCTGTTCTCCTCATTCAGCGCAAACACATACATAGGCATATGATTTTCCATGCAGAGAATGGAAGCAGCCAGATCCACCACTTCCAGCTTCTGATTAATCACCTCGCGGATAGAGATCTCGTCATACCGTTTTGCGTCCGGGTTCTGCTTCGGGTCGCTGTCGTACACTCCGTCAATCGACTTTGCCAGCAGAATACCGTCCGCCTCAATCTCGATCGCACGCAGAACCGTCGCTGTATCTGTTGAAAAATAAGGATGTCCGGTGCCGCCCGCGAAAAAGACAACCATATTCTTTGCAAAGTACTTATTTGCCCGATCCTTTGAGAACAGTTTGGTAAAAGAGCCGCATTCAAACGGTGTCAGTATATTCGTCATCATGCCCACCGACCGGAAAACTTCAGACACATAAATGCAGTTCATGACCGTCGCCAGCATGCCGATCTGGTCAGCCTTTGTCCGGTCGATGTTCTCACTTGTACGGCCCCGCCAGAAATTACCTCCGCCGATCACAATGCCGACTTCGATTCCCCTGTCAACCAGCTGTTTGACCTGGCCTGCAACCATAAGCACGGTTTTTTCATCAAATCCTGTCTTCTTATCGCCCGCCAGGGCTTCGCCGCTTAGTTTTAATAATACTCGCTTCATCAGGACATATCCTCCTCTTTGACAATTCAAAGGTTTTAAAAATATTTTGAGCAGTCTTCAATCGTTCAGATGCTGTATTACAGCATATCACATCAGATTCAAAAAACCTAGCCCCAAAGCAATAAACTTTTACTTAAGAATCGCATAAGTACTCTTTTTCAACATCATTTATTTTATGAAATTCCCGTCTTTCACCACGTCCGCCACCAGTTCGCGTTCATCCATATGGTGCTTTTTCCCGCAGATTTCCTGATAATCCTCATGCCCTTTTCCGGCCAGAACGATCACATCCCCCTCTTCGGCATGCTCGATCGCATAACGAATGGCCTCTGCACGGTCAACAATAGAAATGTATCTGCCGTCGGCCTTTTTGACACCTGTGATGATATCCTCAATAATCGCCTCCGGTTCCTCATTTCTCGGATTGTCCGAAGTCACGATCGTCAAATCCGCCAGCCGGGAAGACACCTCTCCCATCTGAAAACGGCGGTCGCGGGAACGGTTGCCGCCGCAGCCAAACAGACATACCAGACGTTTCGGATGATATTCCTTTAAAGTCGTAAGCAGACTTTCCAGGCTCATGGCATTATGCGCGTAGTCAATCATCAATGTAAATCTGGAAGAAACCGGCAGAATTTCCACTCTGCCCTTTACATGAATCTGCGAAAGAGACCGGCGAATCGTATCAGTCTTCACTCCAAAATGCCGGCAGATGGATATTGCCGTCATGGAATTATATACGCTGAACTTGCCAGGGATATCAATCTCCACATCCATATCCAGCTTTCCGCTCATGTGATAGGCCACACCGAGGCTGCCCCCTTTATCGAAGAGATGAACATCCTCTGCGACAAGATCCGCATCCTTCGAAAAGCCGTAGGTCTCCACTTCACAGGTATGACCCTCCAGAATCTTCTCCAGATGTGCGTCATCCGCGTTGAAAATACCGTGGCGGCACTGCTGAAACAGCAGGCTTTTACAATGAATATAATCATCCAGGTCTTTGTGTTCATTAGGGCCGATGTGATCCGGCTCGAGATTGGTAAAGATGCCGTAATCAAAGATAAAGCCTCCGACTCTGTGCAGCATCAGCCCCTGGGAAGACACCTCCATGGCCACGCAATCACAGCCGGCATCCACCATCTTTCGAAAATACTCCTGAACAAGATAGGACTCCGGAGTCGTGTTGGATGCCGGTATTGCTTCATCACCAATGAGAATCTCAATCGTTCCAATGAGCCCGCATCGATAGCCGGAATGCTCCAGGATGGACTTCACCATATAGGTAGCCGTGGTTTTCCCCTTGGTACCGGTAATACCTATCGTCGTCAGCTTTTCAGCCGGATATCCGAAATAGGCGGCTGCCATCTCCGCCAGTGCAGCTCTGGTATCTTCCACGCGGATCAGCGTCACCGTATCCGGTGCCTGTACATCTTTCTCCGCAATAATCGCCGCTGCGCCGTTAGCCGCAGCCTGCGCGATGTACTGATGCCCGTCGCTGACTGCCCCTGTAATGCAGACAAATACAGAACCTGCCTCTATTTTTCTGGAATCATAGACCAGTGTCGTAATCTCACAGTCTGTCGTTCCCTGTATACATCTGTAATCTGTTTTTTTAAGTAAATCTGATAATTTCATGGATAACCTTCCTCAAACTCATCTGTCAATTTCGCTGATGTCGATCTCGCCTTCAAAGACGGTAGCTGCCGGCCCGGTCATCCAGACTGTATCTGCCGCCTGATCATATGAAATCCGAAGATCTCCGCCCCGAAGATGCACAAGAACGTCCTCATCCGTATACCCGTTCAAAACACAGGCAACAACGGACGCACAGGTACCTGTGCCGCAGGCCCAGGTCTCGCCGGCTCCCCTCTCCCAGACGCGCATATTAATCTCGCTGCGGCTGATGAACTGGACGAACTCTGTATTTACCCGATCCGGGAACAATTCATGGTTTTCAAAATACGGTCCCACCTGCTCCAGCGGAAACTTCTCCGTATCATCAACAAACACAACCGCGTGAGGATTTCCCATCGAAACGCAGGTCATACGGTACTCTTTTCCGCATACCTGAATCGGTACGTTTACCGCCTGTTCCCCTGCAACGCGAACCGGTATCTGAGCCGGAGTCAGAATCGGCGCCCCCATATTTACTTTCACAAGGCTGACTTTCCCATCCTCCACCGTCAATGACAGATATTTAATCCCGGACTTCGTCTCTACAGATATTTCCTTTTTCTCTGTCATTTTGTGGTCGTACACATATTTGGCCACACAGCGAATGCCGTTTCCGCACATACTTCCTTCGGAACCGTCAGCATTATACATAGCCATCCGAAAGTCAGCAAGCTCGGAAGGGCATATCAGGATCAGCCCGTCAGAACCGATGCCGAAATGACGGTCACTGACATATTCAGAGACCGCTGACGGGTTCTGTATATTCTCCTCAAAGCAATTCACATATACATAGTCGTTGCCGCACCCATGCATCTTTGTAAACTTCATGAATTTACTCCTTTCACTTTATATAACTCAGTTGCTCCCCTGATTCTCCGAGGTATCAGTATCCGTATCATCTTCGGACACTGTATCATCTTCGGACACTGTATCATCCGATACCTCGGGATAATAGATATAATTACATTTTAACACATCACTTGTCATTCCGTATTCATCGACCGCAATCAGAGACAGGATATTATTCCCCTCCGGCATGGAAAGCGGCCCGGTATATTTGCTTGAACTTGTCGTCGGTGTGGAATTATCCCATGTATAGTATACGGTTATCCCGGACGGAACGGTGACCGTAATCGAGACCGGAGACGTAAACTGCCCGCTGTCCGGGGAAACCGTCGGCGTATCCGGAGAATCAAGCGCCACCTCATAAACCGCCGTCACAGGCTCACTCAGATTGCCGTCTTCGTCCGCGCATACCGCAGTAAGCGTGATCGTACCCTGCTCATTGATTTCTATTGGTTCTGTATACAGCGTATCATCTGCGGAAGGCGTAGAACCATCCAAGGTATAATAGATGCTCAGTGTCTTCTTTTCAGCAGTGATCCTTACAGTAAAAAATTCCGAATATGAACCGCTCTCAACAGAAATCTCCGGTGTCGGAATAATATAATCCTCAAATAACGCCAGAATCTCCGGGTCAGTAACATCTTCCATCAGAGCGAGAATGAGATCTGTCCTGTCCTGCGCATCATAGATTGCGATCAATCCCTCATAAGCCTCATAATTGTCCGCGTCCAGATCAAGCACCTGTAAATAAAGCATCTCCGACTCATCATAGTCTTTCCCGGCCGCATCAATGCAGGCAGACAGCAGCAGTCCGTCGATATTGTCCGCGTCCAGATCAAGCAGCTTCTCCAGCCAGTTTTGGGCACTCTGATAGTTTTTCTGCGTATATGCCTCCTGCGCTTTTGTCAGCAGGTAGTCAGCGGAATGATTCTGCCTGTAGCGAACTGCCAAAAAAACTCCGATCAAAGCAGCAGCAAGAACTGCAAAAAGAGTAACCAGCATGCGGATCCGCTTTTTCCGTCTCTTTTCGCGTTTCCTTTCCTCTCTCTTTTGAGCCTGTTTTTTCTCCGGCGATATATCCTGTCCCGGGTCGTTCTTTTTTTCCTTATCTGTGTCCGGATGAAGCTGTTCATCCATCAGATCCTGCAGCAGTTCATCCTCCAGAATACTGACATCCGAAACAATCTGTGCTTCCTGTCCGCAGATGGGACAATAAACATAACCATCTTTCAGTTCCGCACCGCATTTAGAGCAAACCATAATCTACGATTCCTGTTCTTTGAAAATCAGAATAATCCGGTGATCATTCCATCCTCGTTCACATCAATATTATTCGCCGCAGGCTTTTTGGGAAGTCCCGGCATCGTCATGATGGCGCCGGTAATAGCGACGACAAATCCGGCTCCTGCACTGACATAAACTTCACGTACATTCAGCGTGAATCCGGTCGGACGTCCGAGTTTATTCTGATCATCCGACAAAGAATACTGAGTCTTCGCCATACAGACGGGGAAACTGCCCATGCCCATCTCTTCAATCCGTTTTAATTCCCTCGCGGCTGCGCCTGAATACGAAACGCCATCCGCACCATAGATTTCTTTTGCGATTGTCTCGATTTTTTCTTTCAGGGATAGCTCATCGCCGTAAAGCACCTCAAATTCACTCTTTTTATGCTCCAGAGAATACAGGACTTTCTCTGCCAGTGCAATACCGCCTTCTCCGCCTTTCTCCCAGACTTCGGAAAGAGCGAACTCGCATCCTCTCTCCCGACAGAAGTTCTCGATGTATGACACTTCCGCTTCTGTATCCGTCAGGAAGGAGTTAAGCGTCACCACAACAGGCACCTTATATTTCTGCAAATTTTCAATATGCTTTTCCAGGTTCACGATCCCTTTTTTCAGTGCTTCAAGATTCTCTTCGGACAACTCATTCTTCGGCACACCGCCATTATACTTTAAAGCCCGGACGGTTGCAACAAGTACCACCGCATCCGGTTTTAATCCTGCCATCCGGCACTTAATATCAAAAAATTTCTCAGCGCCGAGATCCGCACCAAATCCTGCCTCTGTAATCGTGATATCAGCAAGTTTCATCGCCATTTTGGTTGCACGCACACTGTTGCATCCGTGAGCAATATTCGCAAACGGTCCGCCGTGAACGATTGCCGGCGTGTGCTCGAGTGTCTGAATAAGATTCGGCTTTAACGCATCCTTTAAAAGAGCAGCCATCGCGCCGACCGCCTGAACGTCCGACGCGGTCACGGGTTTCCCTGCGAAAGAATATCCCACGATCATCCTGCCGAGGCGGCGCTTCAGATCTTCCATATCATCCGCCAGACAGAGCACGGCCATGATTTCAGATGCAACCGTAATCACAAAATGATCCTCACGAACCATACCGTCTGTCTTATTTCCGAGTCCGACAACGACATTTCTCAGCACCCTGTCATTCATATCCAGACAACGCTTCCAGACTACCTGCCTCGGATCAATTCCAAGGGCATTTCCCTGCTGGATGTGGTTATCCACCATGGCAGCCAGAAGATTGTTCGCTGAAGTGATCGCATGAAAATCACCGGTAAAATGGAGATTCAGATCTTCCATCGGAACTACCTGTGCATATCCGCCGCCGGCCGCTCCTCCCTTAATGCCGAAGCACGGACCAAGCGACGGTTCACGAAGGGCGAGAATCGCCTTTTTATTTAATTTAGGCATTGCCTGTGCCAAACCGATACTCGTGGTCGTCTTTCCTTCACCTGCCGGGGTCGGATTAATCGCTGTAACCAGAACCAGCTTCCCGTCCGGATTATCTTTTACCCGTTTCATCAGATCATCTGATAATTTTGCCTTATACTTTCCGTATAATTCAAGGTCATCTTCCCCGATTCCCAACTGTTCCGCCACCTTGACGATTGGCTCCATGACAGCTTCCTGTGCAATCTCAATGTCTGTTTTCATTTTCTCTTTCCTCCTCTTTGAAGTGCTTTACAGGAAATGGCAATACCCATCATCATTCCCCGCAGTAAATAATATTCTATCTGAAATACGCTGTGCGTTTTCATGCTTCACTGTTGGCAGCCTCAAACTCCTCCATCGTCATCAGTACCCGCCGGGGTTTTGTGCCCTCCTCCGGTCCGACAACACCGGCTTCCTCCAGCTGATCCATAATACGGGCCGCCCGGTTAAAACCGATCTTAAAGTTGCGCTGAAGCATACCGATGGATCCCTTTTCTTTTTCAATAAGGAACCGGGCCGCATCCTCAAAATATACGTCATTCCCCTCATCCGCAGAAGGAAATCCGCCTCCGCTGCTTCCAATCGAAGAACCGGAAGACTTTACTTTTTCCTCAATTTCAGAGCTGTACGAAACCTGTCCGTTTTTCTCTACAATGTCATTTACAACCCGTGAAATCTCCGCATCAGAGACAAAAGACCCCTGCACACGCAAAGGTTTTGCATATCCCTGCGGATAAAAGAGCATATCTCCTTTTCCCAGAAGTTTTTCCGCTCCGTTCATATCCAGTATTGTTCTGGAATCCACACCGGATGTCACGGAAAAAGCAATCCGCGACGGCATATTCGCCTTAATCAGACCGGTAATGACGTTAACAGAAGGACGCTGCGTCGCGATAACCAGATGAATCCCCGCCGCCCTGGCCAGCTGTGCCAGACGGCAGATCGCATCCTCCACATCCCCTGCGGCAACCATCATCAGATCCGCCAGCTCATCGACAATCACTACAATCTGCGGCATCTTCTGCGGTTTATTCTCATCCTCAATATCCCTGATTGACTCAACTTTTTTATTGTACCCCTGCATGTCCCGGACGCCGTATTCCGCAAACTTATTATATCGATCCGTCATCTCCGCGACTGCCCAGTTCAGCGCCCCCGCAGCTTTTTTCGGATCCGTAACAACCGGGATCAGAAGATGAGGAATACTGTTATATACGCTCAGCTCTACGACCTTCGGATCAATCATGATCAGCTTTACCTCGCTCGGGTCCGCCTTATATAAAATACTCATAATAATCGTATTGATGCAGACAGACTTTCCGGAACCGGTTGCGCCGGCGATCAGCAGGTGCGGCATCTTTGCAATATCCGCAACGATCACATGCCCGGCAATATCTTTTCCGGTACAAAACGCAATCTTCGACGGATGATCCTGAAACTCACGGGATTCAACCAGGTCGCGGAACGCTACCGGCACGTTTTCCTTATTCGGCACCTCAATGCCGATTGCTGCTTTCCCCGGAATCGGCGCCTCGATACGGATATCGGATACCATCAGATTCAGCTTGATGTCATCCGCCAGACTCAGGATCTTACTGACTTTGACCCCCATCTCCGGCTGAATCTCATACTGCGTTACCGCCGGTCCGCAGATGACATTCGTCACTCTGGCATTGACGCCGAATGTTTCCAGTGTTTTCTGGAGCTTCATGGACATCTGCTGCAAATGCTGCCGGGAATCCCCGGTCTTCGTCGGATCCCCCTTCTGAAGAAGGGCGATATCAGGATAAACATAAGCCGTCGACGGTTCTTTCGCAGCTGTATCGCGGATGGTTTCCCGAACATCCGAAACCGACGCCGCGACCTCCCGCGAAGACGGTTTCGTCTTTCTGCTCCGACGTTTCTTTTCTGTAATTTCCGGCTCAGACACCGCAGCCTCCTGCTCACCGGCTGCAGTTTCTCCCGGCATCTGAATCACCGGCTCCGCATGACCGCCCCAGGAATCCTCTTCTCCGGAAGACATCTGCGACATATCCACCTCACTGACACGGTCTGATTCTGTATTGGAACCGGTTTTTTTCAGCCCGGTATCCGTTGATACGCCGGAGACTTTTCTTCCGCGTCGTAAGCCTGCCTGCCCTGCAGCGGACTGCGCTTCCTCTTTTTCCTTTTTCGCTTTTCGCTGCGCGGCAGCTTCCCGCCGTCTTTCGGCGTCCCGTTTCCCTTTTTCACGTACTTTCCGGCCTCCTGTCGAAATCCCCTTAAACAGGGATTTTTCGGTAATCAGTACCACACAGAAAATCAGCACGCAAAAAACTATGATATATGTAGCGGCAAGCCCGAATGCAAGAACCAGCACCGAGGCGATCGCTGCCCCTACGATTCCTCCGCCTGTTTTCTGAACAGCACAATTTTCAAAAACAGCACGCAGATTATCTGAAGCTCCGCCAACATATACCATATGCGAAAATACACACAGGAAAATGAAAAACACGACTGCCGCCGCAGATTTCATGATCGCACGCCCGGAATACTTGCGCCTATTACTCCCGCGTCCCGACAGGCGATTCGAAATCAAAAAGGCAGCTACAAGAAATAAAACAACCGGGAACGCAAAGGAAAGAATCCCGAACAAGCCAAAAAAGAAGTTGCTGACAGCATTGCCAACGACTCCTCCCTTTCCGATATTCGCAATAAATAAGATCACACAAAAAATAAGTACAAGAAATAATAGCGCCTCACTCTTCCAGGAAAAAGAGGAAGACGCTGTCTTCTTTCTCGCGCCTGAAGTTCTTTTTTTTCCCGATGACTTTTTTCGGGAAGAAGTTTTTTTCGATGCCATATAATCCTCACTATACGAAACTGCCGGGCACTCCTGTCTCCGAATAGCGCCGATGTACATGAAACGCTATGCCAGGTAAAAATATCCCCCGATAGAGAGAATTCCTACTGCCAGACAATAAACTGCGAAATACTTAAACTTTTTGTTGCGGACGACAACAAGCATTGTCTTAATACAGATATACCCTACAACCGCAGCAACGATCATACCGACCACATAAATCCCGGCCTGCGAAGCAGAAACACTCAAAGATCCTGCATCCTTCAACTCAAGAACCATCGCTCCCAGTATCGCCGGGATAGATAAAATAAACGAATATTTTACCGCAAACTTCCGGTCAAAACCGCTGGCGACACAGGCAGTGATCGTCGTCCCGGAACGGGAAATCCCCGGAAGCGTGGCAATCCCCTGGCAGATGCCGATGATAAACGCATTTGCCCAGGAAGCCTCTTTCGGCTTCTTGGAACCGTCCGGAAGAAAATCACTGACAAAGAGAAGAACTGCGGTGACCACAAGACAGATTCCCGGGATTAGTAAAATCTCAGATGCCATCTCAACAAAATCCGCAGCCACATAACCGATGATTCCCGTGGGAATCGTCGAAACAATGATCATCAGTACAAATTTACGATAGCTGTTGCGCACAATCCGGCGGTATTTCGCCTCCCTATGGCGCAATTTGATAATAAAAACACGAATATTATATATAATATCAATAATGATGCAAACCGTCTCTTTGATCAGCCGGATAATATCTTTGTAATAGATGAGGCAGACGGCTGCCAGCGTCCCCACGTGGAGGAGTACATCAAACAGAAGGCCGGTGTCTGTTTCAACATTAAACAGAATCTTGAATAAGGCCAGGTGTCCGGAACTGCTCACCGGTAAAAACTCTGTCAACCCCTGAATCAACCCCATCAATATCGACTGTAATAATGACATAATATCCCCTTTATCGTCGGCATGGAGTGAAAAAAACGCGCTGCCATACCTGTGTGCTGGCAAATCTGCTGTAAATATCCATATCACAGAGTATCTTAACACACTTTCGAAGTTATGTCATCTATCTTTTTCGCTTAACCGCGAATCGTAACATCTTCATTTATCATAAAGTGCAGCCTCTTAACCGCATCAGTAATACCGCCCACTTCATTGATGATTCCTTCCGCCACGGCCTCATGGCCGACCAGGATCGTCCCCAGGTCTTTCGTCAGCATACTGGTATTCATCATCATTTCCTCAATACGCTCCGCTTTGACCGCGCAATGCGATTCTATAAATCCCGCGATCCGCGCCTGCATCTGTTTAAAATAATCATATGTCTGGGGCGCACCGATCACGGTTCCGGACAGGCGCACCGGATGAATGACCATGGTTCCGGTCGGAACAATATAAGAATAATCCGTCGAAACCGCCAGCGGCACGCCGATCGAATGACTTCCTCCGAGTACAAGCGAAACGGTTGGTTTGCTTAAGGAAGCGATCATCTCTGCGATCGCCAGGCCGGATTCCACATCCCCTCCCATGGTGTTTAACAAAACCAACACTCCATCCACGCCGGCGTCGTCCTCTACTTCAGCCAGCTTCGGCAGCACATGCTCATATTTCGTCGTCTTAGACGTTGATGCCAGGCACTCATGCCCCTCTATTTCACCAATGATTGACAAAAGGTATATGCTGTGATCCTGACGGTTGTGATCCAGCCGAATCTGCCCGAAGTCCTCAAGCTGCTCTGCACTGGTTTCTCTCATTTCCTCTTCTTTTCCCATTTCATTTGCTCCAATCCGTATATAATTTCTCAGCAGTTATAAGATCCATTCGTTTTTCTGCGATATATATAGTATCTTTCCGATTATATTTTATATACAGGAAATCAGAGTACAACAGCAAAAATTCAGCCGCCTGAACTGATTCTCATCAGAAAACAGGCGGCTTAAAATCAATCACCGAAAATATTATTATACTTTGTTCAGGCAAAAACCCTCACCGGTCTCAATCCCCGATCAGGAAATTATAGAGATCGCGGTATTTTCCCGCAGAATTATTCCATGAAAAGTCTTTCTTCATCCCGCGCTCCACCATCTGATTCCACTGACGCTTTTTGTCAAAGTAAATCTGCTTGGAGTAATTGATCACATGAAGCATATCCTCCGCATTATAATCCGTAAAGGAGAAGCCTGTGCCGGTATTCTCATACTCATTGTAAGGCTCCACGGTATCCTTCAGGCCGCCGGTCTCACGAACGATCGGCACCGTACCATAGCGGAAAGCCATCAGCTGTGTCAGCCCGCACGGCTCAAACTGAGACGGCATCAGGAACGCATCCGCCGAAGCGTAAAGCTTCTGCGCCAGATCAGCATCATAACAGATATTTGCGGAAACCCTGTCAGGATACTTCCATGCATAGTATTTAAACATATTCTCATACTGTTCAGAGCCAGTGCCGATCACTACAAACTGCGTGAATTCATCTACAATACGCTCAAAGCACTGATCAATAAGATCCAGCCCCTTCTGATCCGTCAGTCTGGAAACCAGGCCGATCATATACATATGTTTATCAACCGCTAAGCCGAGCTGTTCCTGCAGTTTCAGCTTATTCTGAACTTTCTTCTTGCGGAATGAATCTGCGTCATAGTTCACATAAAGTCTGGGATCCTTAGCGGGATCATAGATATCATAATCAATTCCGTTGACAATTCCCTGCATGTCAAAGTGTCTTGCCGACAGCAGTCCGTCCAGACCCTCGCCATAGAACGGAGTCTGAATCTCACCGGCATATGTATCACTCACAGTGGTGATGTAGTCTGCATAAACCAGACCGCCCTTTAACATATTCGCGTCTTTCTTAAACTCCAGCTTATCCGGTGTAAACAGAGATTTCGGCAGACCGGTAAGACCGATCATCGTCTTCACATCCCAGATGCCCTGGAACTTCAGGTTATGGATCGTCATCATGGACTTCATGCCCCAGAAAAACATATCGCCCTGGAACTCTGTTTTCAGATAAACCGGGATCAGTCCGGTCTGCCAGTCATGACAGTGGATCAGGTCCGGCTGGAATCCGATCAGCGGAAGCATGGACAATACAGCCTTATCGAAAAAGCAGAACTTCTCAATGTCAAAGCGGATATTGCCATACGGAAGGAAGCAGTTAAAATACTCCTCATTGTCAATAAAGTAATAAGTAATACCGTCCAGTTCATAGGTGAGCACACCTACATACTTATAAGGGACATAAGAACCGGTGCCCATATAAAAATGAGTCACATACTTAAACTCATGGCGGTACTGTTCCGGGATACAGGAATAATTCGGGATCACAACCCGGATATCCCACTCCTCCTTGTCAAACATCTTCGGAAGAGCGCCGCAAACATCGGCAAGACCGCCGGTCTTGATAAACGGCACACACTCGGACGCTGCAAATAATACCTTCTTCATAAAACCTTTTCCTCCTGAATATATAATATCGGTTAACCCCACAAAACGGTCAGACAATTACTCATCCCAGTTATGATAGACCTGCTGCACATCGTCATCCGCATCCAGAAGATCAAGAATACGGTTGATATTGTTGATATCCTGTTCATCGGACAATTCTACATAATTCTGCGGAATCATCGTTATATCCGCGCTGGCCATAGGAATTCCGCCGTCTTCTAACGCCTGGCGTACTTCACTGAAGGAATCCGGATCCGTTATCACGGTATAGCTGTCCTCTTCCTCCGTAAAATCCTCCGCGCCTGCGTCAAGAGCCGCCATCATCAGATCATCTGCATCCATCTCACACTCTTCTTTATCAATGATGATCTCGCCTTTCCGGTCGAACATAAAGGACACGCATCCCTGTGTCCCGATATTTCCCTTTCCTTTCGTAAATGCGCTGCGCACGTTCGCCGCAGTACGGTTCTTGTTGTCCGTCAGCGTATCGACAATAATTGCAGTTCCTCCGGGTCCGTATCCTTCATATGTAGCGCTCACATAATTGACGGAAGCTGCATCTCCGGCAGCTTTTTTAATTCCGCGCTCAATCGTGTCATTCGGCATATTGTTCGCTTTTGCTTTGGCAATCACATCGCGAAGTCTGCTGTTGTTCGCAGGATCCGGGCCGCCCTCTTTCACTGCAACAGCAATCTCACGTCCGATAACCGTAAATATCTTTCCTTTTGCCGCATCGTTTTTCTCTTTCTTATGCTTGATGTTGGCAAACTTTGAATGTCCTGACATTCTCATTCCTCCCTGTTGTTCAAGTCTGAAATGTATGAAATTATCTTCAAACATACTTATAATTATGATAGCAGTTCTCTTCGAAATAGTCAAGCTATGTATCCAGCTCAAGACTGATCATAAGCACCCGGTTGACTTTTCGCATAATTTCTCCGTCCAGATGGCAGATTTTATCCTTCAGGCGAATTTTGTCAATCGTCCGCAGTTGTTCCAAAAGGATCACAGAGTCTTTAACCATGTGATAACGGGCTGCGGAAAGCTCAATATGTGTCGGAAGCTTCGCCTTGTTCATCCTTGATGTGACGGCTGCACAGATGACCGTGGGGCTGTGACGATTTCCCACATCATTCTGTATGATAAGGACCGGCCGCACGCCGCCCTGTTCCGATCCCACTACGGGACGCAGATCCGCATAATAAATATCTCCTCTTCGAATTAACATCATACACTCTCCGGTTTATTTTCAGAATATCTCAGATATATTCTATATGTATTATTTCCAGATATCCGAGAATGTATTCAAAAAGAAATCTGTTTAAAACGATTCTTCAGACTCCGGAGAGAAAAGATTTCCTCCTTTGCAATAAAGCCGCGGAATCCGTTTCCCCAGATCGCAAGCAAACTCATAGTTAAACCGCCCGGAAAGTGCTCCGATATCATCCATGGTAATCTTTTCTTTTCCCTGCCGGCCGACAAGAGTGACCTCATCTCCCGGACATACATTCGGAATGTCAGTCACATTTACCATAAACTGATCCATACAGACACGGCCGCAGATGGAAGCTTTCTGTCCGTGAATCAGCACATACCCGCAGTTGGAAAGCGCACGCGGATATCCGTCTCCGTAGCCAGCCGGGATCGTTGCAATCCGCTGTACACCATGTACCTGATAGGTACCGCCATAGCTGACGGTCTCCCCTTCACTCATTGTTTTTACATGTACTACATGGCTTTTCAGAGATAAAATCGGCTTGAGAGCAATCCGCTCCCTGTGCACCTCGTCAGACGGCCAAAGACCATACAGAATAATTCCGGCACGCACCATATCAAGATTATACTGCGGAAGGTCAATGATCCCCGCACTATTTGAAATATGGCGGATCGGAATATGGATATTCTTTGCCTCCAATCCTTTTACCACCGAGAAAAACCGCTGTGCCTGCTCCTGCGTATAGGACTTATCTGTCTCATCCGCTCTTGCAAAATGAGTAAAAATCCCCTCTATCATAATATTCGGCAGGCCCGCAATCTGCGCAATTGTATCGACAGTTTCCCCATTGCAGGGAAACCCGATCCGTCCCATGCCGGTATCCAGCTTTATATGGATTCTTGCAATTCGATTTTGCCGTACTGCCGTATCGGATATCTCCTTTGCCGAGGCAAGAGAAAAAACCGTCGGGCGAATCTCCTGTTCCACAAGCGTATGCAGATCTTCTTCAAAAACATATCCGAGAATTAAAACAGGCTTTTTGAGTCCACGACAGCGAAGAGCCTCCGCCTCCTCTGCCGTCGCCACCGCATAGCCCCAGATTTCTTCCCTTTTCTCCATTACTTCGGCAAGAACGGCGGCGCCGTGCCCGTAACCATCGGTTTTAATAACAGCGCAGATCTTCGTTCCCGGAGCAATCATACGCCTGATTTCATCCAGATTATGCTCAAAATCATCCAGATTAATATATGCACAGATTCTGCTGTGTTTTTCCATATATATGCAAATCCTTCTTTCCATCCAGTTCGAACAAAATACCGGGAACTTCCCGGATTGTTCCGGTTTCGTTCCCGATATCTCATTTCAATACTTTTGTAATCCCGTTGATAATGTCCGAGGCTGTCATCGGGGTCTTTCCGACCGTTTCTGCAGCTGCATCGCCCGCCATACCGTGTATCATCACGCCCAGGGAAGCCGCCTGATCCGGCGGGATCCTGCGCCCCAGCAGAGCACCGATAATCCCGGTAAGCACATCCCCGGAACCTGCAGTCGCCATCCCGTGGTTACCTGTCACATTTATGAAAACCCGGCCATCGGGAGCTGCGGTAACTGTTCGCGCATCCTTTAAAACAGTCACAATATCATAACGATCAGAAAAATCTCTCGCAACGCGAATCAGGTCTTTTTTTATCTCCCCGATCGTCATCCCGCTAAGCCGCGACATCTCACCCAGATGAGGAGTGACCACAAGGATCCCGCTGCATCCGATCATCCAATCCATGTGTTCTGACAATATATTTAATCCGTCAGCATCCACCAGACAGGGAACCTTTGATTCCAGAAGAACACTTTCTGTCAGCTCCTCTGCCCGAGGAGAACGACCGATACCGGGTCCGAGAATCACGGCATCTGCCCAGCTCAGCTGTTCTTTTGCCATAGCACGCAGATCCGTCCTGTCATCATAGGTTGTAAGAATCGCTTCCGGGACAAGATTCTGAATGATCTCCCGGTTGGAATCATCCGTTACTACACGGACAAGTCCGGCTCCGGTGCGGTATGCAGCCTTAGCTGAAAACGCAGCGGCTCCGGCCATATTATAAGATCCGGCAAAAATCAATATTTTCCCATATGTTCCCTTATTGGAATCATTCCTGCGCTCCGGCAAACAGACAAGATCCGCTTTCTCCAGAACACGAACCTCCGGTTCAATCCCGGACAGGCTGTGTGTATCAATTCCAATATCCTTCACGGATAATACGCCGGTTAAATCAGCACCGGGATACAGCAGCTGCCCGATCTTTGCAAAGCCAAAGGTTACCGTCGCATCCGCCCGAAACGCGATGCCCATAACGGAGCCGTCATCAGCTGAAACGCCGGACGCGATATCCACCGCAAGCTTCCACGCTTCGGCAGCATTCATCTGCTCAATCACAGTCCGGTAAATACCGCTGATCTCACGCGAAAGCCCGATGCCGAAAAGAGCATCTACAATAATATCATATTCCTCTTCCGGAAATCGGGTGCAGACAGATATGCCGTAGGCCCGTGCAATCGCAAGCTGCCGTGCCGCTTCGACACTGCATTTTTCCTCATTTCCCGGAAAAAGGATTTGCACCGGATAGCCTTTCAGGAAAAGCAGGCGCGCCATCGCCAGCCCGTCACCGCCGTTATTGCCTGTGCCGCAAACGAGCAGAACCCGCGCCGTCGGCTCCGGGTAACGCTTTTCTATCTCTGAAACCGCAGCCATCGCCGCCCTCTCCATAAGAACAGCTGATAACATCTGAAACTTTCCCATGGTGTTGGCGTCACACTGCTGCATCTGGGAACTGTTTAAAATATACTTCATAACATCCTTCGAATCACTGTGTTTTATTTTTTACGATATTATATGATAACTGCATCAGGCTGTCCGAAAGGTGAACATTCTCTACTACCACGTCTTTCGGCAGAGCCAGATCCAGATGAGCAAAATTCCAAATTGCATGAATCCCGAGACGGACCACCTGGTCCGCAGCGGTTTCCGCCTGCCCCTTCGGAAGCGTCAGTACGGCAATGTCTACCTGATGACTTTTCAGGAACTCCTCTATCTCATCCATATGGTAAATATGGATTCTCCGAACCTCTTTTCCGATCAATTCGGGATTTACATCAAACAGCCCGATAATAATAAATCCCCGCTTTTCAAAATTAACATATTTTGCGAGAGCCTGACCCATATTCCCGGCGCCGAGTACAATAATATTATGATGCGTATCCAATCCGAGAATCTTACCAATCTCATCATAAAGAAACTGGACATTATATCCGTACCCCTGCTGTCCGAAGCCGCCAAAATTATTCAGGTCCTGACGAATCTGAGAAGCGGTGACTTTCATCCTTATACTCAGCTCATTCGACGAGATCCGTTCCACGCCTTCATCCAGAAGATCTCTCAGATAACGATAATACCTGGGCAGCCGCCGAATCACAGCCTGTGAAATCTTTTTCTGCACCATTCTGTTCCTCCTGTTATAGTAATAATATATTCGAAAAACGAAACGGAAAATGTCCTCCGGCAATCATTCCCGAATATTTACAAAAAACATTATAATAACTGCGAGGAAATATGTCAAATATTTATCAATTAAATGGAGTTTACGCAGATTTTTCATCGGATTTCGTCAGGATTCCGATAAATTTTCCCATTTTATGTACAATTCTTCTAACTCCGCCGAAAGCTTCGTCTGTTCACGGTGCAGTTCACCGAGACGTGCGGAATTTGTCGCCACTTCCGGCTTCGCAAACTCCCTGTCAATCTCAGCCAGGCGCTGCTCAAGATCATTAATTTTCTCTTCCGTCTGCCGAATCTGATTTTCCCTTTTCCGAAGCCTGGACTGCTCTTCTTTTCTCGCTTTCCAGTCAGCCTTCCCCGAAGAATCTTCTGCGGTTTCTGTCAAAGCTGCATCCCCGCCCGAAAGCAAATATGCTTTTTCTGCGGTTTCCCGTTTCTCCAGATAATAATCATAGTTTCCGATATAATTGATCACCTGTCCGCCCGTCAGATTCAGGATCCGTGTCGCCGCCCGGTTGATAAAGTAACGATCGTGGGAAACAAAAAGCACCGTACCCTCATAACGGTTCAGCGCCTCTTCCAGGATTTCCCTCGAGGGAATATCCAGGTGATTGGTAGGCTCATCCAGGACCAGGAAATTCGCTTCTGACAGCATCAGCTTCGCCAAAGACAGGCGCCCGCGCTCGCCGCCGCTTAAGTCTCCGACCCTCTTGAACACATCATCCTCCGTAAACAGGAACGCTGTCAGCACCGATCGGATCCTCGTTTGTGTCAGATTCGGATAATCATCAGCGATTTCCTCCATCAGAGTCTTTTCCATGTGAAGCTGCTGCTGTTCCTGATCATAATAACCAATCTTTACATTGGACCCAAGCCGAAAGCATCCGTCATCCGCATCCGCAATCTGATTGAGAATCTTTAAAATGGTCGTCTTTCCTGTTCCGTTCTGCCCGATCAGCGCTACACGCTCCCCGCGTTTCACCTCAAAGGAAATATCCCGAAACAGAACTTTTGAGCCGAATGCTTTCGAAAGGCCTTCAACCATTAACACATCTTTTCCGCTGACAACCGCTGGCTTTAAAGTCATATTCATCTCGGACTTTTCTTCCTGCGGCTTTTCCAGCACCTCAACCTTTGCCAGCAGCTTCTCCCGGCTTTCCGCACGCTTGATCGATTTTTCACGGTTGAAGGACTTCAGTTTTTCGATCACTTCTTCCTGACGGTGAATCTCTCTTTGCTGATTATAATAAGCGCGAAGCCTGTCCTCACGGACCTTCGCCGCTTTCTGCGCATAATCGGAATAATTTCCGACATAGACAGCGGACCGATGCAGACTGATCTCCACTACCTTTGTCACAACCCGGTCGAGGAAATACCTGTCATGAGAAACAAGAATCACCGCGCCTTTATAATTCTGCAGAAAAGTCTCCAGCCAGCTGATCGACTCGATATCCAGATGGTTGGTCGGCTCATCCAGCAAAATAATATCCGGACGGCTCACCAGCAGTTTTGCAAGTGAGACTCTTGTCTTCTGACCGCCGGAAAGGGTACCGCAGGGTTTGTCAAACTCGGACTCCGAAAAGTCGAGTCCCTTTAAAACGCCTGTAACTTCGCTGACATAAGAGTAACCGTCCCGCGCCTCAAATGTATCAAGAAGCCTGTGGTAACGGGTCATAAATGCATCCACATCCTCGCCGGGAAGGGTCTGCATCTCCTCTTCCATGGCCCGGATCCGGGCTTCCATATCAATAATTTCCCGCTTCGCCTCCAGGACTTCCTCATAAACAGTACTGTGTCCGGCAATCTCCTGATGCTGCGCCAGATAGCCGATGGTCTTATTTTTTTCCAGCGTCACAATACCTTCGTCCGGTGCAAGCTCCTTCATAATAATCTTTAAGAGGGTAGACTTGCCGGCACCGTTGATGCCGACCACTGCCACCTTCTCATATTCCTCCACATGGAAGGAAACCTGTTTTAAAACTGCATCTGTTCCGAATGATTTACTTATGGACTGACATGCTAAGATCATAACATCTTCTCTAACGTCTTTCTGACTGCTTTAATAAAATCAAGGCTGTTAAGCACGGTCGGATCCGGCATCTCTGTGATCAGGGCCAGATCTTTGGTCATCTGACCGGACTCAATCGTGTCAATGCAGGCTTTTTCCAGATTGTCCGCGAACTGCATAAGCTCCGGAATCTGATCCAGCTCACCGCGCTTCCGAAGCGCTCCGGTCCACGCAAAAATTGTAGCTACAGAATTCGTGGAAGTCTCTTCACCGGCCAGATGTTTGTAATAATGCCGCATCACCGTTCCGTGAGCTGCCTCATATTCATAGACTCCGGACGGCGAAACCAGAACGGAAGTCATCATGGCCAGAGAACCGCAGGCGGAGGAAATCATATCGCTCATCACGTCGCCGTCATAGTTTTTGCAGGCCCAGATGAAACCGCCTTCCGCCTTCATCACACGGGCAACCGCATCGTCAATCAGCGTGTAAAAATATGTAATTCCCGCTTCTTTAAACTTTTCCTCATACTCCGCCGCAAAGATTTCCGCAAAGATATCCTTGAATGTATGATCATACTTTTTGGAAATCGTATCCTTAGTCGCAAACCACAGATCCTGCTTCGTATCCAGCGCATAATTAAAACAGCTTCTGGCAAAGCTCTCTATGGACTGATTCAGGTTATGCTGTCCCTGTACGATACCGGCAGAGGTAAAATCATGGACAAGCGCCCGGCTCTCCGTCCCGTCCTCAGCCGTATACACCAGTTCTACCTTCCCGGGTCCCGGGATTACCATCTCATTGCATTTATAAACATCTCCATACGCATGACGGGCAATTGTGATGGGCTTTTTCCAATTCTTCACACAGGGTTCAATCCCCTTTACCTTAATCGGCGCCCGGAAAACCGTGCCGTCCAAAATGGCCCGGATCGTACCGTTCGGGCTTTTATACATTTCTTTCAGATTGTACTCTTTCACTCGCGCGGCATTGGGTGTAATGGTTGCGCACTTCACGCCGACACCATACTTAGCGGTTGCATTCGCAGCGTCAATCGTCACCTGATCATCTGTCTCATTCCGATGGACAAGGCCGAGATCATAATATTCTGTATTCAAATCGACAAACGGAAGAAGCAGTTCATCCTTGATATACTGCCAGAGAATCCTCGTCATCTCATCTCCATCCATTTCAACAAGCGGAGTAGTCATTTTGATTTTTTCCATAAGACGTTCCTTCCTTTCACGTTGTAATTTAGTAACACCTTCGAGTATCATATCTTTCCCATCTTTTTTTGTCAAGTATCCGGAAACATGGACCTGCCTTCCACATACTATGAAATGTAAATATCTATTCGGAGGCTGAAAACATGAGTGATTTGGCTGCTACAAACTGCGGGTGCGGAAATGAGAGCGGAGGATGCTCTTCCATTCTCTGGATCATTCTGCTGCTTTGCTGCTGCGGAAACAACGGCTCTTCCTGCCTTTCCGGCAACGGCGACAGCTGCGAAACCCTGCTTTTGATCTGCCTGTTGTGCTGCTGCTGCGGAAACAATAACAACGGTTTCTGTTTCTAGTCTGTATCTTCTTTTCCTCCTTAAACCCCGGTATCATTTCTGATGCCGGGGTTTTTGCAGCGGTTCACTAAAAACTGCCGTTTCCGGTTAACAAAAACCGTTATTTGCGCTTTCTCCTTCTTTTTACGCTGTAATCTGTTCCGGATTCCGGTTTTCTCTGCCAGGCAGTTTCTTTTCTGCGCTCTTCTTCTTCTTTCTTTTTCAGGCACTCCTCATCCAGTTCATAAAAGCTTTCGCCGTCATATACAATATGCCGCATGGCTGTTTCCTTTTTGTTTATTCATTGATTATATTATGAATTTCAGATTTTATCTGTGTTTTCCAACGTCTTATAAACTGACCTTCATCCGATTGGTTATCGCATAGTCTTTAAAAAGGTTCCTCCTTTTTTCATATTTTCAGCCATACAGGCATAATTATATAGCAGCCTGTATCCTGATTTCATGTACATTCTGCCTGTTTTTACGGCGGGAATCTTTGAACAAACAGTCTTTTCAGAACGGAGGGATAACTTGAGCGATGAGACAGCCAGACAACCGATCCTGGATACCCTGATTCAGAGCAGGGATCTGCAAATTTTAAAAGCCATGGTGCCATACTTAGACAGCACCCGGCAGCGCGGCCTGTCACTTATGATACGGCTGATTGAACTGCAGAAAACCATGCAGCTTTTTGACCCGGAAGCAAAAACGGAGACCGCAGAACTTCATACCTGCGAAAATGAGTCACCAACAGACCGCACCCTGCATATGCTACAGGCAATAAAGGAATTTTGCACGCCCCAGGAAGCAGATAATATCGATAATATGATTCACACAATGGATATGTTATCTTCCTATGAAACCCTGAGGACAGAAGGGATGTTTGATTTATGACAACTGACGAAATGCAAAACAATCCGGCTTTTCAAAATCTTTCACCGGAAAAGCTGGAGTTTCTTATGAATTTTATGAGTGAGGAAAAAACAGGCAGCGCCCGGGAAATGATGCGTATGCTTACGGCTTTTTCCGGGAAAGCCAGAGACCGGGGAATCCGGTTTTCCGAACAGGAAACCGACTTTGTGATTGATCATCTGATGGAATCCATGCCGCCCGCCGAAAAACAGCGGGCGAAGATGATTCTCAGAATGTTAAAAAGACGATGACAGTTAAAAATGAATCTCCTCTGCGAGCTTCTGCATCTGGTAATCCGCGTCCGCCATAAGCTCCGCACAGGTTTTCAGGCGCTTGTGCATCTCGGGAGTGAACTCCTTATCCTTCTTATAGCGAAGCTGGTGCTCTGTACTTGCCCAGAAATTCATCGCTATCGTACGAAGCTGGATCTCAATCGGTACCTGATGCGCCGTGTCCGAAAAGAAGACGGTAATCTTTACGATCAGATGAAGACTGCGGTATCCGTTTTCCTTTGGATTACGGATATAGTCTTTCATCTGGACAAGTTCTACATCTGTCTGAGAAATCAGCATCTGTGCAATCTGGTAAACATCCGTGATAAAAGGGCAGATCACGCGGATCCCCGCGATATCATAAATGTTATTCACCATGCTGCTGATCGTCATCGGCAAGCCGCGTTTTTCCATCTTCTTTTCAATGCTCTCCAACGACTTCAGCCTTCCCTTAATATTCTCGATCGGATTTCTGTCCTTGCCGTGCTGGAACTCGCGGTCTAGTATCTCCAGCTTTGTAGTCATCTGGCGAATTCCCGCCTCATAAAAAAACATCAGACGTTCAAACTGCGCCTTATCATCCATCTGATCGTTGATCTGCGGCAAAAATGTTACCTGTTCTACTTCGCCTTCCACGCTGCAATTGTCTAAAATATCACATATTTCTGTCAAAATGGTTCACTCCTGTGTCATTGTACTTCAGACCGGATCCTTCAGGCATAAGACAGCCGGCCATATCCGGCCGGCTGTCAATGAGTTGATATTGATACCTTCCTGTCCGGCTCTGAATTATAATAACACGGATTCGTGCCTTTTCCGTAAAGAAAGGATTAAAAGATTATGAATAAATTGCCAGAATCAGATGATATAAAACCACGTATCATCCTCAAATTCATTCCCGCAGCTCTTCTGCTTCCCGGAAAACTGCAGTTCCTGCTGCCGAATACTGACTCGCGTCCCGGCCGGAATCGACTTTGTGATAAACGCATTGGAACCGATCACAGAATCTCTGCCGATCACCGTCTCGCCGCCGAGGATTGACGCACCGGAGTAAATGGTTACATTGTCCTCAATCGTCGGATGACGCCTTACATGACGCAGTTTCTGCCCGCCCTTCGTGGAAAGCGCGCCAAGGGTCACTCCCTGATAGACTTTGACATTATCGCCGATCACAGTTGTCTCACCCACAACGATTCCCGTTCCGTGATCAATGAAGAAATGATGTCCGATCGTCGCCCCCGGATGAATATCGATTCCCGTAAGGCTGTGCGCGTGCTCCGTCATGATACGCGGAATCAGCGGGACATTTAACAGAAACAGTTCGTGAGCCAGACGATTCACCGTAATCGCGTACAAACCGGGGTAGGCAAGAATAATCTCATCATAATTCTGCGCAGCCGGATCACCCTCAAGAGCAGCTTCCAGATCTCCCTCGAGATATTCACGGATCATTGGAATCCGATGAAAAAACTCCAGCGTGATCAGATAAGCCTCATGCTCTATCTTTTCCTGACATACATTCTCATAACGCGGAGAAAACTTTCCGACCCGGACAATCTGCTTATGGAGGCGGTACATAACGTCTTCAATAAGCGTAGCCAGATGGTTCCCGGCATTATAACTCTTGTACTCCCGGTCGCGGAAATAACCGGGATAAACAATTTTCATCAGTTTGTTGATGATATCAATAATTACTTCCTTGCTGGGCTGATCATAAAAGTCGTCCTTTTTATCAATATTGCGCCCCTTTTGATAATCAGTCATGATCAGATTGACAATATTTTCCGCATCCTCAACGGTTTTTCCCGAACTGATTCCTGTATTCATTTTCCCTCGCTCCTGTTCATTTTTCAAATCTGCTGACGGGTTACAATATAATATATTCAATTCATTTGGCAATTGACTGTTCTGACGAGGTACCTGATGCCGAATTGACGTCACGGACAGTAATCTCCTCTGTCTGTTACCAGCCGAAAGCCCACCGATTTCATTCGGTTGGCAAGGCAGCCGCGACACTCCGCCGCCTCCTCGCCGGTACAGATCTTATTATCATATAACTCATATTTTTTCCGGTTCTCTACCGGTGACAGATTGGGCATGACTACGTTCGCCCCGCACAACATACCGCGTTCGCGGCCGACCGGATTCAGTGTTCCGAGAGCTGTTGTTGCGGGAAGAAGCACATGCGGCAGCATAATCCGGATAATCGAAAGTAAAAACAGCGTCAGTTCCACACTGCCGGCCGGTTCATTGGCAAACTCCGTATCATGATGCGGAATAAACGGCCCGATCCCCGCCATCTCCGGCTGAAACTCCTGTAAAAGCAGAAGATCATCTGCCAGACATTCTGCGGTCTGATAAGGGCTTCCAACCATAAATCCTGCGCCCACCTGATACCCCAGCTGTTTTAAATCGCGCAGACACCGCATTCGATTTTCCAGGGTAAGTTCCGGCGGATGCAGCCTCTGATAGTGCTGCACATTTGCTGTTTCATGACGCAGCAGATAACGATCCGCCCCTGCGCTTTTCAGCAGACGATAGCTTTCAAAAGAGCGTTCCCCGACAGAAAGAGTAACCGCGCAGTCCGGATATTTACTTTTTATCGCAGATACAATGTCCGCGAGACGTTCATCCGTATAATACCCGTCCTCACCGCCCTGCAGGACAAAAGTACGATACCCCAAATGATATCCCTGAACACAGCAATCCAGGATTTCCTCTTTTGTCAGGCGATAACGCTCCGCATTCGGATTGCTCTTTCGAATTCCGCAGTATAAACAATCATTTTTACAGATATTTGTAAACTCAATCAGGCCGCGGACATAGACAGCATCACCGTAAATCTCCCGCCGAAGACGGACCGCCTCATCCGCGAGTCTTTTCGCAAGATTTTCATCTTCATACGCCCTGATCAGCTCAGCATATTCTTCTTTTGTGAGTCGATGCTCTCGAATCAGCTTATCTGCTATGTCCATATATTTTCCTTATCCTGTCTCATACGATCGTCCCGCCGCCGACTACCGCATCTCCGTCATAAAGCACAACAGCCTGTCCGGCTGTGATCGCCCGCTGCGGCTCGTCAAAAACCACACGAATCGTATCCTCATCCGTCTGCGTCACCGTCGCCCACTGCTCTGCGTGGCGATAGCGGACTTTCGCTTTTACACGCATGGGCGCTTCCAGATGCTCCGCAGAAATCAGATTGATATCTTTTGCCGTCAGTACCGAAGAAAAAAGTTCTTCATTGGTTCCCAAAGTTACTGTATTATCCAATGGGTTAACCTTTACTACATACATCGGTTGGGAAAATGCAATTCCCAGCCCTTTTCTCTGCCCGACGGTATATCGGATAATTCCCTTATGCCGTCCCAGGACATTACCGTCCTTATCAATGAAATCCCCTTCCGGATAATGTTTCCCCGTATAGGACTCAATAAAATCACTGTATTTTCCGTTCTGAACAAAACAGATATCCTGGCTGTCCAGTTTTTTTGCATTGATAAATCCCTGTTCCTGCGCGATACGGCGCACCTCACTTTTTGACAGATCTCCCAGAGGAAACTGCACGTGCGCCAGCTGCTCCTGCGTCAGAGAATACAGGACATAGCTCTGGTCTTTTGAGGCATCTGCGCCTTTTTTTAAAAGATACCGCCCCGTATACTCATCCCGTTCAATGCGGGCGTAGTGTCCGGTCACAACATAATCACAGCATAATTCCTGTGCGCGCAAAAACAGCTTTTCAAACTTCAGATAACGGTTGCAGTCAATGCACGGATTGGGCGTTCTCCCATTCTCATATGCAGCGATAAAGCCGGAAATCACGGCCTCCTCAAACCGTTCCGCAAAATTAAAAACATAATAAGGCATTCCGAGAGAGTACGCGACACTCCGCGCATCCTCCACATCATCCAGGGAACAGCAGCTGTGCTCCCGCGGAATTCCCACATCCTCATTATGAAACAGTTTCATCGTTGTTCCGATGCAGTCATATCCGGCTTCTCTCATCAGAAAAGCAGCCACGCTGGAATCCACACCGCCGCTCATCGCAATCAGAGCCTTTTTGCTCACAATACATCCTCCCGTCTTAATCAGCCGCTACATCCAGATGGAATATACCTTTTCATGATAATTTTCAGAGTGTCTGCTCACACGGTTGCGGATAAAAAGAATGATCGACGCACCGATAAAGACAAACGAAAAAACCTGTGCGGTAGTAAAGATACCGATACCGCCCTGCGTATTTTCTCTCAGGATTTCAACACAAAACCGCCCGATTCCGTATAACAAAAGATAGAGAGCCGAAACATCGCCCACCTTTTTTGCCCGCTTACTGTATAACAGCAGGATCACACAGATAGCAAAATCACCCGCAGATGAAATCAGCTGTGTCGGGATTAAAGATACACCGGCAGGGGCAAAACTCCCCGCCGGAAAGACCACGCCCCACCAGGCATCCGTTTCCTTTCCGTAACAACAGCCGGCAAAAAAACACCCGATCCGTCCGAATGCCTGTGCCAGTGCAACGGATGGGAACAGCAGATCCGTATATCGAAAGAAGCTGATTTTCTTTATCGCTTTGCAGTAAATCAGAACCGCAAGAATCCCGATGACAATACCGCCGTAGACAACAAAACCGGAGGATCCCAGTACAGCAAGCGGATTTTCCAGAAATGCCCGAAAATTTTCCAGTACAAAGAGGAGCTTCGCCCCCAGGAAACCGATTACGACACAGATGATCGCCAGGTTCAGCGCTTCCTCACCATCCAGCCCGAGCTTATCTGCCCGGCGCATGGCGATAATCACCGCCAGGATAATCCCGACGGCAATCATCAGCCCATAGGTATGAATCGTAAAATTACCGATGGAAAACAGATCAACTCTCATACGAACTCCTTACCTCATCTCGATCATTTCATCACGAGGTTAACAATCCTGCCGGGAACATAGATTTCTTTTACAACATTCCCTGTAAGTTTTGCGGCTACCGCTTCCTTCGCTTTGGCGAGCACTGCTTCCTTCGCTTCATCCTTCGCGATTGAAATCGTTGCCCGCATCTTGCCGTTAATCTGAACCGCAATCTCTACCGTAGACTCCACGGTCTTCGCCTCATCATACTCCGGCCAGGACTGCTGGTAGACTCTGCCCTCACTGCCGATCTGACTCCAGATCTCCTCCGTAATATGGGGCGCCACGGGATTCAGAAGAACAACCAGTGTCTTTAATTCATCTTTTGTAATGCTCCCCTTCGTATAGAAATCATTCAGAAGCGCCATCATTGCGGCAATTGCCGTATTGTATTTGAGATTTTCAAAATCATTGGAAACCTTCTTAATTGTCTGATGCATCTTCGTCTCCAGATCCTTCGAATAACCGATCTCATCCGTTACGATATCCTGAAGCCTCCACACACGCTCGAGGAATCTGCGGCAGCCCTTCACGCCGTCCTCCGACCAGGAAGCAGCCAGATCAAATGCGCCGATAAACATCTCGTAGGTACGCAAAGTATCCGCCCCGTATTCACGGACTATATCATCCGGATTTACTACATTTCCGCGGGATTTGGACATCTTCTCCCCATTCTCACCGAGAATCATACCGTGAGACGTCCGCTTCTGATACGGCTCCGGGCAAGGCACAACGTCCTCATCATAAAGGAATTTATGCCAGAACCGGGAATACAGAAGGTGGAGCGTCGTGTGCTCCATGCCGCCGTTATACCAGTCCACCGGCATCCAGTATTCCAGAGCTTCTTTGCTTGCAAGCGCTTCCTTATTTTTCGGATCTGTATACCGGAGGAAGTACCAGGAAGAACCCGCCCACTGAGGCATGGTATCTGTCTCTCGCTTTGCCGGTCCGCCGCAGCAGGGACAGGTCGTGTTGACCCAGTCAGTCATAGCAGCCAGCGGAGATTCTCCGTTGTCTGTCGGCATATAACTGTCTACTTCCGGCAAAAGCAGCGGCAATTCACTCTCGTCAATCGGAACATAGCCGCACTTCTCACACTCCACAATGGGAATCGGCTCCCCCCAGTATCTCTGGCGGGAAAACACCCAGTCACGGAGCTTGTAATTAACTTTCGCCGTACCAATGCCGTTTTCCTCAAGATAAGCGATCATTTTATTCTTAGCTTCACGAACCTCCAGGCCATTCAGAAAACCGGAATTTACCAGTACACCGGTAGCCACGTCGGTAAACGCAGCTTCATTCACATCCACTTCTTCCCCGTTCTTCGCGACAACCTGAATGATCGGAAGATCAAACTTTTTCGCGAACTCCCAGTCTCTGCTGTCATGCGCCGGGACTGCCATGATCGCGCCGGTACCGTAACTCATCAGCACATAATCCGATACCCAGATCGGCACCTCCTGCTGATTCACCGGGTTAATCGCGGTCAGACCGTCAATCGCCACACCGGTCTTATCTTTCGCCAGTTCCGCACGTTCAAAATCGGACTTCCGGGAAGCCATCTCGCGGTATGCGGCAATCTCATCCCAGTTTTTGATCTCATCCTTATATTTATCAAGATACGGATGCTCCGGGGAAACTACCATGTAGGTAACACCGAACAGCGTATCCGCGCGGGTCGTATAAATCCGAAGCTTCTCTTCCTTCCCCTTGATTGGGAAATCTACTTCCGCACCGGTGGAACGGCCGATCCAGTTCTTTTGGGAAACCTTTACACGCTCAATGTAATCCACATCATCAAGTCCCTCGATCAGCTTATCCGCATAGTCCGTAATCTTGAGCATCCACTCGCTCTTTACCTTGCGGACAACCGGAGAACCGCAGCGCTCACAGACGCCGTTTACAACCTCCTCGTTGGCAAGACCGACCTTACAGGAAGTACACCAGTTAATCGGCATTTCCTTCTTGTATGCGAGTCCCTTCTTAAACAGCTGAAGAAAAATCCACTGCGTCCACTTATAGTATTCCGGATCTGTCGTATTGATTTCGCGGTCCCAGTCAAAAGAATAACCAAGGGAATGCAGCTGGTTCTTGAAACGCGCCACGTTATTCTCCGTCACAACCGCCGGATGAATTTTATTTTTGATCGCGTAATTCTCTGTGGGAAGGCCAAAAGCATCCCACCCCATAGGATAAAGGACATTGTATCCCTGCATCCGGCGCTTTCTTGCCACAATATCCAGGGCTGTATACGGCCTCGGATGACCCACATGAAGCCCCTGTCCGGACGGATAGGGGAACTCCACCAAAGCATAATATTTCGGTTTTGAATAATCATCGGTTGCGGCAAAAGCTTTTTCATCATCCCAGACTTTCTGCCACTTCGGCTCCACTACTTTGTGATTATAAGGTACTGCCATGACTCATTTCCTCCTGTATACTTAGGGCGCAGTGTGAAAATCTGCGCTTCTATTTGCGAATCTATTTATCCATTCAGAAAGTGTATCACAAGATTCCGATGAAATCAACAAGGGTGCGAAAAAGAATGTGATTCTGTTTTGTGCCTGCCTCATCCTGAGCGAACAATTTGGACAGCTGAAGGAAAAACGGGTATCACAATACACAGCACTGTGTATGTGATACCCGCCTTTATTACTCATATTTTATCCTGAAAAACAGTATTTACTCTTCTGCTCTCGCAGCGATCTCTTTCTCCTGAATATCAGCCGGTGCCTGCTTGTAGCGAGCGAACTCGTAGGAGTAGGTGCCGCTGCCGCCGGTCATGGAGCGAAGGTCTGTGTTGTACCCGAAGAGAGAAGCTGTCGGTACATCAGCGATGATCTCCTGCTTTCCGCCGTCAACCGGATTCATGCCGAGCACACGGCCGCGGCGCTTGTTCAGGTCGCCCATGACGTCGCCGGTGTATGCGTCCGGAACCAGAACTTTAAGAGAGGAAATAGGCTCTAAGAGTACCGGGGAGGCTTCTATAAATCCTTTCTTAAATGCCTGAATAGATGCGGTCTTGAATGCCATCTCGGAGGAATCTACCGGATGATAAGATCCGTCATAGAGAACTGCCTTTACACCGACAACCGGATATCCGGCCAGAGGTCCCTTTTCAACCGCATCCTGAATTCCCTTCTCAACTGCCGGGAAGTAGTTTTTCGGAACGGTACCGCCGACAACAATCTGTTCAAATACGTACGGAGATTCAAGATCCCCGGACGGCTCGAAGGTCATCTTTACATGACCATACTGACCATGTCCGCCGGACTGCTTCTTATACTTGGCTTCCACGTCTGATTTTTTCCGAATGGTCTCACGGAATGCCACACGCGGCTGTTCCAGTGTGATCTGTACTTTATACTTCTCCTGCAGTTTGCTGACCACAACATCCAGCTGCTGATCGCCGATGCCGTAAAGCAGGGTCTGATGATTCTCACTGTCATTGACAACCTTCAGAGTCAGATCTTCCTGCATGATCTTCTGCAGGGACTGGGAAACCTTATCCACATCCGCCTTGTTCACCGGTTTGAAGCTCATGTAAGTATACGGCTTGGAAATGGCTGTCCGGATAAAGACGACGGGAGTCGATTTTGTAGACAGTGTATCTGTCGTAACAACTTTATTCAGCTTCGCCAGCGCTCCGATATCTCCGGCATGAAGCTCAGATACTTCTTCCGGCTTATTGCCGCGAAGCACATATACTTTGCCGATCTTATCATCCATACCCCGTTCCTCATTGTAAAGAACATCATCCGTCTTAATAACGCCGGAGGTGACTTTTATCAGGGAATATTTACCGATAAACGGATCCACAATCGTCTTAAAAATATATGCACTCTTGGGCTTTGCAAAATTAAAGTCCGCGTTAAATACTTCATTTGACTTTGTATTGATCGCTTTGCACTCTTTTTTATCCGGGCTGGGAAGGTACTTCAGGATATCATCCAGCAGGGTAAAAACGCCGTGCGCTTCAATCCCGGCCGCAACCGAGATCGGAACAATCGACCCGTCGATCACGCTGACACGAAGCGCCTGACGAATCTCGTTCTCAGAAAACTCGTCGCCCTCAAAATAGCGCTCCATATATTCCTCGCTGGTCTCAGCGACAGCTTCGATCAGCGCCTCACGGAGAAGTTCAATATTTGCATGGGAATAATCCGGAACTTCTGTCGGAACCGTATTGCCGTTTCGATCCCACTTAAACGCTTCCTGTGTGATCAGATTGATCAGGCCGACCAGCTTCTCATTCGCGCGAAGAGGAATATGAAACGGCGCAATCTTCTTTCCGTAGAGCTCCTGCATATCCTGAACCACCTGACGGAAACTTGCATTGTCATCGTCCATCCCGGTTACACAGATCAGTCTGGGAAGATGATACCGCTCGCAAATCTCCCACGCTTTCTGTGTACCGACTTCAACACCGGACTTTCCATTGATAACGATGATCGCAGCATCCGCCGCCGCAGCAGCCTCCTCGACTTCACCCACGAAATCAAAAAAACCGGGGGTATCCAGAAGGTTAATCTTGGTGTCGCCCCATTCAACCGGAACTACGGAAGTGCTGATAGAAAATCCCCTCTTAATCTCCTCTTTATCAAAATCGCTGATGGTATTGCCGTCATTTACCTTTCCCATACGGGTCGTAACGCCCGCAAGGTAGGCCATCGCCTCCACCAGTGTCGTCTTGCCGGCTCCGCCATGACCCAAAACAACAACGTTACGGATTTTGTCCGTGGTGTAAATCTTCATAAACGTATCCTCCAATTTAAAATTCTTCGCGCTCGTCGGCAATTTCAGAACCGCACAACCGCACTCTGGTTACATTCTACTAAACTTTATCCGTTTTTGCAACTATTTTTATGCAATTTCGGCAAGGCGGAATCGCAAAGGCTGACAAACAGCAGATATTTTTGCACATATAAAACAGTTCGATGCATATCACAGAAGATTCTCTTCCGGTCAAAAATCATATCATTGACTTTCCCACGTAAAAGTATTAAAATCTATACCGATTATGCAATTCACTGTTTTGGAGGACAAAAAACAAATGAATCCAAAGAAAATTGGCTTTATCGGTCTCGGACATATCGGCGGTTCTGTCGCAAAAACGATCCACCGCATTTATCCGGATATTCCGCTGATCGCATACGACACATGCGCTAAGACCCTCGCGGCCGCAATGGAAGACGGCGTGATCACAGAAGCCTGCGACGGCGTAACAGACGCATTTGCGGACTGTGATTACATCTACCTGTGCGCACCGGTATTGGATAATAATGAGTATGTACAGAAGCTTTCCGATCTTCTGCATGCAAACATGCTGTTAACTGATGTCGGAAGTGTAAAAAATAAAATTCACGAAAACATCCACCTGTTTCCGGATCTGGAGAAGCATTTCATCGGCGGACATCCCATGTGCGGCACGGAACACACCGGTTATGAGAATTCCACGCCTTACATGCTGGAAAACGCCTATTATGTCCTGACTCCGACGCCCACGGTTTCCCACTCAAAAGTCATCGAATTCGAGTTATTTATCAAGAGCATCGGCGCGATTCCTCTGATTCTTGATTATAAGAAGCATGATTTTTCCGTGGGTTCCATCAGCCATCTTCCGACTGTCATCGCCTGTACCCTGGTGAATCTGGTAAAAGGTCTGGATGACGAAAGCGAAACGCTGCGGACGATCGCAGCCGGCGGGTTCAAGGATATTACGCGTGTAGCTTCTTCCGATCCCTGCATGTGGGAAAATATCTGTGTGGCCAACAAAGACCAGATACTTGAACTGATCGACGATTTTATCGACAAGTTTCAGGAGACAAAAGAAACCATCGCGCACGGAGACCAGGCGGAAATCCGTAATTTTTTCAGTTCCGCCAAAGAATACCGCGATTCCTTCAACATCAACCGCGGTGCGCTCCGTCCGATTTACCGGCTGTTCCTTGACCTGATCGATGAAGCGGGCGGAATCGCGACAATTGCCACAATTCTGGCAACCAACAGCATCAGCATTAAAAACATCGGTATCATCCATAACCGGGAGTTCCAACAGGGCGTCCTGCAGGTGGAGTTTTACGACCATCAGTCCTATGACAAAGCTGTGACATTGCTGAAACGGCATCACTATACTGTATATGAAAAGTAATTTTCGCTGTCGATTTCTCAGTTTCAAATATAAAGGGCTTTGGTAAGATAAACAATCGGATAGTCTAAAAACCGTATGAAAAATTTGAAAAAGCAAACCGCCGGAAAGGCAAAGTAAAAGCCGGGAATACAACTTCCCGGCTTTCATCAATGGAGATAGCAGGACTCGAACCTGTGACCCTCTACACGTCAAGCAGATGCTCTCCCAGCTGAGCTATATCTCCATCGAAAACTATAATATACAAAAACTGAACAGATTGCAAGAGAAACTTAAAAATATTTTTGCGCAACAATTTTTTTAATGAAAAAGTATTTGACTTTTTGAATGTCCTGTAGTATAGTACATAAGTCAGCGAAAACTGACATGCTGATGTGGCTCAGGGGTAGAGCACTTCCTTGGTAAGGAAGGGGTCACGAGTTCAAATCTCGTCATCAGCTTAAAAGCGTCACCCGTTGTTTTATCTCCGGTTTGACGCTTTTCTTTTTCGCAATTCCTGATTTATATATCTGATTCAAAAGCGGTGATTTACTATGAAAAAAGTCAAGCGCATCATAGCGCTGATCGGCGCGATCGCATTAGTTGCACTCTATATATCGACGCTGGTTCTGGCAATTATCGGCAGCGAGCAGGCAATGAATCTCCTGCGGGCATCCATTTACTCAACGGTAGTATTGCCGGCACTGCTCTGGGCCTATACTATGATTTATAAACTTCTGAAAGATCATTACTCAGCAGACGCCAAAGACAACAAAGAAACCATTTCGAACGCTCAGGACAATAATAATGACGTCAAAAACAGCGGGGATTGAAAAATCCCCGCTGTTTTTACTTAAATGTGCCATCAAAACCATCTTTGACGCCAATTCATACTCCATCCGGCCTAAATCACCTGATATTTCGCGACAAATACCGGGAAGGAATCTGTTCCTCTGACTTCTTTACCAGAAGTAATCAACGCGTTCTTATCTGTAATGATATGCTCCAGAACCGCACCTTCCTCGATAACTGTATCCTGCATCAGGACACAATTTTTCACAGTCGCACCTTTGCCGATCTTCACACCTCTGAAGAGGACACAATTCTCTACATTTCCCTCGATCACGCAGCCGTCAGCTGCCATAACATTCCGAACAACCGCACCGTCAAAGTAACGCGTCGGGTTGTCATCACGAAGCTTTGTATAAACCGGCTGGGAGAACAGCGCGTCCAGATTATCCTCATCCAGAAGGCGCATATTCTCGTCGAAATAGGACTTCATATCGCTGATCCGGCCGTAATATCCGGTAAACTGATAAGCGACAACCTTCAGTTCATCCAGCTTCTTTAAGAGGACATCGCGCTCAAAATAGACGCCGCCCTGCATATAAGCTTCCCGCACCAGTTTGATCATCAGCTCACGGTCGATGCAGTAGATATTCATGCCGAAGTTCTGATCCCCGTCTTCCTGAGGATTGATATACATCTTCTTCACGATGCCGTCTTCGATATCATATGTATAGTACATCCCCTTGTTCATCAGCCTCGCAGACATAATGCTTTCCGGCAAAGGCTGACGCGTGTACGCACAGGTCACATCCGCGCCGCTGTCTACATGTGCCTGGATGAACGCCTTAAAATCAAAGGAAGCAGCAATGTTCGTGTCAGAGATAATGATAAACTGCTCTTTCTGAGATTTCAGGAATCCGAGGATATGCTCTAAAGCCTCAATACGGCCTCTGTAAACATTCATGGACTTTTCCGCAAACGGAGGCCAGATCGTAAGACCGCCGTTTTTGCGGGACAGATCCCACTCACGTCCGGATCCCAGATGATCCATCAGTGAATGATAATTCTGCCGGGCCAGAACTGAAATATTCGTAATGCCGCTGTTTACCATACTGGACAGGGCAAAGTCAATCATACGGTAACGGCTTGCAAAGGGAATGGAAGCCATCAGGCGCTCGCTGGTCAGTTCCGGTACGAGCTCATCATACTGATTGGGAAAAATAATACCGAGTGCACTGTTTACCATATCTCTTCACCATCCTTTACATTTTCACTCACCATCGCATTAGAACCGATCTTCGTCCCGCTGCCGATGTAAACGCCGGGGCCAATCGTAGCAACGCCCTGCTTCTCTCCCTCTTTTACAACACCGACTGCAGCATTCTCATCAATAATGGCATTCTCCGCAACGATGCAGTGCTCTACAACAGCTCCCTCCTTAATAATGGAACCGCCCATAATGACCGCATCCTTAACCACAGCTCCTTTTGCCACCTTTACGCCGGAGTAAAGAATGGAATGAGAAACTTCGCCGTCCACAAGACATCCATCTGTGATCATGGAATTATCGATCACGGCATCTGCGCCAATCTTATGTCCGGTCATTCCTGCATTGCGGCTGTAAATCTTCCAGTCATCATCAAAGAGGTTGATTCCGCTGTGCTCCGGATCCAGAACCTCCATATTTGCCTCCCAAAGGGAAGAAATGGTTCCCACATCCTTCCAGTAACCGTTGAAATGATATGCATACATACGGCGGCTATCACGCAGCAGGTTCGGAATGATATTGTTACCAAAGTCATTTTCCGACTCCGGATCCGCCTCATCTTCTTCCAGATACTTGCGTAGCACATCCCAGTTGAAAATATAGATACCCATCGAAGCCAGATTCGACTTTGACTCCTTCGGCTTCTCCTGGAACTCAGAAATCCGATCATCGTCGTCCGCTACCATAATGCCGAAACGTGATGCCTCATCCCAGGGTACTTCTCTGACCGCCACGGAAAACTCCGCGTTCTTCTCCTTGTGGAAACGCAGGAAATCTGCATAATCCTGCTTGCAGATCTGATCTCCGGAGAGAATAATCACATACTCCGGGTCATAGCGCTCGATAAAGGAGATATTCTGATAGATGGCATTCGCCGTCCCCTTATACCAATCCGACCCGTTCGCTCTCTGATAAGGCGGAAGGACATGGATACCGCCATTTAAGCGGTCCAAATCCCACGGCTGTCCGTTTCCGATATATTCATTCAGTACAAACGGCTGATACTGCGTCAGGACGCCTACCGTATCAATGCCGGAATTCACGCAGTTCGAAATTGGGAAATCGATGATACGATACTTTCCGCCAAAAGGAACTGCCGGTTTCGCCAGCTTTTGTGTCAGTGCGTACAGACGCGATCCCTGACCGCCGGCGAGAAGCATAGCGACTATTTCTTTGCCCATTGCCTTGCCCCCTCTTTCCATGTATTAATTTTCAGGTCATAATTACCATCGGATAATCACAACTCCCATATAGTATACTATAAATTAGACAAATAGAAAAGCAGTTTTTTGTAAAAATTCAGCAAAAAAGCAAAAAGCTTTCCGTCTGTCCTCATTCAGGAACAGCGGAAAGCTTTTGTCTTCTTTATCTGTAAATAATGTCATTCCGTCCCGGTCCGTTGGAAACCATCGTGATGGGGAAACCAATCTGTTTCTCAATAAACTCCACGTATTTCCGACAGTTTTCCGGCAAATCCTCATACTTTTTAATTCCGCGGATATCCGTCTTCCATCCCGGCAGAACCTGAAGTACGGGCTTTGCTTTTTCCAGTTTCGATGTAACAGGAAAATCCGTAGTCACTTCGCCGTCAATCTCATAGCCCACACAAACCGGAATTTCATCTAAATACCCCAGAACATCCAGCACTGTGAAAGCTACATCTGTCGCTCCCTGAAGACGGCAGCCGTATTTGCTGGCTACGCAGTCAAACCATCCCATCCGTCTCGGACGGCCTGTGGTCGCGCCGTACTCACCGCCGTCGCCGCCGCGGCGCCGAAGTTCATCCGCTTCATCACCGAAAATCTCACTGACAAAAGCACCTGCGCCCACCGCACTGGAATATGCCTTGCAGACAACGATTACTTTCTGAATCTCATACGGCGGAATTCCGGCGCCGATTGCGCCATAGGCCGCCAGAGTAGACGAAGAAGTTACCATCGGATAAATCCCATGATCCGGATCCTTTAATGTTCCGAGCTGACCCTCCAGAAGAATCTGTTTTCCCTCTTTCAGCGCATTCCAGAGATAAGAGGATACATCACAGACATAAGGTTCTACCATCTCTTTATACTGATGCAGTGTTTCAAGAAGCTCCTCCGGATCCAGCAGCGGCTTATGATAAAGATGCTCCAGCAAAACATTCTTCGTTTCACAGACACGGACTGCCTTTTCTTTTAACAGTTCCTCATCAAAAAGTTCGCTGACCTGAAAGCCGATCTTTGCGTATTTGTCAGAATAAAACGGCGCAATTCCGGACTTTGTCGAGCCAAAGGACTTTCCACCCAACCGCTCCTCTTCATACTGATCAAACAATACATGATACGGCATCACCATCTGTGCACGGTCACTGACCAGGATCTTCGGCATCGGAACACCCTTTTCAACAATACTCTGAATCTCCTGAAAGAGAATCGGAATGTTCAGCGCCACACCGTTTCCTATGACACTGGTGGTATGTCCATAAAAGCATCCGGACGGGAGTGTGTGCAATGCAAACTTTCCATAATCATTCACAATTGTATGACCCGCATTGGCGCCTCCCTGAAAACGAACGATGATATCCGCTTCCTTCGCAAGCATATCGGTGATCTTGCCCTTTCCTTCATCACCCCAGTTCGCTCCCACTACTGCCTTTACCATTGTGTTATCCTCCTTGTTCTCCCTGATATATTTACTTTAAAATTCAGTTTCTTTCAAATAATAATATGTCATGGTGGCCATGGCGATTTCCCGCCCGGTTTCGTCTGTGATCATCACATCATATACACAGACATTCTTTCCCACTTTTATCTCCCGGGATTCCCCGATCAGCTTTTTACAATTCATGGCCGGCCGCAGGTAATTGATATTGCCGGAGAGCGTTGTAACATACCGTCCCCGGCTGGTTGCCGCAGCTCCTCCGATCGTATCCGCAATTGTAAAAATCACACCGCCATGAATAGATCCGATCGGGTTACCGTGTTTTGAAGCAAGCGTCATCTCGCCTCTGGCATAGCCCTCATGAATCTCTGTAGTATCAAAACCGACCTCCCGGATAAAGCCCGTGTTTCTGATTTCTTTCAGTTTTTCAAAATCCATATCCTAACAACTCATTTCTTCTTTTGATATTGCTTTTGTCGCCGTCACTGCCAAAGCTCCGGGACCAATGTGGCAGGAAACACTTAAAGACAGCGGCTGCATAACAATATCATGGTTTGGGAACACCGCCTGCACTTCCTTTTTAAACTCCTCCGCCGGTTCCAGATCATGTGTATAAGCCATGGATATGTGAATTCCCTCCCCCGCCTCAGATCCAAAGCGATCCCGACAGTCGTCCACGATCTGCTTAATCATGATATTCTTCCCCTGCTTTGAGGTCCGCGCTTTTGCGAAGGCATCCAGCTTTTCCCCCTGAATCTGCAGTACCGGTTTCAGCTTTAGAAGTGTCCCCAATGCTGCCGCTGCCGGCGTAATCCGTCCGCCTTTTTTCAGATAATACAGCGTATCCAGCATAATGTAAATACTTGACTCCATCTTGTTCGCCATAAGAATCTCGGAAATCTCACGCCCGCTCTTTCCGGCATCTGCAAGCATTTTGGCATCGAGTACCGATTGGCGCTGTGTCACCGAGATCCGCTGATTGTCCACCACAAATACCTTGCCGTCATAATCCTGAGCAATCATCTGCGCCGTGGAACAGGTGCTGGAGAGTCCGCTGGACATGGGTATATGAATGATCTCATCGTAAGCCGTCAGCAATCTGTCCCAGAGCTCAATAAAATCGCCAACAACAGGCGCCGAAGTCTTAATGTCCGCACCGGCAGTCAGCTTCTCATAAAACTGCTCCTGTGTCAATGTGATATCCTCCAGGAACAATTCTTCATTAATATAGAAAGGCATCGGCATGACGTAAACGCCAAGCTGCTTTGCCTCCATCTGAGTGATACCGCTGTTGCTGTCAGTAACAATCGCTACTCTGCTCATAAAAAAACCCCTTCCTCGAATGGCAGAAAGCCATACGAATAGATTATAGCATACTTAATCGATAAAGAGAAGAAAAAAATAAAAGCTACGGCGCTTCTCTCGCTTGCAATCTCAAATTCCACCTTGGGGTGGAATTAAGTCTTTCCAAAT